>JAEEMQ010000009.1 GCA_016283295.1 Alphaproteobacteria bacterium
CAGGAAGTCAAATTGGAGGCCGATGCCGGTGCGTTGCATGATGCAATGACTCAGGCGGCAAAGAAATACCCGGCCAAAGCTCAGGGCAGCCGCGGGAAGTCGATGGAGGCTTAATACATAACTTTGTTTAGGTATAACCCGTAAGCCGGCGCACTGACGCCGGCTTTTTTACGGTCGCAGGCTTCCAGAATGGTTTTAACATCTTCCGGCTTTAGTTGACCGTTACCGACTTGCATCAGCGTACCGACCATATTGCGTACCTGATGATAAATAAACGAGCGCGCTTCCACCGTAAAAATAATCTCGTCGCCGACTTTGGCAATATCCAATTTATCCAGAGTTTTGAGCGGCGATTTGGCCTGACAGCCGGAACCGCGGAACGAGCTGAAATCGTGATGGCCGAGCAGATATTGTGCCCCTTTTTGCATGGCTTCGACATCAAGCGGATAGGTGACGTGCCAGACGCGGTTGACAAGTAGCGGGCTGGGACCGCGACGGTTCAAAATTCGATAAATATAACCGCGGCCTTTGGCGGAAAAGCGGGCATGAAAATCGGCGCCGACTTTTTCGGTTTTGAGCACGGCGACCGGCGCCTGCAATTCGCGCAACAGGGCGTTCAGACTCTCCTGCATTTTATATTCGCTCAAGTCCAAATCCAAGTCAAAATGCGCCACTTGCCCTAAGGCATGCACTCCGGCATCGGTGCGTCCGGCGGCAAAAACTTCGGTGGTTTGGTGCGAAAAAACGAAGATGGCTCGCTCCAAATATTCTTGCACACTCGGCCCTTCGCGCTGTTTTTGCCAGCCGACGAGATTGGTGCCGTCATATTCTATCGTAATTTTGTAACGCATATTTTTTCCTTTGGAGATAACTTAAAAAAGCGGCGGGCAAATGTCAAATAAAATCTGCAATAATCGGAATTTGTTGTGTGTGCGGCGGTAAAAAGCGGAAAAAACACCGGGGCGCAAAAAGTATATTGACAAGCGCAAAAACATCAGATATAAGTGTTACGAATTAAGCGCCGACATAGCTCAGTTGGTAGAGCAACTGATTTGTAATCAGTGGGTCGGGAGTTCGAGTCTCTCTGTCGGCACCAATAAAAAAAGCCACCCTTTGCGGGTGGCTTTTTTATGTCCTTCTCTTTTGCTCTCAGGCTTTCTTCCAAGTGGTGCCGGACGGGGAATCTTCCAAGATGATGCCGCGCTCCTTGAGCGAATTGCGAATGGCGTCGGCGGTGGCCCAATCCTTATTCTTTTTGGCTTCGGCCCGCTGCTGAATCAGCGCCTCGATTTCGGCCGCTTCGTCATTGTTTTCGCCCTTGAACCACGCTTCCGGCTCGTTATACAACAGCCCGAGCATATAAGCATCGGCCAACAGTTCGGACTTGAGGGCCGAGCGTTCTTCGGCGGTTTCGGCCTTATTCAGGTTATTGACGGTTTCGTGCAAATAAGACAAAGCCAGCGGGGTGTTCAAATCATCGGCCAGCGCTTCCACCACTTTCGGGTTCGGCGCAACTTCTTTGGTCGGTACGTCGGCATTTTTCAAAAGGGCGTTATAGAATTTATCCAGCACGCTCTTGGCATTTTGCAACCCCTCAAAAGTAAAGTTAAACGGCTGATGATAGTGCGTGGTTAAAAACAACAGACGCAAAGCCTCGGCCGGATATTTTGCCAGGATTTCATCAACTGTGTAAAAATTGCCGAGCGATTTACTCATTTTGACACCGTTTATCATCAGCATACCGGTATGCACCCAATAATGAGCAAAGTTGGTGCCCGGAAATGCACCGCAAGACTGCGCCAATTCGTTTTCATGGTGCGGGAAAATCAAGTCGGAGCCGCCGCCGTGAATATCAAAATCGTTGCCGAGCAACTTGGAGCTCATCGCCGAGCACTCCAAATGCCAACCCGGACGGCCGTAACCCCACGGGCTGTCCCAACCCGGTTGGTCGGCATCCGACGGTTTCCATAAAATAAAGTCGGCCGGATTCTTTTTATAATCGGCGACTTCAATGCGAGCGCCGGCCAGCATTTCTTTCATCGAACGGCCGGAAAGACGGCCATACGCCGGCATGGAATCAACATCAAACAGCACCTGTTTTTCCGCTTCATAAGCGTGGCCGTTGGCGAGCAGTTTTTTGACCAGCTCAATCATATCGGCAATATATTCGGTGGCACGCGGACGATAATTCGGCGCCAAAACGTTGAGCTTAGCCATATCCTCAATGTACCAATTATAGGTTTGTTCGGTAATTTCGCGGATGGACTTGCCGGTTTCTTTGTGTTTGTTCAAAATCTTGTCATCAACATCGGTAATGTTGGAAACGTAGGTTACGTGCTCTTTGCCGTAAACATAACACAACAGGCGATACAAAACATCGTAGACTACCGGCGTTTTGGCGTTACCGAGATGGGCTTTGTCATAAACGGTCGGGCCGCAAACATACATCCGCACATTGTTTTCATCAATCGGAGTGAACGGGACTTTGCGTTGTTTTAAAGTATCGTGCAAATAAATTTGTGTCATATTTTTTCCTTTGTTATGCTTTTTCGCCTTTAAGACGTTTTAAGGTTTTATCAAAACCGATGAGCGGCAACAGCGTTTTCAGCTCCGGTCCGTTGTCAAGTGCGGTCAGAGCCTTGCGAATCGGGTGGAACAAGTCTTTGCCTTTTTTGCCGCTTTGCGCTTTAACCGTATTCAGCCACGCATTGAAGGTGCTTTCGTCCCACGGTTCCGGCGGTAATACCGAAGCAGCCAAATCGGTCAGCGCTTTATCTTCAATAATCGGCGTAACTTCTTTATGGCAGATATCCGCCCAGGCTTTGATGTCGTCAACCACGTTCAAATTCGGGCGCACTTTGTTCCAGAATTCTTCGCTGACGTCAACCCGGTCCTTTACCGCCGCATAAGGCAGAGAACGCACGAATTTGGTGTTGAAATGTTTGAGTTCTTCTTCGTCAAACTTCGGCTGTGAGCGGCCGAGTTTGGCAAAATCGAGCGATTGCGCCAGTTCATCAAGAGAGTAATACGGCTCGATGGCATCAGAAGTGCCGAGTTTAGCCAAGAACGAGCAGATGGCCAGAGCTTCCACTCCTTCGGCTTTGAGTTCGCGCACACCCAAACTGCCCAAACGCTTGGAAAGCTTGCCTTCAACGCCGGTCAAAAGCGGCAGATGGGCAAAAGTCGGAACTTTGCCGCCGATGGCTTCAAACATCTGAATTTGCGCCGCGGTGTTGGTAACGTGGTCTTCGCCGCGCACAATGTGGGTAATGCCGAAATCGGAATCGTCGATGCAGGACGGGAAGTGATAAAGATAACTGCCGTCTTCGCGAATGATAATCGGGTCGCTTAATTTTTCCGCCTCATATTGACAATGACCGCGCACAATATCTTCCCATTCGATTATGCCCGGATTGAGCTTGAAACGATAGTGCGGTTTGCGGCCTTCCGCCTCAAATTTGGCAATATCTTCCGGCGTATAGCGCAAGGCCTGACGATCATAAATCGGGGCTTCGCCTTTAGCCATGGCGCGTTTGCGTTTGATTTGCAATTCTTCCGGTGTATCGTAGCACGGATAAATGCGGCCCTCGGCGATGAGCTTGTCGCGCATGGCGTCATAGCGTTCAAAACGCGCGGACTGACGGGCTTCTTCACACCAATCGAAACCGAGCCATTTCAGGCTTTCGCGCATGGCATCTTCGTATTCTTTTTTGGAGCGGGCAAAGTCCGTATCGTCAATACGGAGCATAAACTTTCCGCCCAGTTTTTTAGCCAAGAGCCAGTTAAACAGCGCCGTTCGCGTGTTGCCGATGTGCATAAAACCGGTAGGGCTCGGGGCAAATCTTACTTTAATTTCTGACATTTTTATACCTAAATTTTGTTTGTTAATTACGGCATAATAAAGACTTTACTTCGTAAATTCAACCTTAAAATGCACTCGGCGGATAAATTTTTGGGATTAAAAAAGTATATATAACCATGGAAAACGATTGACAAAATCGACCAATAATGCTACAAATAAAGTATGCAGAGCAACCATGCCAAGGGAGATATTCCATGAGCGACGAAAAAACACCGGAAAACATTATGTCGGCCGAGGAGCAATTCGACCAATACGGGCGTTTGCTTAACCCGAACGGCGCCGGTGTTAAAGATATGATACTGGCGGCGATTTCCGGCAAAAAAGAGGAATTTCATTTTTATCATATATCCCGTGATGCGTCGGAGGATAGAGCGCGTTCGTTTGAGCAGGGAATTAAGGCGGCGGCAGGTACCGGTTACGGCGGGCAATCTTCCGGTTTTTATTGCTGGACCAACGAAGAACAGGCAAACAAATGCTTTGCCGGTTGGGCTATCGGCGCCGATGCCGAGTGGGCCAAAAAAACTTTCGGGTTGGATACGACCTTGAAAGACGGTAATGCTTTGAAAGTGGAAATTACGATTCCGGCCGATGCGGTTAAATATCCGGATTTTCAGCTGGATAACGAACAACATCCCAACAAAAATCGCGGGCGCGATCGTTCGATTTGGCTCGATTTTTGGGAAGCGCAAAAGCATATTTTCAACGACGGCAATTTTACTTTTAAGGATTCCGCCGGCAACAGCTATAAAGGTATTGCCTGGGATGAAGAAAAACATTGTCCGGTTTTGCTGATGAGCGACGGCGTCGGCAACGAAAAGAAAAAATATATGGAAACCACGCGGGCCGAAGATTCGGAAATAACGCAGAGCGTCAATGATTATTTTTGCCGTTGTAATCCGGAGTTTCGCGAAAATTATGATGCGCTGATTAAGGCTGTGGCCAAAAATGAGCGCGAAGTTGTGATAAACGGCCGAGTTTTGCATACGCAGAATATTGCCTTGAAATATTGCGGGGAGGCGGCGCTCGAAAATGTTAAAATCAGCAAAATGCACAGCAATTTCGGGACGGATGAAAAAATTTCCGGCGCCAAGACCGTAACCTACGGCGAGCATAAGGTTTCGTTTAATGAGGAACCGCTGTTTTTCAGCAATAAAGCGCTGGAAAATAAGATGGCACAACTGCGGCAAAGAGTTTCCGGCGGCAACGCTGCGACCGAGAGGGCCCCGCAAGACAACGGCTTGAGTTCGGCCGCCAAATTGATATGGGATAAAATCAAGGCAAAAAGCAACCTGCCTGAATAGACGGTCAGCGAACTTTGTTTGCGGCGTTTTCTTTTTCCAGATCGGCGGTGATTTGTCTTAAATCTTCCAAAAACCAGTCGATATCGTCGTCATCGTCTTCGTGCAACATTTTATAGAAGCGCTCGCGATAGGCCAGCAAAAAGCTGGTTTCGGTGACTTTTAAATCGCGCACCCGGATTCTGCCGTCATTTTTGACCAGCGAAAAAATAACGTGAATTCCGCCCTTGGAAGCATCGTCAACATTGTTTTCAACGGCTTTGACATACACCGTGCAATATACGTTTTGCAACTGTTTATCGGCCAAAACTTTATCAATGGCGTAGGTAACGGCACCTTTATCCAAATCAAGCGGATAACTCTTATAAAGGGCGGCGGTGTATTTTTGAAAAATGTCGAGATAAGCGGTGCGTTGCTCGTCCGTCATTTGTTTCCAATATTTGCCGATAACAAAGCGGGCGGCGTGGTCCATATCAATATCGTTTTGCAAAATTTCATCGAGTTTTTGATATTTTTCCGCCGAATTTTCCGAGGTCAGAATTTCCAAAACTTCGCGGCCTTTATTGTCGGCCCAGGTTTTGGCTTCGTCGGAGGTGAAGTTTTCCGCGGCACGGACGAGTGTCGGCAACAACAAGGTGCCGAGCAAAAAAAACATCAAATACAAACAATGTTTTAACTTCATTTTAAAACCTCCGGTGTTATCATCGTACAAAACCATTTTAGCATACTGGAAAAAAAATGAAAGTGTTTTTTAGTTTATTAGTCGTTTTAGCCGGATTTACCGGTTTTGAAGCTCAGGCGCAAAAGGTGTTGTCGGGGGCCCAGGTCAGACCGGTGGTGCAGCCGGCAGTTAATCCGGAAAATAAGGAAAAACGGGCAGAACGGGAAGAATTTATGGCCATACAAAAGGCACAGCAGGAAGCGCAGGGGATATCCACTATGCGGCGGATAAGACAGCGCGACCGAATCCGTTGCGGCACGAATCTGCAACTCAAATGTTTTGCCTATCGCGAAGACGATATGTGGCACGGTATTGACGCTGATTTTTGCAAGGCCATCGCTTTGGCGGTGGTGGGCGATGCCGACCATATCGAAATGGTAAATGTTGAAGCCGATGAGGTGTCGCGTGCGCTCAATTCCGGACGGATAGACGTTATGCTCAGCGGTGCACCGATATCGGCCCGCTCGGAAGTAAGCAAAAACATTATGCCGGTCGGGGTGTTGTATTATGAGCCGCAGATGCTGATGATGTCGGAAAAAGACGGGGAAGAAAATGAAGATTTTATCGGCAAAAAAATCTGTGTAGCCGAGGGAACCGATTATTCCCGCAACTTTGAAACATTCAACAACGAGCACAATTTGGAAGCAAAAACTCTGCCGTTTCCGACGGTAAAGGCCATGCGCGAGGGATTTTTGCTCAAGCGGTGCGATATGGCAACCGCCGGTGCGGTTTATCTCAGCGGTATGAAGCAGGCGATGGCGAAAAGCAATTTCAAAATCTTTCCGGAACCGATTTCGGTGGCGCCGGTAATGGCGTCGGTGGCGCGCGGCAATAACGATTTCGGCTTGGCCGTGAAGTGGGTTATCAACGGGCTGCAGCTGGCGGAACAATACGGAATGAATGCTAAAAATCTGAACTTTTTCCGCGGACACAACAATCCGGAAATTCGCAACCTGATGGGCGATAATCCGCAGCTGTGGAACGGTTTGGGGCTGTTCCCGAAGTGGCTCGACCAGGCGGTGGCGATTGTCGGCAATTACGGCGCGATTTTCGAGCGTAACGTCGGCGCCGAATCCGATTATAAAATCAAGCGCGAACAAGGAAAGCTGATTAAAGACGGCGGTGCTATCTATCCGGAGCCGTTTTTATAGATCTTTGACGGAATTATTTGATAAGAGCTCGGCAATTTGTTGATTGCGAGCATCCAGGCGACTCATTATATTGCGGTAAAATGTCCACCATTTTGCAATTTTTTCTTCACTTTTGTAATCGCAATGTAAAATTTCTGTTGGCCATCCTTCCTTTGATAATGTATCCTCTCCGTTTTCACTCATTAAATCATAAACAGCAGAACAATCTTCGGTTACCCAATTATGTTTACCATCATAACTTTTATTTAAGCAGAAAAATTTTGCGTAATTTTCAAATGAACCAAACATTTCGAAATACTCTTTATCTTCTTTTGACATATCAAATAAAGGATTACTACCTGTAGGAAATCCGCTTTCATACATTCTCCTGATGCATTCGAGCGTTAAATCAAAACGGTCTTGAATCCTATCAGACATTCCTCGCGCCTGATTTATTGAGCAATCGTGTCGCGGAAATAGCATAAATCCACCGATTGTATTGGAATATTGCAAATAATACCAAATGAATTCTTTATATAAGGGATAGCTAGCATTGTAATGTCTCTTTTTCTCAATTCTCGCTTTCTCAACGCCAAATAAATTCAATCTTGTTTGCAATTCTTTTATTTCTTTGAGTAAGTTAGTTTTATCTTCACTAATTTTCTTCATTATTTGAGGTGTATTACCATAAGTTCTATGCCAATAAATACTCATAATGGAATCACTACCTAAAATTATTTTATCATCTTGTGTTACTATTTCACAGCGACATCTTCCATTACGTTTAATATCTTGAATATTCTCATTATTTGATTTTTTGTGTTGAATATTCCATACTCTAATATGTGCTTCATACAAATTATAGCTGTTAACATCCGGATCAGGTAAGGCGTCATAACTCTTTGCGTAGTTATAAATCTTAGGACAACCATCTTCCCACACATCTATTCTTAATTCTGGTTTTGCAAAATTTTTCCAAAATCTATATCCGTCTTCATTTTTATATTTTCCAGAATCATCCGCAAAACATAATTTCACAAATTCTTCTGCTGGGCAATTTTCTACATCATTACTCATAGTCCTAATTCCTTATATTTGTTATCAAAATCCTATTTCAATATTTTTTGCTTGTCAACGCGGTTATTATTCTTTTTCCGTGTCAATTGGTAGCCCCAACTGTGTAGCAGATGGTTTGTTTTTCTGCCGTTCCAGAAAGGCCGCTACCGCCGATTGAACCATTTTGTCTTCTGTATCAACTTTGGCACCATAGGCTAACAGAAGGTCAATTATTTTATCTTTGGCTTTATATTTTACGGCATAACTTAACGGAGTTTCGCCTTGGTTATTTTTTACATTAACATCGGTCCCGGCCTCAATTAGTGCCTTCGTTATACGGAAATTGTTACGTTTAATAAACTCATACAGTACGGTGTTTCGATTTTCGTCCCTAACATTAATATCAGACACTAATGTTAGAATTTTTGAAGTTATTCCGTTCATATGATCTAAAATTCTGAATGATAATTCAGATGAGGAAACATTAAGTTTTATACCCTCCTTAATCATTCCGTTAGCAATTTTATGCTCATAAACACACAAACAAAATATCCAATCCGACAATTCCACCGATTCACACACATCAATATTGCATTTCTTTAGGGTTAAAATAAGCCGGGAGGTTACATTATTTCTCAGATTTATCAAATTCCATGCATATTTTTTCCTGATATCAATATCTTCAATGCGCATTAGAAGAAATTTTATAATTTTATAATTTTTATGCTGACAAGCTTCGTCGATACATGTTTTACCTTTATCATTTTTAGCATATATATCTGCACCGGCCTCAAGCAATATTTTTATATTTTCCAAATATCCAGGAAATATTGCAGAAATCAGGGGTGTATTTCCAAATTCGTCTTTGGCATTGATAGTCTTATATGCACCTTTTTCAAGCAAAAATTTTAGGACTTCGGGGTTTTTATTGTTAACTGCATTATGTAATGGAAAATCTTTTCCTAGCGTTTTGCTCTTGGTGTTTATATCTCCGCCTAATTTTAACATATATTTTAAGATATATAAATTTTTATTCACTGCGGCAAAGCATAAAGCATCTTGTACATCAAAATCAGCACCCAATCTTATAATTGTTTTAATAACTTCCAAATTGGGGTTGCTCAAACATGCCGATAGAAAAGCAGAAAGAAAAACGTTATATTCATTAATATCAGATCCCAATTCTACCAATTTTTTAATAATATCCGGATTGGCATTATGAAACGCAGCATAGTTTACCGGACTATATTCGCACATATCCAATGCATCTATCTTAGCTCCGTGCTTTACTAATATTTCAATCATTTCAGGTTTTCTGCTATATTCTGCCGCAAGATGTAAAGGTGTTGCATAGTCATGCTTTTCAATTTCTCTATTAACATCAGCGCCTTTATTAATACAAAATTCAACCCCTTCTATACTATCGGCACGAATTGCATAATCTAAAGCAGTCCATCCTTTTTTATCCGGTTGATTAATATCAGCGCCGTTGTGGAGCTTTTCTTTCCATCCGGCGATATCAAATTTTATTTTTCCCATTTTTCATCCTTTTATAGATTTCGCATATATAGAGAGCGTCGAGCAGGGCGCCGTTGTAGGGAGATTTCCGGATTTTAACCCTAAAAAACTTGCTTAAAGCGCATAAATTATGCCTATGCCCCGGGAGGTGTTTTCTTGCCATCTGTAAGGTGTCGGTTATTTTGTTCGGCAGCTCGAAACCGATTTCGTGATTTAAGAATTTTATATCAAATTGCACATTGTGGCCGATAATTTCTTTGCCTTTGATAAAGCGCAAAAAGCTGTCTTTATAAGCATCAAAAGTCGGATAATTCTGCAGAAACTCGTTATTCAAAGTGTGTATTGCCGCGGCTTCTTCCGACACTTTGCGCAAAGGGTTGATGTAGGCATGAAAAACCGCGCCGGTCTGACGGTCGTTTTCATCAATTTCGATAGCGGCAATTTCTACCAGTTTATGCCCGTCTTCCGGCCTTAAACCCGTGGCTTCCGTATCTATAACAACTTTTTTGGAACCGCGCGAGCAAAATATTTTACGGAACAGATTTGTGAATCTCATTTTACTTCTTCCTCATAAAACCACAGTTTATCGCAATCTTTCAGATATTCGGTATATTTCAAAGATGAGATGTTTGCTTGAATTTGCGAAACCGTATTGCCCGACGGACTAACGGCCTCAATATCTATCGGCTCTTTATAACCGTTTACGGCGGTCAACTTAAAAGTCATATCCGCAGCAAGCAAAATGTCGGAAGAATCTTTTTGCGCACAAATAACCGGAACGTTAAGTATTTGCGCGATATCCTTTAACATTAACGTTGCCGTTTCTTCCGTAACATCATACCTCAATTTATATATAGGGGCAACGATAGCCAACAGTTTTTTATCTTGCAAATGTTTAAATCTTTTCTGCTTTACCCATAAGGGGAGACTTATCAGCAACACTTCTGCATCAGCAGGTAATCCGTTTCGCGATAATATGTTATTTTTTGATATTCTGTCGCTAATCAGAGCTTTATCGTCATCTTCGGAATTATTATCAAGAATACCGGAAATTAAAGAATAGAAATCATACTTATTCATCAGCAATATGTACCCGTCATTATGGTCTAAAATGCCCTGCATTAAACTGATGGCAAACTGTTCGTATTGAAAACAATTTCCCTGAATTGAGATTAAATTGCCGGAATTGAGGCAGTTCAACTCATCAATAAATTTAAATCCGGTTTTTACCATTTTATTTCCTCTTCGCCGACTTCTTTGACTTTGACGCCTTCCTTGTCATACAAATCTACTTTTCCGGCGCTGTTTGAGCGGACATAAACGTAGTCTTTATCGAACTTTAAGATTACTTTATCCATACCCCAGGCCGGACAGCGGATGTATTTGCCGTTGTCGGAGATAATCGCAATCGGCCCGCGCATGGTGTAGGGAAAAGTCGTTATTAAGGAGCCGATGACCAGCGTATCTTTAATGCCGCAAATCGCGTCATCAATCGGCCTTTTGACGGAAATCGTCATAAGCTGGCGGAGCAGACTTTCGGCATCCTTGAGCTGGCGGTTGATGTTGTTAAGAAGAGGTTTATCCTGTTTGCCGACGTGTAATGCCGCCACATCGGTTTTGATTTGGTCCAGCATCGGCATAAAATCATGATAAAAACATTTGACCATATAGGCCGATGTTTTTTGCTTTATTCGGGCGATTTCCTGATCATCCATAGCGTTTTCTCCGTGTTTGTGTTATTGAATTTTACAAGAATAATTAAACACGGAGCTACGCCAAATTATGACGGATAAGAGAAAATAAACAAACAAAAACGGGTTGAAAATTGATAAATGTGCGGATAATAAAAAAAGTTCTTGATTTGTGAAACGAAATGTTTTATAAGCAATTCCGAAATGATAGGGGTATAGCTCAGTTGGTAGAGCATTGGTCTCCAAAACCAAGTGTCGAGCGTTCGAATCGTTCTGCCCCTGCCAAAAACAGCAAGCCGCCCGTTTGGGCGGTTTTGCTGTTTTTAGCGGGGCAGAAGATTAGAACGCGGAAAAGAGCGTTCGACAAGGAGCCGCCGGCAGACGGAAGTATGCCGGTCAGCCAAAGCTGAAAGGCGACGCAGGTCGTGAGCGCTAGCGAAGGACAATCGTTTCTTGCTCAAAAAAATAAGCCGCCCGTTTGGGCGGTTTTGCTGTTTTTAGTAGGGCAGAGTGATGAGAACGCGGAAAAGAGCGTTCGACAAGGAGCCGCCGGCAGACGGAAGTATGCCGGTCAGCAAAAGCTGAAAGGCGACGCAGGTCGTGAGCGCTAGCGAAAGACAATCGTTTCTTGCTCAAAAAATAAGCCGCCCGTTTGGGCGGTTTTGCTGTTAGTGTTCTTGTAATCAACATGTTATAAATTTTGTAATCTTGTCATTTAAATCCGATTGATTTTGCGGCGTATCGTAGATATGCGAGCAATTTTGTAAGATATAAAGTTCTTTTTTACAATTTAAGCATTTATAAAAACGTTCGTTATCCCTGGCGGTTGAAGCCGTATCTTTGTCGCCGGTAATCATCAGAACAGGCATTTGCAAGTTGTGAATATTAGCATACAGATTGTAGTTTGAAAAATCTTGTAAATACGTGTCGTCCAGATAGCAATCAACCTTATTCCGGGTGCGAATAATTCCGCCGTTCTGAAGTTGATGAAGAAAATCCGGAGAACTTTTTAAGGTGTTTTGCAACAGTTCATTTCCGTCAAAGATAGAGGATATCAAGATTAAACTCTCCACCTTATTCGAATTTTGCTCGGCAAAATTCAATACAACCGAACCGCCCAACGAATGACCAGCCAATACAAAAGGTTCAATATAAAAATTCTGTGTTTTCAGCCAATTTATTACGGTTTTAAAATCATCATACATCGATGAAAGGGTTGCGCAGGTGCGGTTATTAAAGCTTTCACCGCGCGAATTGCGGCAATCAAAAGTAACAACATAATAACCGCAAGCGGTTAAAGTCTTTGCCGTTTGCAAAATAACATCTTGCTCTTTGTAGCCGGTTATACCGTGGCAAATTATTGCCAACTGCGGTTGCGAAATTTTTGTAATAGGTTCATGGATTTGAACGCATATATCTTCGTTGTTTGAATTTTTAATAAATTCTTTCATCGGCTATCCCTCTTTCCTTTTAAATACAAAAACTTTGTTAATAAATTAATATCAAACAATTCACAAACCGCAAAATAACCGATTAAGCCGCGGGATAAAAAGAAGGCTATCGTTTAAGCACACTGTGTAAGGATGTTTAAAGGATAGCCCTCTTTGAGTTTGGCGCGCCAGGTTTTGCGGTCGTTCTTTTTCTTTTTATTAGCGACAACCTTGTGGCGGTACAGCCCGTTGTGATACAGCTCAAACAGCAAACATCGCTCTTGGCCGCTCTTTATGCGTTTTTGTTTTTTCATAATAAGTCCTTTCAGTTGTTGGTTTTTGCGCTTTATAAGCACATTTTATCATAATTGTCAAGCGGCGCTGCGAGCAAAGCGCTTAGCCGCTTTGGTCCAGCACGTTGCGCACTACATCGATGGTTTTATAGGTTTGCCAATGCGGATATTTGTTGCTGACATCGACTTTTTTGACTTTTTCCGTAATTTCCTTTGGTAATTCCAGCGGATTTTGGCCCGTCAGGTAACCGGTGCTCGCAACTTCTATGCGCCCGTTTTTGATGTAGCTTATTATGATTTTTCTGCCGTGATGGGTGTAACTTTCGTACCCGACTATCGGATATCCGCGATAGGTGAATCCTTCGTCCCAGAGCCGGAGCAGGTCTTTGAGATAAACCTTACATTCGCGGCCGCTGCAAAAGCCGAACCCGCCGACTAAGCCGGCAAAATAATCAAGCGTGAAAAAATCTATAATAATTTCGCCAAGGCCGGAAGAAGATTGAAAGCGTGCTTTGTGTTTCAGGAAAAAATCCAAATTAGCCACAAACCAGCGCTTGTCGATTTCCTGCTGTTGCCGATAGAGTTTATCGAAGGTCTCACGGGTGGCCGTGAGTTCGCCGGTAAATTCCTGTTTGGCTGTTTCTATTTTGTTATAAAGGTCAGCATAGTGCCGACGGTAATCTTGTAAATTCATGGTATGTCTCCGTTTTAGTTAGTTGTTTTGAGAGGCTAACAAGTTGGCTTAAATAACCTCTGTTGAATATTTTGTAGCACGTTTCTTTTCCGAAAGCAAGAGTAAATTTCTCAATGTATGTCATATTTTGGCATGGTTGTTAAAAATATGCTTGATTTGAGAGTTGTTGTGTGTTAATCGTTTGGTGTGCGGTGGTTATTTAACTCTACTTGTTGGCCACCCCGATAAACAACTAACTAAAAGGAGAACAAAAATGATGTACGGGGCTATTTTCGGCGATATTGTCGGCAGTATTTACGAATGGGATAATATCAAAACCAAGGACTTTGAATTATATGACGAGTTTTCGTTTTTTACGGACGATACGGTGATGACGATTGCCGTGGGTTCGGCTTTGGTGGAGTGTGCGGGCGATTATGCCGATTTGAGTAAAGCGGCAATAAAACAGATGCTAAAATTGGGCAGAAAATATCCCAATGCCGGCGATGGCGCGCGTTTTGAACAATGGTTATTAGACTACAGCGAGCCGTATAACTCGTGGGGCAACGGGGCGGCCATGCGAATAAGCCCGGTGGCCTATTTTGCCAAGTCTTTGGATGAGGTTAAGGAGCTTTCTTATAAAGTTACGGCGATTTCGCATAATCATCCGGAAGGAATTAAAGGGGCGGAAGCGACGGCGACGGCAATTTTTTTGGCTTTGCAGGGAAAAAGCAAGGAAGAAATCAAGGAATACATCGTGCAAAATTATTATCCGCTCGGCTTTACGCTTGATGAAATTCGGCCGTTTTATGTTTTCAAAGCCTCTTGTCAGGAAACGGTGCCGCAGGCATTGGAGGCGTTTTTTGAATCGACCGATTTTGAAGATGCAATTCGCAATGCGATATCCGTCGGCGGCGATTCCGATACGTTGGCAGCGATTACCGGCAGTGTGGCCGAAGCATATTACGGCGTGCCGGAAAAGGTAAAACGGTTTGTCGGCACCAAGCTGGACGGTTATTTGCAAAAGAAAACGAAGCAAATCGAACAAGCTGTTCACCCAGCCGCATCTTAAGAAGTTTGATAGTAATAAAAAGGGAATTTTTCGGTTTGGGCGGAAAATTCCTTTTTTTATTTACCGAAATGTTCGTAACGTATTGACAGTATTTTATACCGTGGTGTATATTGCAGCCATGATTAACGTAATTTCTTTCAAGAAAGGGTATAATCAAAGATGATTTCTTTAGACTATTTGGTAAATCCGGCCAATTATGAGAGTTTGTGCGCGGCGATGGAAGCACGCAAGGGTTTGGAGATGTTTAAGAACTTTCTGGCACAATATAAAAAAGTTGCGGAGACGATGACCTTGCCGCCGACCGAAGAACTGGAAGATCGGGCGCGATATATGACGCTGCAGGAGGTGAATAATCCGCAGGATGAAATCGGCAAAATGTTGGCGCTGTATTTGAGCCTGCCTAACGTTTCGCATAAAATAGTACCGTTGGGGAATTCTTCGGAACAGAATATCATACTAAAAGAGTCTGCTCCGAAAACATATCAAACAAAGAAGAATTATGAGCAAATCGGTGCCGAGTTCGGAATTTTTTCCAAGTCTATGAACGAAACCATCGCCGAAATGGGATTTCCGGTTTTGTCGGGGGTGGGGCCGAAGTTGGAAAGGGCTCTCATCGGGTTGATGCTTGACCATCATGCCGATTACGGTTACGACGAAATATCAATGCCGATTTTGACGCACGAGCGTACGTTTTTTATGGCCGGTTCGTTTCCGAAGCATCAGCATAACGTTTATAAGATTGAAGGCACATCTCTGTATTTGAACCCGACAATCGAGATGCAGGAAACAAGCTTAATCAGAAATCGTAAATTTGAATACGATGAATTGCCGATGAAAGTTGTCGGCTTTGCCAGATCTTTCCGTGTTGAGAGAGGACGGGAAATTGACTTATATACCAATCTGCACGAATTCGGCAAAGTGGAATCGTTTACCGTTTGTCGGGAAGACCAGTGGGAAGAAGTGTTGGACAGCTTGTCGGCCATGTTGGAGAATTTGCTGGAAAAATTGGGCTTTATGTGGCGAAAATTGTTGCTCTGTACCGGTGATATGGGGCAAGCCGGCTCATTTACGTGCGACTACGAAATTTATGCGCCGGGGCTTAAAAAATGGCTGGAGATTTCGAGCTTGAGCTATCGCGCCACGTTTCAGGCGTGCAGCCTTAACGCGACTTATCTTACACCGGAGGGAGAGAAAAAATACGTACACACCTATAATACTCCGGGCTTTGCCATCCCGCGGGTTTTTGCCGCTTTGCTCGAATGTATGTATCAGGAGGACGGAACGCTGAAAATTCCGGATTGCCTGGTCGGGCGCTGCGGGTTGCCGGCGGTGGTTAAAAAAGATACCTATTTCTCGCAATTAATCAAAAATAAAGGATAGAATATGGCGGATATACATACAGATAAAGGAACGGTAAAGCAATACTTTAACGAAGTGTATCACGATAAGGCAACACTTGAGAATGTGCCGTGGGTGACCGGTGCGGTGGGGATTGAAATATTGAAAAAGATTATCAATAAGCAAATTCCGACCGGCATGAGTATTTTGGATGTCGGGTGCGGTTTCGGTACCGAGGCGGTGTTTATGGCTAGGCACGGACACCGGGTGGCGGCAGTAGATGCCGACCCTGCCATTATCGCTAAGGCCGAAAAATATGCGGCCCTCCTGGATACCAAGGTTGATTTCAGAGTGCAGAATTTTTTGGAAATCGAGCAACTGAAAGAATTTGCGGGCGCATTTGATATTGTCACGGACCAAGGGTGTTTTCATCATATTTTGCCGCAAGATCGTCAAGCATACAAAAATGCCGTGAAATATTGCCTGAAAAGCGGTGGTCGCTATTTTATGCGCGGTTTTTCTTATTTGATGCCGCCGTCAACTTCCGGTAACGGGCCGATAAGGCTGACTTCCGATGATATATTGAACACGTTTTTGGCGGATTTTTATGTTGAGGAAATGTATGTGTTTGACAATATACCGGTGGCCGGCAAAGAAGACGTGCCGCAAAAGTTTTGGTTTACGGCTTTAAGAAAAAGGTAGGGGAATGCAAAGAGTTCTGGTTTCGGCACAAGGTTTCGGGTTCGGTCCGGCGGCAAAGGGGGCGGTTGTAGCTTCGTTGTTGCGGCGGGATAACCCGCATATCGCGATAGATTTTATCGGCACCGGAACGGCTTACGAGCTGGCCAACACGCGGAGAAATATCTTTCAAAATGTTTACGATAATCGGCAACGCGGTATGATTGAGCAGCGTATAAGCGATAAGTATTATGATGCGGTGGTTTCCGTGATGGAGCCGAAAATTGTGTTGATGGCGCACATTTATAAGGTGCCGGTGGTTTTGATCGACAGCCTGTATTGGTTTTGGGATTGGCGTTCGGAGCGGATTGATTTTTTGGATAATCTGCCGGTGCAAACATTGGAAGATTTGGCTTATATCGGGCAAAATACGCATCCGCACGAGCAACAATATTTGGCTCATAAATACGCTCTGATTTCGTATTTGCAGGCGTGTTTTGACGAAGAAAAAGCCTCGCGCAATATTGAATATATTCCGCATAAAAAGATTGTGGCGCCGATTGTCGATGCCTCATTTGCCGCGGCGAAAAAATCGGATAACAATACGGCAGTGCTGAGTTTTTGCGGGCAATTTAATCCGATTGTCAAACCGGAAAACGTGTTGGATTATTGCAAATTGATTCTCGGGGTTACCAAAGACGGTTTCGGCGAATTTTTGCAAAATGAGGAAAACCGCCTGCTGATTATCGGTCATCCGTTTGTGATGAAAAATCTCGCGGAGATTATCAGGCAGACCGGTTTCCCGCCGGTTTTGTGCAAACATCTGAATTATCGCGATTATTACGAGACAATCAGTTCCGCTTCGGCGATAGTTGCTCCGCCGTCGCTGACTACTTTTTATGAGAGTCGGGCTTATGACAAACCGCTGATATTTTTGCCGGAACAGCACGACGGACATTGGCCGAATTATCGCGCACTCACCGGACATGTCGAAAATCCGGAGGAGATTTTTCCGGGGCAGATGCTGACACCGTTTATTAAGCATCTGCAGGGGATGAAAGAAAGCGATATTACGGCGCTGTATGAGCATATTGCCGATATTCTGCACAACGAAAACGGTGCGGTTTTTGCGGCATTAAAGCAGAAATACACCGCAATTTTGGCGGCTCTTGCTGGCAGGGCATATCGCAAAAGTTTGGCAGAGAAGCAAAGATTGTATTTTGAACGCTGTTTTTCTTTTCCGGCGGCACGGATTGATGAAATAACGGCAGATATGGAAAGGTTACTTTAATGAAATTGCTGGGTATCGAAGGAGAAATTATCGAAGTGGAAAAGCCGGTGCGGCTGGCCGTTTTGGGTTGCGGCAGTCATGTGTATCGCAATATTTTGCCTTCAATACGTTATATTCCGGACGCGGTGCTGACCGTCTTTTGCGATAAAAACGCGGAAAAGGCGGAGTTGTTTGCCAAGTATCACGGTGTGGCAAACTGGTGCAGCTCGACCGACGAACTGCTTAAGGCTTTTCCGGAAAAATACGATGCCCTGCTGGTGATTATCGGCTTTTCGCCGGAAACCGGAAATCCGCTGTATCCGGAAATAATTCCGCAGTTTTTGGAAAGAGGAATTCCGGTTTGGTTGGAAAAACCTCCGGCGGCGTCGTATCAGCAGCTCGGTTTATTGACGGCGGCGGCAAAAAAAGGCAACACCTTTTTTCAGACCGGCTTTAAAATGATGTTTGCGCCGGCATTGCAACAGGTTAAAAAGTTAATCGGTGCGCCGAAATTCGGCAAGCCGCAATCTTTTGATGTGTCTTATGCGGTCAGTTTTCCGTCGGATGTCCGCGATTTGACGGATGTGAATGCGCGGAGATTTTTGGATGATATCGTGCATATTCTATCGCAGATTCAGTTTTTGTTCGGTTGCCCGTATAAGATGACGACTTATCGCGGCGGTGAAAATGATGCCGTCGCCGTGTTGGAATATAAAAACGGTCTGACCGGAGTTGTACGGATTTTGGGAGGTATAAGCATTACCGGACCGGCTGAATATATGCGCATTGTCGGCAACTCCGATAAGATTGACAACGGCACGCTTATTGAATTGAAAAATGCCGAAGAAGTGGTTTTGCACGAGCCGGGGAATCCGGGCTCTTACGGAAGGGATTTTTCGTTTGTGCGAGCCGACGGTACGCATTCGCATATTTGGAACCCGAATTTGCGGCGGCCTTTGGGGGCGCTCAGTTTGCACTCGCACGCACTTTACGGTTATATCAACGAATTAGCGGCATTTGTTGACTGCGTGAAAAACCGCACGGCACCGATGATAGGCGGTGCGGAAGATACGGCGGCCGTTATGAAAATGTATGATTCTTTTGCCGCCAAAAATGGCGTTTCGCACGTTCTATCGCGCAAAATTCGCACGGAGACTCTGCCGGGAACTTTTTCGGTGGTGGAAGAATTCAGCTGCGATAATTGCCATGGCAGTATGTTTGTTAAAGACGGTTGGACCGCCAAGTGCGAATCCTGCGGAAAAACCGTGCAGCTGGTGGAATTTGCTAACAGATGGCCGCAATCGGCAATTCGCAAAATCTTAAAAGAAGCCGTAGCCGATTTGGGAATAAAGCCGGAAGTATGGGAAGCTCATTTGCGCTATAACAAGGGAATCGCCAAGGAAAATTATCAGCGTTGTTTTGTGGATTTGAAACTGCATAAAAAAGCGCCGACAAAGTATGATTATTTTATAAAAGCGGCCAAAACCAGACGGGATTCATTCGCTAAAACCGAATATGAGGCGCTGTCTTTGCTGAAGAAATTTGCGTTTGTGCCGGAAGTGTGCGGTAAGTGCAGTTCCAAATATGTTATTCAAAAATACGAGGAAGGGACGCTATTGTCGTCGCTGATGCGCCAAGATCCGGCCGCTGCCGAAAAGTATTTGCTTAAAGCGGCAGAGTGTTTGGCCGAATTTCATAAATCGTCTCGTATTGATGCAACCGAGCCGATGGGATATGTGCACGGAGATATCGACCCGTGGCAGGTTATCGTGAAGAAAAACGGCGAGTTGGTTTTTGTGGATTGGGAGGATTTTCAAAGGAACGAAAATCAGCTGTTCGATATTTTGAATTTTGTGCTGATGGTCGGAGTTATTTATGCAAAAGATAAGTTGCCACCGGCCAAGTTGGCGGAAAAAATTTTGTATCAAAAATCGGATTTAACAAGACTTATCGCCGAGATTCTGGCGGTTTACGGCAAGCTGACGGGAGTGACTGCGGAAGACATAATTAAGGAAATTCCGGCTTATGCCGCAAATCGCCTGCGGCGTTTGAAGAAGATGGCGCGGGAGAGCGAGGGCTTTATTTATTCTTATCTTGCGGATGTTCGGATAAAGGATGTCGTATGGAAGAAAATAAAGTAAAAAAGTTTGATGCGATCATTATAGGTGCCGGCCCGGCCGGTGCTTTGTGTGCCGTTGCACTTGCCCGAAACGGAAAAAAAGTGTTGTTGCTCGATAAGGGCGGGGCGTTTGCCGATAATTTGTGCGCTCATTTTGTGCGTCAGACGTATGATTGTTCTTTGCACGAGCCGTGTTGCCGGCGACATTCATGCCTGTCCGGATTGGGCGGGGCGGCTCTGCATTTTGAGGCAAATTTTGATAATTATCCCTATGCGGACGCCGAGCAAAAAGAGCGTATCGCCGATTTTAAGTTTTCGCCGTTTTTGGAAGCGGCCTTGGGCGACGCGACGGAAGCGTATATTATGAAATTTTATGATTATATGTTTGCGGCCGGGTTGCAAAAGCCAGCGGCTGAGCCAGCCGTTTGCGGTAAAGGTTGCGTCGGGGCGGCCCCTTCCGGAACCATACCGGTCAGGTTGGAGGATATTAAAAAAATCGCGGCCAAGTTGGAGCGGGATTTGGCGCAATACGGCGTATGCCTTCTCGGCAGCAGAACGGTTACGGACATTGATAAAAACGGGGACTTTGTCGTTTCGTGCGTGCAGAAAACAGGCGAAGAAACGGAAAAGTTTTATGCCAAAACGGTGGCGGTGGCAACCGGTTATCGCAGTATTCCGACGGTGGCGAAATTTATCCGCAAATTCGGCTTACAACATAGTTTTCCGGCGGAAACAGAATTGGGATTCAGAGTGGAAACTTCGGCGGAAATTGCGGATAAACTGTTAGGCGGTGCCTGCAATCCGCGCATTAAAAGCGCCTGCGGTAAACATCGGACCTTTTGTATTTGCAGCGGCGGGCGAATAATGAAATATCCGTTTGCCTGGGGAAGCGATGATTTTGTTTTGGACGGGCAACATGCTTATTCGTGTCGCGGCAATAAAACAAATTTTTCGCTGCTTTCAAAAGTAAAAGTGCCGGCAGGTGAAAACAGTTATGAATTTGCGGCGGAATTTGTGCATGAGGCCAATACTTTAGAAAAAGGAGCAGTTCCGGCGCAAAAGTTAGCGGATTACTTGAGCGGAAGTAAATCGGCTCAGGCGGATATCGATGGTCTGTCTTTAACCCTGAGCGGCTGTGTTGCGGCTGATTTGCGGCCGTTGGCGGAAAAATACGGCATTGCGATTGAATGGTTTATCGAGCTGGTAAAATCGGTTATTCCGCATCCGGATTATTTTTATAACAATACGGTGTTGCTGGCGCCTTCGGCGGTAAAATATGCACCACGGCTCGAGTTAAAAAAGGCCGAGAGCAGCTGCCCGGGGCTGTATTTTATCGGCGACGCCGGCGGGGTGGTTTCGGGGATTTCCGCAGCCGGCGCAACGGGGTTGATGGCGGCGGATTCCATCATTGAAAAATATTTATGAAAGCGGAGGTTATGATGAAAAATAAGGCATCTTTTACGTATCCGGTATTGACCGATAAGCACTTGGCCGCACTGCAGAAGTGTCTGGCAAAGCGCGATATATCTTTTCCCGATGAAGGCGGTGTGACGCGCGAATTGGAGAAAAAATTAAAGAGTTTTTTCAATGTTGATTATGTGTTGACGATGAATAACGGAACGGCCACGCTGCATTCGGCTTTTTTTGCCGTCGGCGAAGGATATGAACCGGCCGTAGCCTTGAAGGGCAAAGAGATACTGTGTCCGTCGTTTACGTGGTGGGCCTCGATTTTGCCGGCAATAAATTGCGGTGCAACCGTCAGATTTGCGGAAATAAGCGCGGAAACTCTGATGGTTGACCCGCAGGATTTGGAGCGCAAAATCAATCCAAATACGGCGGCGATTGTGGTTCCGCATTTGTTCGGGCAGGTTACGGATTTGGATGAGATTAAGCGAATTGCGGAACAGTATCATGTTCCGATTATTGAAGATGCGTCGCACGTTTTGGGGGCATATTGGCGAGATAAACCGGTGGGGACGTTGTTTGATATCGGTTGTTTCAGTATGCAGGCCGGCAAGCCGTTGTGTGCCGGCGAGGGCGGCATCTTTTTGACGGGCAATAAAAAATATTATGAACGGGCGTTGCTTTTGGGCCACTACGAGCGCGCCAGAAAAGAATTGACCGATACCGATTTGGCATATCTCGGGTTGGGATATAAGCACAGAATCAGCCCGCTTTGCGCAGCATTGGCGCTGGTTGAAACGGAAAACCTGGAAGAACGTTTGCAAAAAGAAAACGAACTGCACCAAATGTTTTATGCGGCCCTGGAAAAAATACCGTCGGTCAGAGTTCCGCGGCAAAAGTCGCCGTTTTATCGGCCGGGCGGGCATTTCAGCTATCGCATTTTGATTGATATGCAAGACTTTAGAGTGTCTAAAGCGGATTTGATTGCGGCGCTCAAAGCAAGAGGAGTGCCGATTGAAAACGAATTTTATCCGCTTTTACACACCCACAAAGTGTTTGCCGATAAGGCGGTCAATTACGGTTATGGCAAGTTGCCGCTGACGGAAAAAGTGTTGCAAAATTCTTTCGGAATGCCGATTTTTCGTGAAGGCACGTCGGCTGAAGCCGTGGCGGAATATGCCGAGGTTATCGCGCAAACGCTGGATGAATTGCGGCGCGGCTGAGGTAAAATAAATAAGACTTGTCGGCGGGAGTATGCCAAGCAAAATAAATATCTGTTGACATGACTTTTTTTTGTGGGTACAATCCCGCAGAATTATAAATAAGTGAGGCACTTAATGAATTTTCAGGAATTAAAACGCAAATTGCAGGATTTTTGGTTGGAACAGGGTTGCACCATCGGCGAACCTTATGATGTGGAAAAAGGCGCCGGCACCATGAATCCGCTGACTTTTTTCGGTGCGCTCGGCGAAAAGCCGGTGGCGCGCGCTTATGTGGAACCTTCACGTCGGCCGGCCGACGGCAGATACGGCGATAACCCGAACCGCTTGTATCAGCACCACCAGTTTCAGGTAATTATCAAACCGTCGCCGATTGATATTGTGGATATATATATCAAAAGCTTGGAATATATCGGTTTTAACAAAAAAGAGCACGATATTCGCTTTGTGGAAGACAACTGGGAGTCTCCGACTTTGGGGGCTTTCGGTAAAGGTTGGGAAGTGTGGCTTGACGGTATGGAAATTACGCAATTTACCTTTTTCCAGGAAATCGGCGGTATGACCTGCAAACCGATTACGGCGGAGATTACTTACGGTCTCGAGCGCATTGCAATGTATTTGCAAAATGTGGAAAACGTTTATGATTTGCAGTACAGCCCGGCGGAAAAATACGGAGATATCTATCATCACCGCGAATATGACCATTCAAAATATTGTTTTGAGTTGTGCAACGAAAAGCAACTGTTTGCCGACTTTGACAATTATGAAGCGGAATCCAAGCGTTTGACCGCTTTGGGCAATATCTACACCGCGTATGACTTTGCGCTGAAGTGTTCGCACACGTTTAATGTGTTGGATGCCAAAGGGGCCATCAGCGTTACCGAGCGTGCCAACTATATTGCGCGTATCCGTAATTTGATGAAAGAAATCGCCAAATTGTATTTGTCGCAAGAGTGCTAAAGGAGTTTTTTAGATGACAGCAAGTGAAAAGTTTTTACTGGAAATCGGAATAGAGGAAATTCCGGCGCAGTATGTCAAAAGAATGGCCGAAAGTCTGCGCGACAATACGCAGAAGGCTTTGGCGGAAAATTTAATCGAATTTGCCGGATTGCAGGTTTTTTATACGCCGCGCCGTTTGGTTTTGTATATTGAAAACATGGCTTTGCAGGTGGCCGGTCAGGAAGTGGAAGTTAAAGGTCCGGCGCAAAAAAGCGCGTATGACGAAAACGGCAAACCGACCAAGGCATTGGAGGGCTTTTTGGCCGGACGCAAGCTGACTTTGGCCGATACGTTCGTTAAGGATATCAAGGGGGTTGAATACATCTTTGCCGTGCAGAAAACGGCGGCGAAAGACAGCGGCGAAATTTTGGAGAAGATTCTGCCGGATTTGATTATGTCGGTATATCAGCCGAATCCGATGCGCTGGAACGTGTTTGTCGGCAAATATATTCGTCCGATACGCTGGTTGTTGGCGTTTTTGGGAACCAGACGGTTGGATTTTGCACTGGAGTTTTTGAGCGCGGCCGACTTTACGCAAGGTCACAGAATGTTGGCGGATAAAAAATATACGATTACATCGGTTGACGACTACTTTACTAAGGTTAAAGAAGCTTTTGTGATTGTGAACCAAGATGAGCGCAAGAAGTTGATTTTGCAACAAATTCGCAATTTGGAACAGAAGCATGATATTCAGGTGCCGATTGACGAGAGTTTGCTTGATGAAATCGTGAATTTGGTGGAATATCCGACCGCGGCGCTCGGTCGTTTTGATGAAGCATTTTTAGCGATGCCGGACCCGATTGTGATTACGCCGATGAAGGATCATCAGCGCTATTTTCCGGCATATCGTAACGGCAAACTGGCGAATTGTTTTGTGTTTGTGCGCAACGGCGACGATTACGGCATTGAGGGCGTTACCAAGGGCAATCAGCGCGTGTTGACGGCACGTTTGAAAGACGGCGAGTTTTTCTATCACGAAGATAAGAAAACCACGCTGGCGGAAAAGGCCGAGAAATTGCCGCAAGTGGTGTTTCAGACCAAGTTGGGCAGCTATGCCGAAAAAATGAAACGCGTTGCCGCAATGGCGCACTTGTTGGCACAGAAGTTGTCGCTGGATTTGGCTAAGCAAATCGATACGGTGGTGCCGATTATGAAGGCGGATTTGGTTTCGACCGTGGTGGGCGAATTTTCCGAACTGCAAGGCATTATGGGAAGTATTTATGCGGCGGAAGAAGGCTATGAACACAGCGTCTCCAAGGCTATTGAAGAACAGTATCTGCCGCGTTTTGCCGGCGATAAGTTGCCGGAAACCGAGCTCGGCGCCGTAGTGGCGATTGCCGATAAATTGGATTCCATTTTGGGCTTGTGCGCGGTTAATTTGAAGCCGACCGGTTCGCAGGATCCGTTTGCGTTGCGGCGTCAGGCAATCGGCGTATTGCTGATTATCCGCAAATTCGGCTTTAACCTTGCTTTGGCTGATTTTGTGGCCGAAGTTGCCGACCTGTATGAGGGCTATTATAAGGCGGAAAATATGAGTAAGGCCGACTTTGCCGATTATGTCATCGGCTTTATCAAACAGCGCCTCTCGGTGATGTTGAACGAGGATTTGCATTATTCGATAACCGACGTAATCAACCGGATTGATTTGGCGGCGATTAATGTGGCGGAAATTGATGTTAAGGCGCAGGTTATCAATAATTTGCTGACGGCCGAGCCGTTTAAGTTGTTTGCGCAAACCATGCAGCGTATCGATAATTTGATGAAAGAAAAGAAGCAGGCCGAATTTGCGATGGCTCTGGTAAATAACGCGGACGAAAAACGCGCGGCGGAGGCATTTGTTGCGGCCAAAGCGGTGGCGGAGCAATATCTTGCACAAAAGGATTATACGAATTTTGTGAAGGTTATGAGCGACGTTTGTACGCCGATTAATACTTTCTTTGATAACAATATGGTACTTTCGGACGATTTGCGCGAGCGCCAAAACCGTATAGCGTTGTTGGGCGATATTTCGGCGCGGATGCACAGATTTATTCTGTAATATCGGCAAGGATATTCCGTTAAAGAACCGCCCGTTCGGGCGGTTTTTTGCTTATGAAACTAAGGTTTTATGGTTATCGGAGTGCCGTCTTTAACCAGGTTGTAAATCTCCTCGATTTCGGCGTTGGTAACGGCAATACAACCGGCGGTCCAATCGCTGAATTTGTGATATAGTTTAAATACGGCGGCCGGAACTTTGTTGGGAAAACCGTGTATCATAATATCGCCGCCGGCAGAATAGTTGCCCTTTTCGGCAGCCTTGATTTGCGCGGCGTCGGGGTAGGAAATTCGCAAAGAAAGATGAAATTTGCTGTGCGGATTATGGCTGACGATATGATAATTTCCTTCGGGGGTTTTGTTGTCGCCGGATTTGATTTTGGCGCCGACGGGATTGCGGCCCAGCGATATGTTATAAGTTTTGATGATATTTTCGCCCTGTCGCAGATATAGTTTGCGGTTGGCTTTTTCTACCAAAATATTATCAATGTTCGCCGTTTCCGTTTGCTCGGTTTTATCTTCGGGCGAGCAGGAGAACAAAAGGAATAGTGATAAAAAAAGTCGTAGCGAGCGCATAGTATATCCTCTATTTATCTATAATTTTGCGGATTTCTTCCAAATAAGCGGCAGCGTTTTTATTGACATACGGCGGGGTAAAATAGGTGCGGTCGTTGCCAAAATACAGCGCAACACCTTTACCGCAGTTTTCGCCATTGCAGAGCGGAAGCAACAAGCGTGAATAAGAAAAGCCGGATGCAACAAAATCATTAGGTTTTACTTCACGTTTTGCAGATAAAGCAATCTCCAGACATTTTTTACTTTTTAATTCTGTGATGAGTTCGTCCGTTACTATCAGTTGGAAGGCATCATCAATTTTGCTTATCAATGCGTCGGTATTTGCAAGGATTTCCGGCATTTTATCAAGCGGCAACTGCTCTGCTTGACCGTTTTGATAATAGATTAAATTGTCGGCACGGGTAGGAGTTGTGTGACCGAGCAGAACATATCCGACAATCATGATAATCGCCAGGAAATAGGTTGTTTTTATAAGCATAATCGCGGCCTCCGTAAAATCAATTTATGCCAATGCTAGCACATGTCATCAGCGATTTCAACCTCAAAAAATACGCACAACGGGCTTATTTGCGTTTGACAGTACCGGTCAGATGCAATATGCTTTGGGCAGATTAGTTTCATCAGCAACGGAGAGTGAAATGCGTCAGAAAATATTGTTGATTTCGGTAATTGCGGCCCTTCTGCTGGCCGGATATGCGGCTTATTTGTTCAAAACACATCATCACGGCGCCGAGGACGAGTTCTTGGACAGCATCGACGGCGCGGCGGCGGAAGAACATAAGCGGCCGATAAATTCGGAATACGGCGAAATTATCAATATGGCAAGTTGGCGCTACAATGAGGCGGATAATGTTTATTATCAGCTGGGAATTTTGTATGTTCAGCGTCCGGAAGATGAAAAATATGAGAGAATGGCTTTGTTTGTGCCGGCGGAGTTTATGAAGTGCCGTGCCAACGGGCCGCAAACTTTCGGTTGTGAGCCGAATGAAGCCGGAAAAGTCGGCGGTTATACGGTTAAGACCGCGCCGATTGTCATACCGGTGGAAACTGCAAAATATGAGGCAAATCCGGCATTGACGGCGTATCGAAATGTCAGCGCGCACACCAAAGCCGGGCATATTTACGTCCACGTCGGTTTCAGAGGCAGCGAACACGGGGCGCCGGCCGGGTTGGTGGATATTAAGGCGGCCATACGTTATTTACGGCATAATCAGGAGCATATTCCGGCAAACACCGATTATATCGTTATGTTCGGTGCGGAGGCCGGCGGCGGATTGGCTTCTTTGGTGGGTACAACCGCCGACAGCCCGCTGTTTCGTCCGTATTTTAAGGACATCGGTGCGTTGGAGCGCGGTAACGAGCGCATATACGGGGTTATGGCCTGGTCGCCGCTGACCAATTTTGATGCCGCCAACGAAGCCTACGAGTGGAATATGGGGGCAACCCGCAGCGGTTTGAGCGATAATCAGCTGAAGCTTTCGCAGAAAATGGCGCGCGAATACGCGACTTATATCAATAATGCCGGTTTTCGCGATATGCACGGCCGACCGCTGATATTGCAATATTCCGAGCGCGGCGTATATCAGGAAGGTACTTACTATCAGTTTGTTAAAGAAACGATTGAAGATTCCTTAAACGAATTTTTACAAACCAGCAAATATCCGTTGCAGATTGATGAAAACACGGTGCCGCCGTTTATGAAAAATTATACCGGTTTTTATATTGATAAGGAAAGATATTTGCGGCGGTTGAATGACAAACTGAGCTGGATAAAGTATGACATCGACGGCAGTCGGTATGTGATTCGCAGTGTTGAAGATTTCGTGCACCTTATGAAGCAGGCAACCAAGCCGCTGGGAGCATTTGATTCGCCGGATCGTTCGCGGCCGGAAAATATGTTGTTCGGTAACGGCGACGGCAGGGGAAATCACTTTGATAAGTTTGTGGCAAAAATACTTAAAGACAGTTCGCTCGGTCGCGAATATGCCACCGATTTGAAAAAGCAGGATGCATTGGGCAGTTCGGTGCAAGACAGATTGAATATGTATACGCCGCTGTATTTCATTATGCCGTCGTTTGACGGATATCGCACGGCCAAGACAGCACCGTATTGGCGGATTCGCTCCGGCATTAATCGGCCGGATACGGCGCTGACGACGGAAATAAATCTGGCGCTGGCATTGGCTAACTATCCGACGGTATCTAAGGTTGATTTTAAGATTTTGTGGAGCCAGGGAAAGGCCATGGCCGAAGAACATTCACAAGACGGCGAAGCGGCATTTATCCGCTGGGTTGATACGATAATGAAAGACAGCCACGGGTTTAATTTGGAGCAATAAAAAGCAACTATTTTATAATCTGCACATTTTTTTATTTACTTTTTGTCAAAAAATGTTATAATCAACGCAAACAAAATTGTTATGCGTATGAGAAAGTTTGTATTATTTTGCGTGGCTGCCTTAACGGTGTTATGCGTAGCCTCATGTGAGCCCGAGCCTATAGGATACGGAGACAGATACGGATGGGACCACCATCAGCATCAGCCTTCGAACAACCAGGGTGACAACAACCAGGATGACAACAACCAGGGTAACAACAACCAGGGTAACAACAACCAGGGTAACAACAACCAGGGTAACAACAACCAGGGTAACAACAACCAGGGTGACAACAACCAGGGTGACAACAACCAGGGTAACAACAACCAGGGTAACAACAACCAGGGTGACAACAACCAGGGTAACAACAACCAGGGTGACAACAACCAGGATGTGAACAACAATCCGTCGTTGCTGACGATTACGAGATTATACTCGGTTGTTATGCGCCGTGAGATTCCTTGGCCCTTCAAGGCCTATGTTATGCAGGTAAGCGATGGAAATTATTTCTATATGCTGCGCTTGCGTTACGATAAGGAATTGCACGTTGGTGACCAGATTTCCTTCGGAGTATTCTCGTTCTGCCCTCACGAGATAGCGCGAATTAACGGCGTTGACGTGGGCGATGTGACCGATACTCCGGAGTACAATCAAAATGTTGATGCCGGTGAGTACCTGATTGCCACCGATCCGATTGAAGGCACGGTAAAGCATCTCTTTTCCATGGAAATCAGATACATGATAACCTTCTGGCCGATAGACACGTTGTTCTTGGAGCTGGAAAACGGTGACCTGATTTATGTGAAAAAGAGCAAGCTGGAGAGTTCCATCAATATCGGCGACAGAATCGTGTACAGCGTGTACACCCTGTTCCCGAATGAGGTGGTTAACCTGAAAAAGCTCTGAACAAAAGAAAAGGAATCTGCTTTAAGCGGCAGGTTCCTTTTTTTATTTTTCGCGTAGCCTTGAATTTCGACATTATGAGCTTATTTGCAGATTTTGAGGGGAGAAAAATATGGAAATTTATGTGTTGGCCGCGCTGGTGCTTATTTATATCGGCTCGGCGGTTGTCGGCAACCGGGATGTGGTGCGCAAAATTTGGACCTTTGCTTTTATCGGTGCGGGTTTTCTTACCGCCGTTGCTTTGTTTGCTTTGCGGGTAAAACATCAGGATGTTATGCTGACCGCCGATAATTTTAACTGGTATTTCTTTTTGTATGTCTTCGGGGCGTTGGCGTTTGCGCTCGGCATTATAAATTTGTGGATTTATCGCCGGCCGTTGTGGAATATGCTGCATATTTCAGCCGCGGATAAAGCCCCAAAAGAATAGTTGCGTATTTGTTTTTTTGCGGTTATGATGCGTCAAAATAAGGGAGTAAAAATGTTACGCATCAATAATATCAAAATGCCGTTGGCGGCGGATGAGGCCGATTTGCAAAAATGCGCGGCGGAAAAATTGCATTGCCGGGCAGAGGAAATCAGCGACTTTGCTATTGCTAAAAAGTCGGTGGATGCGCGTAACAAACATAATGTGCACTTTGTATACAGCGTGGATTGCAATGTTGCGAATCGAGTGTCGACGGATAAGGATATAGAGGTTTTGCCAAAACCGGAAAAGTTGACTTTCAAAATCAAAAATGACGGGGTGCGGCCGGTAGTGGTCGGTAGCGGTCCGGCCGGGATGTTTGCCGGTTTGGCGCTGGCCGAGGCCGGGTTGAAGCCGCTTATTTTGGAGCGCGGCGCCGATGTTGATACGCGCCGGCAAAAGGTGGAAGTCTTTTGGAAAACCGGCAGCTTGGACAGCGAAACCAATGTGCAGTTCGGCGAAGGCGGGGCCGGTACTTTTTCTGATGGCAAACTGATGAGCGGCATCAAAAAAGATAAATTTACCGCCAAGGTTATGCACGAGTTATATGAAGCGGGGGCGCCGGCGGAAATTTTGTATTTGGCCAAGCCGCATATCGGTACAGATAATCTGCGGGTGGTGGTGCGCAACATTCGCCGCAAAATCGAAGAACTCGGCGGGGAATACCGTTTTGGCAGTAAGTTGGAAGATTTGGTTATTAAGGACGGATGTCTAAAGGCCGTAAAAGTCAAAGCAAATGATGAGGTTTACGAATTGCCGGCGGAGCGGCTGTTTCTGGCTATCGGCCACAGTGCGCGCGACACCTTCGAAATGCTGTATCGTCGCGGCGTTTATATGACGCAGAAGCCGTTTTCGGTAGGGGCGCGAATCGAGCATAAGCAGACGATGATTAATGCGGCGCAATACGGTGCGGCAGCGCAAAGTCCGTATTTGGGGGCGGCCGATTATAAGCTAGCGGTGCATTTGCCGGGCGGGCGTTCGGTGTATACGTTTTGTATGTGTCCGGGCGGTACGGTGGTGGCGGCGGCCTCGGAGCCGGGGCGCGTGGTTACCAACGGTATGAGCGAGTTTGCACGCGATAAGGAAAATGCCAATGCCGCGCTTTTGGTCGGGGTCGGCGAGGCTGATTTCGGCAGCGAACACCCGTTGGCCGGTATGTATTTTCAGCGTAAATTGGAAGAACGTGCTTTTGTGTTAGGCGGCAAGAATTATCACGCACCGGCACAGCTGGTCGGGGATTTTTTGCAAGCAAAAGCAAGCGCGCGCGGCGGAGAGGTGCGACCGAGCTATGCGCCGGAGGTAACGTGGTGCGATTTGGGTGTGCTTTATCCGGAGGAGATTGCGGCGGCCATGCGGGCCGGAATTGCCGAGATGGCAAAAAAGTTGCGCGGGTTTGATACTTATGATGCGGTGCTGACCGGTGCGGAAACCCGTAGTTCGTCACCGGTGCGGATTGTGCGCGATGACACCATGCAATGCAATATTCGCGGTATATTTCCGTGCGGCGAGGGGGCAGGATATGCTGGCGGGATAACCTCATCCGCCGCCGATGCGCTGAAGGTGGTGTTTTCGCTTTGCGATTAAAAAAATCAGCAACAAAACGCTGTCGGAATATATCGGTGCTTGACTTTTGTAAAAATTTCGTCTATTATCTCATTTATCAATCAAATTATGAAGGTATGAATTATTCACTTTACATCAAAACGTTACAGCTATGGGAAAAAACAGAAATTTCTTAGGTGTGTTGTTTGATGGTGAGTTTTGTTTGGGTATTCCCTTTCTTCTCATCGTCGCGGTGCTTTCAATCGGTGTGCAGAGCCTGTTGGTGCAGATTGGCGGATTGTTCCCGTCGGTCGAATATCTGGGTATTGCAATCGATGCTGTTTTTGGGGTTATATTGCTTTTGCTTATGTATCTCAAAATAGATCTGATACGCTTTACAATGGGCGAAAGAGCCAAAGAAAATTTGTTGTGGGGCTTTATGGCTGAACAGGCGGTTATTTATATCTATGTTGTTTGCTGGGGACACTGGCTGGTGCTTGCTATCGGTCTTTTATTGTTGTCTTCTTCAATACACCTTCCGGAATATGAATATCATCGTCAATGTGTAGAAGTTTATGAGACAGAATGTATTTGTTTGCTCTATAGCATAGGTGCTTACTTTGCATTACTGTTTAATGGCATTGAGCCGGCAGCAAATATCTACGGTGTCGCCGTTCTCTTTGTTGTAATGCTGATTATGTGGTTTGCTCCTAAACTGTTAAACCGTTACAGATATGGTTAATATAGGTATAACGGAAGTTCGTCATATACTCAACGAATGCAATCTTGCTCAATTTGAGTTGCATCACGGGTTTGTAAAAGACGAAGTTTTGTTGAAAGTCAATCTTCGTGATGACTACGGGTTAGATTCTCTTGATTTTGAGGAAATGCGTTCCGCTGTTTGGTCTGAATACAAAATAGAAATGGCCGACGACGCAATGGATAAATCCTCGTTCAAGGAGGAACCGACCGTCGAGAACTTTATCAAGATGGTCAATGATTACGGATATTACGTATAAACTATAAAAAAATCCGCTTAAGGCTGACTGCCTCAAGCGGATTTTTATTTGTCTCGGAAAGCGCTATTCAAAGCGATGCGGCATTTCCGATTCTTTTTGCATTTGCTTAATGAACGCGTCGAGCGACATGGTTTCCTGCTTTTCGCTGCCCAAACGGCGAATCGTTACGCTGCGGCTTTCCTTTTCTTTGGCACCGACAACCACAATTACCGGAACTTTGGTAAGCGAATGTTCGCGCACTTTGTAATTGATTTTTTCGTTGCGCAAATCAGCCTCGGCCTTGATACCGACTTTATCGAGCTCGGCCACGATTTCTTCGGCATAGCCGTCAAATTCGCTGACAATCGGCGCTACCACTACCGGCAACGGCGACAGCCACAGCGGCAACTTGCCGGCATGGTGTTCAATCAAAATACCCAAAAAGCGCTCGATTGAGCCGAACAAAGCGCGGTGTAACATCACCGGACGATGCTTTTCGCCGTCTTCGCCGATATAAGAAATATCGAAACGCTCCGGCAGGTTCATATCTACCTGAATGGTGCCGCATTGCCACTCACGACCGATGGCATCTTTCAAAATAAATTCGAGTTTCGGGCCGTAAAACGCGCCTTCGCCCGGATTGATTTCGTAAGCATAACCGTGCTTTTCGAGAGCGTGCGCCAACGAATTTTCGCACAAATCCCAAATTTCGTCGCTGCCGATACGATAAATGCTGTCAGGACGGGTAGAAAGATAAATCTTCACGCTGTCAAAGCCGAAATCTTTATAAATATCGAAAATCAGCTTCATGGTGTTGATACACTCATCTTCCATTTGCTCCGGCGTGCAGTAAATATGCGCATCGTCTTGCGTAAATTCGCGTACGCGCATCAGACCCATCAGAGCGCCGGAAGCCTCATAGCGGTTAACCTTACCGAATTCGGCCATTCTGAGCGGCAAATCGCGGTACGATTTAACACCCTGCTTATAAACCAGCAGACCGCCCGGGCAGTTCATCGGCTTTACGCAGAACATTTTGTTGTCTTCGGTTTTGCCCGAATAGTTGTGCGCGCCGTATTTATCCCAGTGGCCGGAAGTTTCCCACAAAATGCGGTCCATAATGCGCGGAGTCTCGACTTCTTCGTAGCCGTTATGCTCTTGGCGGTTACGCATGTAGTCGATTAATTTGCGATAAACGCGGAAACCTTTGTCGTGCCAGAAAACGGCGCCCGGAGCATATTCCGGCTCAAAGTGGAACAAATCCATTTCTTTGCCGAGCTTGCGGTGGTCGCGTTTGGCAGCTTCTTCCATCATGGTGATGTAGGCATCCAAATCCTTTTTGTTGGCCCAAGCGGTAGCATATAAGCGCTGCAACATTTCGTTGTTGGCATCGCCGCGCCAATAAGCACCGGCAACCTTCATCAACTTGAAGGCATCGCCGATTTTGGCGGTTGACGGAACGTGCGGACCGCGGCACAAATCGGTATAATTGCCCTGGCGATAAAGGGTTATGACCTCATCTTCAGGTAAATCCTGAATAATTTCAACTTTATAATGTTCGCCTTTATCCTTAAAGAACTTAATCGCCTCGTTGCGCGGCATTACGATACGCTCGATTTTCTCGTCACGCTTAACGATTTCGTGCATTTTGGCTTCGATTTTTGCAAAGTCATCGGTGGTAAACGGTTCTTTGCGGGCAAAGTCGTAATAAAATCCGTTTTCGATGGCCGGGCCGATGGTAACCTGCGTATCCGGCCAGATTTCCTGTACGGCTTCTGCCATAACGTGAGCGCAAGAGTGTCTTAAAATGTGTAAACCGTCCTTATCTTTGGCGGTGATAATAGTGAGTGTAGAATCGGTAGTTATCGGAGTAGTGAGATCTTGTAATTTGTCGTTAACGCTGACCGCGAGTGCGGCTTTGGCCAAACCTGAGCTGATTTTTTGCGCTATTTCCAAGCCGGAAATACCGTCTTTTTCTTCTAAAATACTGCCATCCGGCAACTTGATTTTTATCATTTTTTTCCTACCTTTTCACTATTAAAAAATTCTACTTTTGATTCATGAGTTCTTCATAAACCTTGATTGTTTTATCACACATAATTTGTTTTGTAAAATGTTCTTTTATATTTTTTATTGCCGCCGCACCGATTTTTTCGCGCTCGGTGGTAGAAAGCGACAGGCCCCAGCTGATGGCAGAGGCCAAACTGTCGGCATCGCCGCTTGTAAATAATTTGCCGGTAACGCCGTCAATTACGGTTTCTTTGGAGCCGCCGATATCGGAAGCGATAACAACCCGACCCATGGCTTGGCCTTCAATGGCTATACGGCCGAAGGCTTCCGGCTCGATGGAGGTTGAAAGCACGATGTCCGACACCATCATCGCCGCCGGAACGTCGGAAACATGGCGGATAAATCCGAATCGGTCGGCCATATCGTATTTTGCAATCATCTCGTGCAATTCGTCGGTATATTTGGTGCGTCCCTGGTCATCGCCGATCAAAAGGCAGAAGAAGTCTTCATCCTTGATTTTGCTTAAGGCTTCAATCAGGAGTTTTTGGCCTTTCCAGTTAGTCAGGCGTCCGATGAGAGTAATCAGCGGTTTGTCGGAAGGAATCTGGTTTTCTTCCATAAACTTAATCATGCGCTCGGCGGTGGTGTTCTCCACGTCAAAGTTTTCCATATTGACGCAACGGGCAATCAGACGGATTTTACTTTCGTCGGTGCCGTAATTTTTGATGATATGCTCTTTGATGTGGTTAGAAATGGCAATAACGCGCTCGCCGTAGGTCATAATGCGGTTATAGAATTTTTTGATGCCGCGCGGCCCCAAACCGTAGGTGCCGTGGAAGGTGGTCACAAAGTGCACACCGCAGTTTTTAGCCGCCCAATAGGCGCTCCACGCCGGTGCACGCGAACGGGCGTGGACAATGGTTACGCCGTTTTCTTTAATGATTTTTTCGAGCTTTTTGGTGTTGAGCCACATTTTGAAAATATTTTTGGTTTTGAGCGGCAGGGTAAAATGTTTAACCTTCAGACGCTCCAACTGCGGCAACATCCGTCCGCCCGCCGACGCTACAAAGTTGGTAATGCCGCGTTTTTGCAGCTCGGAGGCGATTTCGATGGTGCCGAGTTCAACTCCGCCCTGATTAAGCTCGGGCAAAACTTGTAAGACTACCGGTTTGTTATTTTCTGTTTGTGCCATATTTCCCTCTGTTACTGTTGCGAATCGGGGATATTTTAGCAATACGATTGATTTTTTCAAAGAATTACGGCGGTTTATGCACATTATATGCAAAAGAAAAAGCGTCTGTGTGACGAGCACAGACGCTTTTCCTTATTTTTCTTCTTCTTCATCATCTTTTTCATCTTTCTCCGGTGCCCAAAGTTGAGTAATCATGCTCTTGACTTCGGGGTAGGAGAGGACCATCCAGATTATGGCAATCATACCGAAGACATAAATGCCCGCGGAAACTAATCCCAAAAGGATGGCATTCAGAAAACCGATGATGACTGCTACCGTAGCAATCCATTTGTTGTCTACTGCGGCGGTTACCACGGCACAGGCAACTGCAACCGTAGCAATGCACCAACCGGTATCTTCCTCGCCGAGGAAATCCCGCTTATCGGCAAATGCCAACAATAAAAACAACAGTGCAAAGCACAGTACTAAAAAAATAGTTCTTTTCATCTTTGTAATATATTTTGGTTCGACAATTTCGGAGTTTCTATGCACTTAATGTCGTCCCTTCAATAATGAAAAGATGAACGACATAATCTATATACTAATAACTTAAATGCACCTTCAGTATAGCTGTTTTGACAAAATTGTCAAGATAAAATTTTTAAATTATACATACCTAAACGGATGTTTTTTCTGTTTACATTTAATTTTTTTTGCCGCATGATAGGGATATATATAAGAAAAGGAGTTTTGCCATGAAAAAAATATTTGCGATAATGATTTGTCTGGGATTGAGCGGATGCTATGTTCCGGCAGACTATTACTACGAAGATTCGTATGTGGTTTCCGACGGATATGCGCCGGCATATTCCACAACTTATGTTTCGAGCGCTCCGACGGTGGTGTATGAGCAACCGGCGGTAATTTATTATGACAGCCCGATTTATCCGCGTTACCATTACTATCATTCGCGGCCGCATCACTATAATCCGCCACACCATCATCATCCGGCACTGCACCACGGCGGCGGACATAAACCGCAACCGGCACCGCACCACGGCGGCGGAGGACATCATAGCGGCGGACATAGCGGCGGCGGGCATTCCGCACCTTCGCACGGGCATCATAAATAAAAAATAAGCACATTTGTCTAAAATAAGCTTGACAAAAATAATAAAACAAGCTATGGTTATATCGTACCATATATTATTTATTTATTATGGAAAGAAAGTTAGGTTTTAACAATTGCACGATCGCGGCAAGCGAGAATGTGATTTCCTCTACAAAGGCTGCCAGGCGGCTTTTTGTGAAGGACGGATTTCGTGGCACAATTGAACTGTGCCGAGTAATAAACTCAGAAGGTAAGGAAATGGCCTGCTGGGTGTGTAAGCACGGAGAACGTGTGGTGCGCATCATGCCGGTCATTCGCAAGGAGCCTCCTTTGCCGGTAGGTCAGCGTTACGGCATTCAGAAAATGACCGGTAGCGAGCTGTTCGGCTATCAAGATACCTTTTTCAGAACGTTTATCAACGGCGTCGGAGAAATCGGTATCAGGGCGGTCCTTCTGTTCAACAACGAGGAGCTGGTCAGAGCTGCGTGCCAGGCCAAGGGATACAATGTGGTGACGGTAACTCCGGTTAAGGTGCTGGATGCCGAAACACGCGAGTATCTTTCCGCCGCTTGGTGCGTCCGTTGTATGGACTGCGACACCGACTTTGCCATCACGTTTATGGATCTGCGCGACGGTTTGAGGTTGGAGGGCTTTGATTTGCTGAACAGCGCCGTGTACCAGGATTTGAAGGTCGGCGAGAGTTTCAGGGCCTACAACAAGTATTACCAGGTCAAGCGAACGCATACCAACGAGTGGTATATGGACTTCAGTCCGCTGCAGATTGTAAAGCGTAATTAAAAAGAAGAGGGGCATAATGCTCCTCTTTTTTTGTGCAATTTAATGTTTTTTGTTGACAAAATTTTAAATCGGCATATACTGGTCATAAACAAAAATTTTTTAGATATGTATATATATGACAATGGACTTGTTCAAGGCCTCAAGTCAGGCCGGTGCACTTTGCATGATTTATTGCAAAGCTCAAGCCGATTTGTATCTCGAAGCGGATACTGCGGTTCTGGTTCGTTTGACAACAGCTCAAAATCAGGAACACATCGTGTGGATGGACCCTTCCGCGCTGCAATCGGGCGTGGTGTCAATCGTGCGGGCGTTCTATGAAGTTCAGAGTGATTTTGAAGATGATATCGGCGATATCAGGACAATAGAAGTGATTAAACCCGACAGCGATATTTTTTGCTATAACGGGGAAAGTTACTATCTGTACAAAGCAAAAACCGGAAATCATACCATCAGGCAGCTCAGGGCGTATGCCACACAGGCCGTGGTGGAAGAAGTTGAACGGCAATCAGGTTACGGAAAGGGGGTGGAGAGTGTTTTCCTATCCAATCTGTATTTGTTTGACGGTCAAAAACGTAACTACGCGTTGACGTGTTGGGGCGTGGTTTATGAGGGCGGTTGCAGTTATCTGCCGGTATTCTCCGAAGACCAGCATTATGTGGAAGAGTACGATTTGGGCGCGTTTATTCGCGAAGAAGTGCCGGTAGGCGGTATTTTCAAGAATAACGGCTACTACTACAAGCTGATGCAGGACGACAACGGGAAGCTGTATTTGGATTATAACAAGATGGTGTTTACCTTAAATAAGGATTCACCGAGCAAAAAGAGCAAATTCGAATCGACAGCGAGTTCAGCAAAAATCGTCAGTTTCAAAAAATGAGATTTATTGTGCAATGGAAAAATTTGAACAATGGCGTCAGGACGGGGTAACCGCCGAAGACGCAAAAAACTATGCCGCTTGGCTGGAAAAAAACGTGTTGCCGCTCAGAAAAGAAAATTGGGTGCCGACGCCGCTTCCGGTGGTATATATCGGAAAGCAGGGAGAATTCATCCGGTTACCTTTCCTTGATTTGAACTTCAAGAGCAAGGTGTTCGGTGTGGCCGTAGACAGAGTATGCTATCGGAAAACCGTGTATCGGTATGTTCTGGAATACGGCTTTATCGGTGTGGTTTCTCATCTGAACGAGTTGCAGGCAGATTTGTATCCGCCAAAGAAAAACGTGCTCAGCAGAATATTCTCCGCAGAAAGTATTTATGCTCACGATTTCTTTGTGCCGACACTCGATTTGTTGCAGCGTGCGTACAGACAAAGAGAAGCTTTTGACGCCACGGTGCGGATCTTATGCGCCAACGGTGTTTCGGCCGATATGTGGAACGACGGCAAATTCATCTGCCAGGACGACGCCGATCCGAGCGAATTCCACCGAGTTGCGGATTTTGCCACCGGTGTAGTCAGCGATTACGACAGCCGCTCCAAGGGCTCGTATTGGGCACGACCGGCAACGTATGTCAGTGATTATGACGTTCCGTATCCGGTTGAGGACGGTGATTTTAACTGGAAAATGTGGAAAGAGTGCGAAAGTGCCCTCTGAAAACATCACAAATAAAAAAATCTCTCTGCTTGGTTGCAGGGAGATTTTTTTGTTATTCGGATAAACATCAGCGGGTGTTGGCTTTTTTCTGCGCCATCGCGACCTGAGCTTGTTGCTGAGCGGCATCGCCGCCGGTGTTCTGAGCCGCTTCCTTGCTCGGTGCCGGCGATTGTTGCTGAGTGCCGGCGTCGGTTGTTTGTCCGGCTCTGCCGGCATCGGAAGCCATTTTGGATTTCAAATCGTCTTTGCCGGCCTGTTGCGGAGTGCTGACATCGGTTGTTTGTCCGGCTCTCCCGGCATCGGAAGCCATTTTGGATTTCAAATCGTCTTTGCCGGCCTGTTGCTGATTATCTTGCGCGTTGCCGTCGGCATCCATACCGTCCATAATCTGACCGGCCCTTTGCGCATCCGTCGTCATTTGTGCTTTTATATCTTCTTTGCCGGCCTGTTGCTGATTATCTTGCGCGTTGCCGTCGGCATCCATAGCATCCATGATCTGCCCGGCTCTCTCGGCATCTGTTGTCATGGTGGCTTTGATATCTTCATTGCCGGCGTCGTCAATCGTTGCCGATGTTTCAGTGCCGGTCGCTACCTGTTCTTCCTCGGCAACAACATCGGTCGGATCGGCGGTTACGTCATCTCCTGTGCCTTCTCCTTCTTCGTCGCCCTTATCAGCGGCTTGCGGGTTAATATACGGATCGGCTATTCCTCTTAAATCAACGCCGGACATATCGGAAGCACGGGAAACCGCGTATTGATAGGCCTGACTAATTTCATAATGCATGGTTTCTTCGGTCTGACCTTGTGTGGTATTCGTAACGGCCATACCGCCCTGCGGCAAATCATCCTCGAGGGATAAATTGGCACTACCGCCAGCCGTATGATCGCCGTTGGTGGCGCTGTAGGCGGCGGTATAGGTTTGTCCTTCTTTTTTGATGGCGGTAGAGGAAGCTTTTCTTACCACGTTGCCTTCCGCATCGACGCGCGAACGGTTGGTGGTAAATGAGGTATTGGCGTCGCCTTCTTCCAAGTGCACCTGTAAATCGATGCCGCGACCGATATTGCCGGCGTCGTGCTGCAACGTAACGTTTCCGACCTGGCCGTTGAGCGCTATATCAACGGTGTTGCCGCCCTGTCTGGCACCGTCCACGACATTACCTGTTTTATACAAGACCTGGCGATTGTCTTCTTCGTTGGTGTAGCCGATGTCAACCGTTCTGGAGGATGCATCGTTGGTTCTGGCATAAGCAAAACTTGCGCCTTCCGCACCGTTATAATCGGTGGTAACAGTGGTATTATTGTTGTGAGTTACCTCGCCGTCGGAATTGGTGGTTTGCGCAGATGAATTGAGGGCAAATTCGCTGTCTTCGCCGTCAAGAGTACCGGAAACGTTGAAACGGCGATCTCGGCTTCCCTCCGAGGTGGTAACGTTGGATTGGGCATTTACTGCGCCGCCGTTTTCACCGATATTGAGTGCGGCGCCGTAGCTGTAATCGTGTTGGTCTTCTTCGCCTTCGGTGTTGGTTTTAAGGCTCTTTTTGCCGACACTGAAAGCATTGTTTTCGCCGTCGACGTTGCCGGAAGCGGTAAAGCTGAAGTCGGTGGCGCCGGTGCCGGTGTTTACGGTAGCGGCATCAACTTTGACGGTGCCGCCGTTGTCGCCGAGGTCGAGTGCGGCGCCGTAGCTGTAATTGTGTTGGTCTTCTTCGCCGTCGGCGTTGGTTCTGAGATTCTTTTTGCCGACACTGAAAGCATTGTTTTCGCCGTCGACATTGCCGGAAGCGGTAAAGCTGAAATCGGTGGTGCCGGTGCCGGTGTTTACGGTAGCGGCATCAACTTTTACGGTGCCGCCGTTATCGCCGAGGTTGAGTGCGGCGCCGTAGCTGTAATCATGTTGTTCGCTTTCGCCGTCGGTGTTGGTTTTGAGGTTTTTCTTTTGAATACCTACCGAATTGTTTTGGCCGTCAATATTGCCGGAGGCGGTAAAGCTGCGGGTGGTGTTTCCCGTTTCCGAGTTTGCGGTGGAGGAACCGGCCGTGAAATCGCCGCCGTTTTCGCCGAGGTTGAGTGCCGCGCCGTAGGTGTGATCGTTTTGTCTGATAACGTTGCCGGCGGCGTCGGTTTGGATGAATTGCTGTTCGGCGCCGATGTGGCTGGCTTCGTTGTCCAAATCGCCGGATACCTGTACGCGGCGCGTGGTACGGACGTTGCCGTTGTTGGTAATTGCCGTGGCTCCTAAAGTGAGGCCTTCTTCGTCGGTGTTGGTATATCCTATGTCGTATGAGCGGTCATTTTGTTTGACGATACCGCCTTCTTCGTTGGTTTGCTGATAGGTAGAGGCTACGCCCAGGCCTTTTTTCTCAACGGTATTGTCGCCTGAGACGCTGAAACTGCGCGAGGTGGTGTGGTCGGCTCTGGCTACGGTGGCGGCGGCGCTGGCGGAAGCACTGCCGTTACCGACGTTGTATTCTACGCCGTAAGAGCGATTGTTGCGCTTTGTAACTTTGCCGGCGGTGGTTTTTTCAAAGGTTGTGCTCAAACCGAACTTGCCGCTGCTTACCCGGTGGCCTTTCGGGGCATCGGCATCGTCGTTGCCCGACGAGGTGCTGCCGGAGCCGTAATCGTAACTGCCGCCGGAATAGGTGTAATCGTCATCGCCGCCGATGTCATAATCGTCGTCATCGCCGCCAGAAGATAAATCGTTATCGCCGCCGCTTACGGTATATTCGTCATCGTCGTCGCCTGCTTCATATTCGTCATCATCGCCGCTGATGCCGCGGGTGCCCGCAACACTTTCGCTTGCAACTGCAGCATCGTCGTAGCTGTCTTCGTCTGCCTGAACGGAATTGCCGCCGGTATCCGTATCGTCATCATCGTCGTCATAATCGTCGTCATCGTCGTAATCGTAGTCGTAGTTGTCGCCGGAGTAGCTCGAACTATATGAATAGTCTTCGTCGTCCGTGTTTTCGCCGCCCACGCGGGTGCTGGCGGTTTGCATTTGCAGCCCGAGGCCGTAGGTTGTGCTGTTGTCGCCGTTGACGGATTGCGACTTGAGGCCTAAAGCGATACCGTCGTCGCCGGTGCTGTATTCAACCCCGTGTTCCTGATGTTTGTAGGTTTCGACATTGCCGGAGGCATTGGTCTTTTTATGGGTCGCGGTTACGCCGAATCGGCCGCCTTTGACTTTTTTGCCCGGCTCGGCATCTTCATAATCATAATCATCGGCGTCGGCGTAATCGTTATCGCCGCCTTGGTTAACGATTTGCCAGGTGGCGCCGAGGCTGCGTTCGTCGGTACCGTCTTGGTTGGTTACGGAGCGGGCGGCGCTGAAGCTGTTGCCGTTTACTTTGGCAGAATAGGTGCGGCCGCTGGCGGTAACCTGATTATCGATTACGGCTCGTGAAGTGTTGTTGTAAAGAGCTTGTACGCCTTCCTGATTTACGCCTAAGTTCATGGCAAAATCGTGTTCGTCGGAATTGCCGAGCTGATCGACCACTTTGCGGCCGTTGCCGTATTTGAAAGCCATCTGGTTGCTGCTGACGGTGGCGCCGAAGGTGCGGTGTACTTCGCTGGAACTGCCGTCAACGTAAGCGTGAGAAGCCGAACCGCCGACTTCCGCTCCGACGGCGCTCATGCCGACGGTGGCGCCGGCGTGCACGGTGTGAGCATGAACGTTGCCCATTTCGTCGGTGGCGGTTTTTTCTGTATCTACCTTTGCGGTTAAACTTCCGTCGGTGTTGAGAGATACACCGGCTTGCACTTTTTTGGCCTGAACATTGTTGAAAGCATCGACCTGGGTTTGCTCATAGCCGCCGTTGACGTCAATACCGGAAAGATTGGCCTGTAAGCCGACGTTGTAGCCGGTGGTGTTGGTGCTGCCGTCATAAGCATAATCGGTTTGCTGACCGGCGGTGGTAACGTTTAATCCGGAGGTGCCGACCGATGCGGCGGTTTGTGTCGCGGCCGAGTTGGTCAAATCGCCGTCGGCGTTATAAGTACCGGAAACACCGTTGCGGTTATATGCGGCTTCAACTCCGGAAATACCGGCAGTTAAACCGGTCGACGAAGTAACGTTTTGAACGTAAGCTTCGCCTTCCTGATTGCGTTGCAGATTGAGAGTTTGGGCATTATTTGCGTACGAAACGCCGGTAAAACTCAAATCGGCGGTTGTGGTCGATTGCGTTTGGCGCCCTTTTAATCTGCCGTCCTCGGAAGCGGATAAGCGAACCTTGTTTTTGGCGGTGGTATGTGTACCGACAGCTTTGGCTTTTCCCTTGTATTTTACTTTGGTCTTTTTCTTGCCTTCCTCATAAGAGAGGGTGTTATCGAGCTTTTTGGCATCATCGCGGTCGCGGTTGCGGGCCGTAAATTCGGTCAATCGCCAATCTTTGTCGCCTTCTTGCGTTCCTCTCTGATAAGTTGCGCGTACCCGGTCTTTTTCGTTATCACCCAACCCCTGCCAACTGACAACCAGGCGGTTGCCGCTCTCGTTTTCAAGCTGACTGGCGATGGTTTCCCGCAGTACCTGCTGTTGTTCGGGAGTGTAGTTATCGCGGATAAAGCTTTCAAACATTTGCGGGGCGGAAGCGGTTATGTCATCTCTGGTGGTGTTTACGTCGTAGGAATTGTCCAGGATGGTCATATTACTGTCGCGTGAAGGTGCCGGTGCGGCTTGAACGGTGTTTGTGCCAAGCGTATTGCTCAGGGTAGTCGTATTGCTATCCTGTGCTTCTGCCTGTGCAACATCGGTCGCGATTTCGTCTTCCTCGCTCATAATACACCTCTTACTAGCTTGATGTTAGCATATTTTTATAATTTTGGCAAGAATGTTTATGTTACAGATTTGTTAAATTTTCGGCAATTGACGAAAAAAACTTGATTAATGGTAAAAAATGTGTTAATATGCAAAGCAGACGGCCATAGATAAGGAGTATACAATATGGGAGTTGCAATAAAGAACAAAACGGTGGAAACCCTGGAAAGCGGGACGGTAATCGGTCGTACCGCCGGTAGGGTGGCGTATGCCCGAACCACGGACGGAACCATGGTGAATTATGAAGATTCTCAGATAACTTCAATGGTTACGAAAGATGCTACGTACGCCAAATACGAAGAAGGAAAAATCGAGCATATTGAACGCGATGACGGAACGTATGTACAATATGTTGACGGCAAGATAGATTATTTCCGCGATGCACAGGGTAACGAGGTACATTATAAAGACGGCAGAATTTCCTCGGTTATCGATGCCGACGGTAATGTCGTCAGCTACGACGATAAAGGTAATGTTACGACCATTACGGACCAGAGTATGCGCCGCGCCAAGTTCGGTAAAGACGGCAATATCGATATATCCGAACCTGTTTTTGATGACAAAGACAACCTCAAGAAAATCATGAAGGGCAATGCGATGAGTGCGCAACGGGCACAGGAAGTTGCCAAGGCCAGAATGTTGGGGATTGCCACCAATGCCGATTGGCTGAAACGCTCGATGGATAAGAGGGTGCAAAATCTGAACCTGATGATGAATATGGCCGACAGAGGGCGTTAAGTTATTTGCAGGATGCGATTAAAGCGGCGTCGATTTTTATGCGGCGCCGTTTGTTTTTGTGCATTTTTTAAAGATAAAATCAAACTGCCGCGATTAATTGTTTACTTTTGCAAAATTTTTCCTATAATGGGTGCGAGTGTGAAAGAAAACGATGATTAAAAAACTTTTTGCTAAATTTACGAATACCAATTTTATCCGCGACTATCGGCAAATGTGGCCGTATGTCCGTCCGTATTGGGGATGGGCTCTGGCCGCGGTGCTGATTACGATTCCGGTGGGTGCACTCGATGCGGTGATTGCCTGGGCGCTCAAGCCGTATATGGACGTGATGATGATTGAAAAGAATACCAACACGTTGTGGATTCCGATGATAATCATCGGGTTCAGCGCTTTGCAGGGGATTTTGACTTTTACCGCCCTCTATCTGAATACGTGGGTGGGACAGCGAATTGCCAGCGACGTCAAAATCAGTTTGTTCGGCAAGTTGCTGCGTTTTGATGCCGGCTATTTTGACACCAACACTTCCGGTACCGTGGTTATGCGCTTTAATAATGACGTGGATGCGGCCTGCAGCGGTTTGCTCGCCAATTTGAAGCAGTTTTGTACGCGTTTTTTCTCATCGATTTCTTTGATTATCGTGTTGTTTTATAATTCGTGGCAACTGGCGCTGATAGCGGTGGTGGTGCTGTTTTGTGCGTTATTTCCGCTGACAAAAGTGCGCAAACGGATTAAGGATATTAATCAGAAAACGGTTGATACAAGTGCCGAAGTGGTGACGCATTATAACGAGGCTTTCGGCGGTAATCGGGTGATTTGCTCGTATAATTTATACAACTACGAAAATACGCGATTTGATGATGCGTTGCGTCGGGTGTTTAAGCTCAATATGAAAATGATTCAGCGCACCGGTATGCTTTCGCCGCTGATGCACTTTGTTGTCTCGCTCGGTATTGCCGCGGTGATTTGGGTGGGCAGTTATTTGATTTTGTCGCACCAAATTACGGCCGGTAATTTTGTATCGTTTATTGCGGCGCTGATTTTGCTGTATAACCCGATTAAGGGTATCGGCAACAGCTTCAACAACGTACAGATTGCGCTGATGGCGATGGAGCGCGTGTTTGACCTGATGCATGCGGAAGCGGTGGTGCATGATGCCGCCGATGCGACGGAGCTGACGGAGGTCAAGCAAATAGAATATAAAAACGTTTGTTTTGAATATGTTAAGGGTAAAAAGGTGCTGCAAAACATTAACTTGCAAATAAAACACGGCGAAACGGTGGCGCTGGTGGGCAATTCCGGCGGCGGAAAGTCGACTTTTGCCAGTTTGTTGCCGCGTTTTTATGATGTTACCTCGGGCAGTATTATGATTAACGGTCGCGATATTCGCTCGTATACGCTGGAATCGCTGCGTGACAGTATTTCCGTGGTGTTTCAGGATAATTTTTTGTTTTCCGGCACCATTCGGCATAACATAATGCTGGGCAAGGAGAATGCCAGCGAAGAAGAACTGCAAAAGGCCGTGGAAATGGCGTATTTGAACGACTTTGTGCCGAAATTGGCCAAAGGGTTGGATACGGATATCGGCGAGCGCGGGGTGTTGCTTTCGGGCGGGCAAAAACAGCGAATTGCGATTGCGCGGGCGTTTTTGAAAAATGCACCGATTGTGATTTTGGATGAGGCAACCTCGGCACTCGACAACAAGTCGGAAGCGGTGGTGCAGAAAGCCATAGAAAATTTGATGAAAGATCGGACGGTTATTGTGATTGCTCACCGACTTTCCACGGTGCGTCATGCCGATAAAATCGTGGTTATCAATTACGGCAAAATCGTGGAAAGCGGTTCGCACGACGAGCTCTTGAACAATCCGGACAGCATTTACGGCGCGTTGTATAAAGCGCAATTAAAATAGGACAGTTTCAAAAATATAATTATGACAAGTATTAATTAAAATCTTATAATTATGAACCTGATAAGTAAGTTGTATCGAATGTGGCAAATCAGATTTGGCACGCTCGAGGTAGGTGAGCTTGAACATTTGAGCGTAATCTACATGGAGTATCAGAACCCGCTGAAAAGCGATGTTCCGTGGATGAGCTTGTATGCCTGGCGCAAGCTGACAAAAGAAGACAGCGAATATTTTATGAAGCTGTATCTGAAGTATCATACGGCGGATGAGGGCTTGTTTAAGTCTGAATGGCTGATGAAACAGGAACTCATACGTCATGCGTATCTGCACAGCCTTTGTACGCGCAAAATACCGTATACGAAAGCTGAAGAAAAGTGGATTTTGGAAAGCGGTGAGCCCGGTGCCACGCGTTGTCTGCTTTTACCGCTTTCGGCCAACAGCGAGTATCAGCTGATTTATAACGGCAGCAAGGAGCAGATTGAGAGCTACATCGTCAGTCATGTTCTGCGTGAGGCAGGTGAGGCACAGTTGGCGATTTCGGCCTCGGACAAGAGTGATCCGGTTCGCGCCGAGATGTATCGCAAGCTGTTGAAGCGTTACTTTGAGTGTCAGAGCGGTATTTACGGACACAAGCTGTTTACCGACTTTATGGCACAATGGTCGCTGTTTGCCGACGAAAATAATGACGAGTTCATTATGAAGGTAATCGAGCAGTGCGACATGGATGATTGCTTTATGGAGCCCGCAATGATTCGCCGGATGGTGAAGATGAATCCGAAGTATCTGACCTGGTATTTGTCGTACAGTTACATTTATGACAGAGACGTGGTTTCCGAGCTGTTGGCAATGGATTTGCCCGAGCATTTGCGCGATATGATTGCCATATCGGAGCAGCGGAGTTCCATCCATGAAATTGCCGTAAATTCAATGGCGTACATTCCCGATGATTGGAGCCGGGCCGAGCTTGATGCTTATGCGGCTTTTGACCATGAGGACGACGACGAGAAGCGAATGGCGGACTTGAAGGCCTTTTTGGAGCCGCGATTCAAAGAAGGCACCGTTTCTCCGACTATGTCAGCCTGGGTGGCGGCCAGATGTCCGGAGTTTACCAAGGACGTTATGGTTAATCTGAGCCGCCTCGAGACGCGGGCGTTAAACCGAGTTATGTTCTTCAACCCGCTTGATTTGCACCATTCCGCTAACGAACTTTACTGAGAAAAACGTCTCCCCTGAAAAGGAGACGTTTTTTTGTGTCACGGCGAGGCGGGGGTTAATAATAACGCTTGACTTTTGCCGAAATTGCGAATAAAATGCGGTAAATAATATATTTTAAATAATATTGTAGCGTGATTATTAGGAAGGAGACGTGCTATGAAGTATACCAGAACTGCCATTGGGCTTTTGACAGCGCAATATCGGAGTGTGCTGAAAAAATGTTGGCTCATAAATGTCGGTTTGTTTGCTTTGGGAGCGGCGGCAATAATGCCGAGCGAGGCGCAGGCGGATGCGTATAACCGTTACAGCTCGGATATGCGTTCGGCGCAGACCGAAGGTGCCAGCAGTTCACCGGGATGGATAGCAAATTCATCATATATGGCAGACGGTTGGCGACTTGCCGGTAACTTGGATAGTATTTCCAGTGATTCGTATTGGGATAGTTACACCACGGGTATTTTTGTTCACGAAAAAAGGGCCGGTAGCACCTCCGGTAATGCATCGACGTATGATTCAACCGATCCGAGCGCTACAGGTGATAACGACTACTTCGTTATGGGTAACTTTGTAGGCGATGTGTACTACTCTTTGGATTATTTGCGCTATCATGCCGGTTTTGCAACGGAAAGCTATGTTAATACCTCTATCAGCACATCCGAAACAAATATGCAGACTTGGGTGAACAACCAAGGCTTTTTGAAATCGGTAACTCCGGCCAACGATGCAAAAATCACCATCAGTGTTCGCGGTACAGAGGACTCCTTCACTTTGAACCAGAGCACGGCTAAAACGCTTACGTTTGACAATGTGGCAACAACGGCGGAATTGGATGATGAAAAAACTACCAGAAGTACGGCTGATACCAATTTACAGACTGCTATCAATAACGAAATAACGAATCGTGAAACTGCGGTTTCAAATGAAGCTACGGCACGCGATAATGCCGATAAGAACATTTTGGACGGTACTACCAAATTTACCAAGCTCAATATCAACGATAAGACGGTTACGGGTATTGACCAATCAAATCCGTATTACACCACAACCGACGGCAGTAACGATGTTTTGGCGACCACGGCTACGGTCGGCAAGTCTATCGCCAATTTGCTGGGGGCAAACAATACCTGGGGCGGTACCACCAATACTTTCACCAACAATGTTGTGGTTAAAGGTAATACCACGCTCGGTGATAATTCGGCTCAAGATACTTTGACGGTTAATGCCACCTCAACCTTTAACAATAACGTCGGGGTTACCGGTACGGTTACGGCCAGCAGTAACATCACTTCTTCCGGCGGCAATATTACGGCAACAACCGGTAATATTTCTGCAACAGCCGGCAGTATCTCGGCCGGTAGCAATCTTTCGGCCGGCGGCAACCTTTCGGTTACGGGTACGGCCGAGATTGGCAGCACTACCACTGTTAAAGGCGATTTGTACGTCAATAACGGCGCAAATACCATGATGAGTGTTGATCACACTACGGGTAATATTTCTACCGACGGCTCGTTGAACGTTAAAGGAAACACCACCCTTGGCGATACTCCTTCCAGCGACAGCGTGACGATTAACGGTAAATCGTATTTGAAAAACGATTTGGAAGTTCAGACCACTACCGGCACCAAGAAAATGTCGGTTACTTCCTCTTCGGGTGATATTTGGACGGCAGGCAGCATTACGGCCGATACCAATGCCACCATCAACGGCGATACCACTCTCGGTAATGCGGCAAGTGATAAGTTGCTGGTTAATGCGGATTCCACCTTTAAGAACAACATCACGGTTAAAAACGGCGAGGCCAACCGGATAACGATGGCCTATGATACCGGCAATATCTGGACTTACGGCAATTTGCAGGTGGACGGCAATACCATCCTCGGTAATGCCCAAGAATCGGATACGCTGACGGTTAATGCCAAAACATATATCAACGGCGATGACATCGCTCTCGGTAATGCGTCTTCCGACTTGTTGACGGTTAATGCCAATACGATTTTCAAAGACTATATTCGCTCCGATAACGGCAAAACCTTTACCATGTATACCGGAACGGGAACGACTCCGCAAATTAAGTTAGACGGCAGTAACGGCGATATCGTAGTTTATAATGCCGGCGGTAATGCCCCGGTGGCGGTTATGAATCGTCCGAATGATAAAAACGGACAGATAACGCTTTCCCGTTATAACAGCGGTACCAACACAACCACAATGATTAATGCGCAAAGTACCGCTGACGGCAGTGTGTTGTATATGAATAACAACTTCGGTAAATCCGGTATTACGCTGGAAAATAAGGGCGACACCACTCCGCAAGGCTCTCTTTCGATGTATGCCGGCGGCAGTACCACTACCGACCCGACTCTGATGGCCGAGCTGAAATCAACCACCAGCGGCGGTACGTTTAAGCTGACCGACGGTACGAATTTGAAAAACGAACAAGACAAGAGCTCGATTACGCTCACCAACAGCAGCAACAATCCGTCCATAAATATTTTGACCGAAGCCGACGGAACCGGTACGATTATTGTTAAGAATACGGCCGGCACTCCGGTTAATACTCTGAATAAAGACGGTATTACAATCGCTGACGGCAAATTGTTGTATATGGGCACAACCGATTATAATCTTGATTCCGATGCGAGCAAGCGTAATACGATACAGTTTAACGGCAGAGTGATGGATACGTTCTCGCTGGAAGACAATTTGTATGATAACAACAGCCATTACGGCGATGCCAATACGATTGCTTCCACCAAGACGGTGGCCAATGCTTTGGGAACGCTCAGCGGTACCAATTATCTGTTTGATACGGAATTCGGTCGCTTCAGCAATACGGTGGCGGAAAACTTAAAGCGAATCGACTCCAAGATTGATACCTGGACCGACCGTTTCAGAAATATTACTACCAGTAAGGCAGTGGTTGACGGCAGTGACAGTGCCGGCGGACTGAATCCTACTCCGACCATCGGCGATACCTTTGAAGCTATTGATCAGGCCATCGGTAGAGTGGCCAATGGTAACTATGTCGGTCCGTATAACGGCAATACCAGTACCAATATTGCCGCTAACATCAATAAACTTGACGTACAGTTGGCTACAACTTATTCGGGTATGCTGACTAACCGTGAGGATTTGGCGACTCTGCGTAGTGAGGTGGGCTATCGGAATCGTATCGATACGGCCAACAAAAACCTGACCTACGGTAGTGCGTCATCTCCGGCGACCATTGTGGATGCACTTAATAATATGTCTTATACGGTGGGCCTGATTCACAATTTGGCTAACAGCGACGGTACGGTTAACTCTACCGACACGGATTCCACGGTCGGTACTCGCACCAATTTGAACTATCTTTCCAAGACGGTTTCCGGGCAGTTGGTAGCTTTGGATAATGCCATAGATAAAGCCAAAACTCGTATCGGCAACACCGAAACGGCAATCGGCACCGTTACCAATTTGAGTACCGGTTATTACGTTTACGGTGCCGGCGATTTAACCACGGCCGTACTGACTTTGGACGGACAAATCAGAACCAATGCCAACCGTATCGGTAACCTGAACAGCTTGACGGGAAGCGCCGCCGGTAAGAGCAACCTGGTGGCGGCAGTCAATGCGGTTGACAGCGCCTTAACCAAAGAAGTAAATCGCGCCAAAGGTGTGGAAACTACCCTGAATACGGCGATTGAAGATGAAGTCTCGCGGGCAACTACTGAAGAAGGTAAGTTGCGCACGGCTATTAATAATGAAGTAACGCGCGCCAAAAAGGTTGAAGGTAACTTAAACAATTTGCAGGTAACAATTCCGGACGGTTTGGATGTTAACCTGGTTAATGCTATTAACTCCCTGAAGGGCACGGTTGACGATTTGGATGTACAAATCCAGAATACCGGTACCGATATCGGTAGTTTGACCGATTTGAAACATAATGCCATCAGCGATAAGACTAAAGTAACCAAGGCCATCAATTCGCTGGCGGTTAATGTGGCCAACGGTATGGGCGGTTCGTTTAATACCAGCGGTACGTGGTCGGGAACGGCATCGACGTATTTGGGCAATAAGACCGTCTATAATCTGTTGGGTGCAGTACAGCATGTCAGCGATGCCATCGGTACGGTGGAAGATTTCGGAGCAACTCCGGCCAACGGTTTGAGCGTGAGCAACACGGTTAATAAGAACCTGACGGCATTAAGCAGCTCCCTGACAAATGAAATCAGACGCGCCACCCGTGAAGAAACAACGTTGCATAATGATATTGCGGCCGAAACCACACGAGCAACCGAGGCCGAAGAACAACTCGATGCCAAGATTGACAGCGAGGTTACCCGGGCCAGAGGTGTTGAGGGCGTGTTGGCCAATTTGCACGGTCATGCAACCGGTTCGAGCAATTTGGTGGCGGCAATCAATGCGGTGGATCAGGCAACTTATGATGAAAATACGCGTGCACTTGATGCCGAAGCTACTTTGAGAACATCCATCACCGCCGAGACGGCGCGTGCCAGAACGGCCGAAGAAACGAATGCGGCGAATATTGCCAACGAAGTTACTCGTGCAACGCAGGTTGAAAATACTTTAACCACCAATTTGAATACATTGACCTCGACCGTCGGCAATTTGGGCAACATAACGTCCAACGCCGTCAGCAGCAGATCATCGGTTACCAACGCGATTAACTCTCTTGCCAACAATGTATCGACCGGTATGGGCGGTTCGTTTAACGGTGACGGCGTATGGTCGGGCAGTGTTCAGACTTATAAAGATACGAATCCGGTTACGGTTTATCGTATTACCGATGCGATTGATCATATCAGTAATACCATCGGCTCGGTGGCTGATTTGGGATATACCGGCACTTCCACTCCGAAGAACGGTTTGAGCAAGAGCAATACGGTTAATGCCAACCTGGCCGCACTTAATAAGGCTATGGGCGATGTCAGCATTTTCAAATCCAACACTTATAATAATCAGGCGAAAAATGCGACCGACGTGGTTGATGCAATTACCAAGATTGACAACTATGTCAGCACCATCGGCGGCGGTATCGGCGATTTGGGCGCTTTGACTCACCCGGCAATTACCGTCAGCCAACGGTCAAAAATTACGTCCGCGGTTAACTCGCTGGCTACCAACGTGGCGAACGGTATGGGCGGTACGTTTACGGAAGGTCCGGGCACTTGGTCGGATTCCATCCAAACATATAAAAATACCTCGCCGGTTCAAGTCAGCAGCATAATGGATGCGGTGAAGTATGTTGCCGGTGCTAATGTTATCGGTACGGCGGCCGAACTCGGTGCCGAAGTTAACGGCATAAGCAAAAACAATACGATTAACGCCAATATCGGCGCGGTTAACAGCAAACTCGGCAATGTCGGTATATTTATTGCCGACAACTACACCGGTGCGGCGAAAAATGCCGGTACCGCCGCTGATGCCATCAGGGCGATTGACCAGGCGTTGACAAACGAAGCCGAACGCGCGGCCGATGCGGAAGCCGATTTGCAGACGGAAATCAATACGGTTGACGGACGCGTTACGACCGTTAATACCAACGTGACGAATTTAACCAACAAAGTTAATAATATCGGTGCCGGAATGGGCGGTTCGTTGACAACCGACGGCGTATGGTCGGGCACCATAAAGACTTATAAAGATGCTACGGATGTTCCGGTAAGCAGCTTGCTGGAGGCCATAAGATATGTGGCCGGAGCCAACGTTATCGGTACGGCAGCAGAACTCGGCAGCGAAGCCAACGGCGTGAGCGCAAGCAATACCATTAATAAGAATATCGGTAATTTGAGCAGTGCGCTGACCGGTGAAATCAGCCGGGCAACCACCAGAGAAACGCAAATCAATACGGCTCTGGAACAGGAAGTTACGCGTGCTACCGAAAAAGAAACGGAATTGACCGGCTCCATCAATACGGTTAAGAACAACGTAACCACGCTTACCAACAACGTGAACACTATCTCGACCAGAGTTAACAAAATCAGTACCGGTATGGGCGGTTCGTTTGATGCCAACGGCGATTGGTCGGGTACGGTACAAACTTATAAAGACAGTGCGGCCGTTCCGGTCAGCACGGTTATGGGTGCGGTTGACCACGTTATCGGCGTTATCGGTACGGCCACCGAACTCGGTACGGCCAACGGCGTGAGTGCCGACAACACGATCAATGCCAACATCGGTGCTTTGAGCAGCGCGTTGACGAATGAAATCGATCGTGCCACCGGTAAGGAAACCGAGCTGAAAAACTCCATTACCACGGTCAGCGGTCGGGTAACGACTTTGAGCACCACCGTTGAAAATATGAGTACCAAAGTTAACAACATCGGTACCAGCTTGGGTGGTGATTTGACCTCCGACGGCGTATGGTCGGGCAGTATGAAAACATACAGAGATTCCGGTATGGTTGAATATGACAACATATTCGATACCGTGAAGAAACTCAACACCAACATCGGCACGGCGGCAGAACTCGGTACGGCCAACGGCGTAAGCGCAAGCAATACGGTAAATAAGAATATCGGTGCATTGAGCAGTGCGTTGACAACGGCCGTAAATGAATCGGTTACCAGAGATGAAACGTTGCAGACCAATATCACCAATGTTGATAATTCGGTTACCACTCTCGGCAATACGGTTAATAATTTGAGCACAACCGTTGATGCTTTGGATACTTCGGTTACGAATATGGGTAACACCGTTAATACTCTGAACACCAATGTAACCAACTTGGGCAACTGGGTAGGTGCCGGACCGTTTACGCATAATGCCATCAGCGATAAGAGCAATATTACGGGTGCGGTTGATTCTTTGGCTGCCAATGTGGAAAGAGGTATGGGTGGTTCGTTTGATGCCACCGGTACGTGGAAAGCAACGATTTTGGATAACAGTTCGATAAGCTACGGCCAAATCAACGGTGCAACCGCAATTACCGGCGTGTTGTCGCAAGTTGTGAGCAACATCGGTACCAGAGCCGACTTGGGCTATGGTGTTGATCCGGTAACATCGGAACCGACTACTCCGAAGAACGGTTTGAGCGACAGCAACTCGGTTAATGCCAACTTGGCGGCTTTGAACAGCGCTGTCGGTAATGTCGGCAGATTCTCGGAAGAAAGCTATCGTGATACGGTGGTTAAAGGTTCTACCAGCGTGGTAGCGGCAATCGAGAGCCTCGACTCTTATGTGAAAGATATTGTAGTTGCGGGTATCAGCGGCGATATTGACCAGTTTGTTACGGAATTGCATCAGGAAATCAATCGTTCTACTAACGTAGATAACAACATGCAGATTCAAATCAACGGTTTGGGTGCAAGAATCGGCGAATGGCCGTCTCCTCGTAACAATGCGATTACCGACGTAACCTCCGTGACCAATGCGATTGAATCGCTGGCCGATAATATTGAAACGGCGACCGGCGGTACCTTCCAGGAAGGCGGTTCGTGGAAAGGTTCGGTTACGGCTTATAAAGTTGCACAGGAATCTGATGCGGCGGCTCCGAAGGACTTTACCACCATTATGGGCGCAATCAATTATGTATCCGATGTTATCGGCGATGCCGAAGATTTGGGTTACGGTACCGATCCGCAGACGTTAGAGCCGATTACTCCGGCCAACAATGTGAGCAAGACAAAGACGGTTAACGAGAATATTGCCGCTTTGAATGCCGCGTTGGTGAGTGTACAAGACGGTTATGCCACCAAGGCGGAAGTTCACGGTGTTGACGGCACAACCGGCGATATCGTAAATCTCGGCGAATTGGCGGATAAGACCAATATCGGTACGGCAACCACCGGCATTAAGATTGATACGACCGATGCCGGTAAGAAGGTTGAAGTTGTTGCCGATACGATTAAACTCGGCGACAAGATAACGGTTAATAATACCAACGGCATGACCACGTTCAGCAACGGCGGCGAATCGGTTAAGATTCAGAACGGCACGATTGAAACATCGAGCACCGTAAAGACGGCCGGTTTGATTTTGACCGACAACACGTCAACTCCGGTATCTAAGGTTGACAGCGGTGCGGCTCCGGTTACGAGCGGTGCGGCCGATATCATGGCTACCACGGCAACCGTTTATGCCACGGTCGGTAATGCGGCCGCTTTGGACAGCGGTAACTTTGCCGGCAGCGGAGATACGGTTGCGGATAAACTGGCCGCGTTGAATACGAAGGTCGGCAACGTTTCCAATATCAATGTTGAACTGGATCAAGGTGTTACCAAGAACGTAGTGAACGCCATCAACAAGATTAACAGTTTGACTACGGCGGCCGGTACGGATATCACTCATATCAAGGCGGCTTTGGGCAATACGTTTGATGCCACCACCGGAGTATGGGGCGATACGCTGCAGACTTATAAAGATACCAACCCGGTTGAATTTACCGATGTTATGTCGGCAATTAAACATGTTGCCGGTGCCAATGTTATCGGTACGGCAGCCGAACTCGGCTCAGCCAACGGCGTAAGCGCAAGCAAGACGATTAATGCCAATATCGGTGCTTTGAGCGGCGCGTTGACCACCGTAAAACAGGATTTGACCGATAAATACGCGCTCAAGACCGAAGTTCACGGCGATAACAATACCAGTACGGTTGATACGGTCAGCATCGGTAATCAGGCTGATAAGACCGAAATCGGTACGGCTACGACAGGTATTAAATTAGATGATACCACCTCGGGCAAGAAGATTGAATTGACCGCCAATACAATTAAACTCGGCGACCAAATTACGATTACCGAGAGCGACGATACGACGGCAATCAGCGGTAACGTAACCGTCGGCGGCAAGACGACTTTGAGCAGCGATGCAACCACCGGCGGCTTGAGCTTCGGTAACGAAACGACGGTAGCTACCAGCATTGTTAATACCATCGGCGAAGGTTCGGCCAACGCTTTGGCAACCTCACAGGCGGTTAAGAACTATGTCGGTACCGGTGATTTGACCTTGAAACTCAACGGTAGTACCGCGGGCACGTTTAATGCCAATGCCAGTACGGGTACGGAAATCGACCTCGGTTATCTAGTAACGCAAGCGGCGGCAACACCGGCAGCCGAAATCAAGACCAACGGTAATACCACCATTATCGAGGCCAGCGCCGATGTCGGTTCTAACCTGACGAAGATGGCAAACGTGGTTAAGAACAATGCCGATACGATTGCCAATGCGGTTACCACGGTTGAACAAATTAATCTGGTTACCGACAACGTATATGTCAATGACGGTAATTTGATTACGAGCGGTGCGGTACGTAACTATGTTGAGGGTATCGATGACACCGTTGTTCATAAGGCCGGTCCGGAAGATATTACCGGTACCAAGACCTTCAAAGCGGCGCAAAACTTTGAAAAGACCAGCGGTGCCAACACCTATACGACGATTATCGACGGCAAGACGCTGACGATGAAGAACGGCTCCAATACGAAGATTACGTTGGATGCTCAATCCGGTAATGCCAATATCGGCGGTACTTTGGATGTGGCCGGTTTGGCTACTTTGAGCGGCGGCGCGGCGATTGCCAACGGTCAATCGTTGACGGTCGGCAACGGTGCCGGCGGCAGTACTCCGGCAACGTTTAATTTGAACGGTACGCAAGCTGTTTCGCAGATTGTCAATGAAGTTACATCCACCGACGAGGATGAGCTGAAATCGCAGTTGGTAACGGCGAAAGCGGTTAAGAATGTGGTTGACAGTATTGCGGTGGCGGACGGCGACAAAGTTATCGTTTCCAACAACCAAAAGAAGATGGTATCTTCGAATATTTCGACCACCGAACTCAATCAGTTGAGCGGTATCAATACCGATAAGACCATTCAGGCTCAGTTGAACGATAAGATGGACACCGCCGATTGGACCACAACAATAAGCGATGTTAAGTACATCCGCGGCGACAAGATTGCGGCCAAGTCGATTGACAGTACGCAACTCAACGATGATGCCGTAACCACGGATAAGATTCTCAACGAGAATGTGACGAAAGCTAAATTGGAACATGACGTACAGACTTCTTTGGATAAGGCGGATACCGCTTTGCAGAACGTGAAGATAAACGGTACGGCTTTGACCAAGACCGATAACGCGGTGAATATTGCCGTGGTTATGGATGCCGACGATATTGAAGTACCGGCTACTCCGAGCGGATATGCCAACGACGGCAAGCTGATTTCCAGCGGTGCGGTACGTGAATATGTTACCGGTGCGGTTTCTAACAAGGTGAGCAAGACCGGCGATACCATGACCGGTGCGCTGACCATCAATAACGGTGCGGCTACCGACGTCAGCTTGACGACATCCGGCTATATTGCGGCAACCGGCGGCGTTAAATTCGACTCCGAAGAACGCATTATGAAGGGAACCTATACCGGCGACTTGAATTTGGGTACGGAAGGCGACGGCGGCAACGATTATACGTTGGTTACCACCAAAGCTTTGGCTTCTACGCTTTATAATGAGGCTCAAAACGGTAAATATCGCTTCGGTACGGCTGACAATCAGTATATCAACAGTGATACCGATACAACCATCGGTGCGGCAATTACCCGTTTGAACCAAGGTTTGTACACGGTTAATAACAGCGCTCTTACCTCGGTTATGGTTAACGGTGAAGCGTTGCAACCTACCAATAACGCGGTTGATATTGTAATCACGGAAAGTGAAGCCAGCGGTAAAATCAGCGTTAACGGGCATGATGTGGCGATTACGAACGTAGTTACCAAGAACGAGGCTCAGGATATTACCGCAACCAAGACCTTTAAGGCTCTGCAGAAGTTTACCAAGACCGAACAGCAAATAGTTGAGGAACAGCCGGTTACGGTTACTTATGAAACCGATATTGACGGCAAGACACTCACAATCGGTAAGGTCGGCGATGCGGCGATTACGCTCAACGGCGCTGACGGTTCGTCGGTATTTGACGGACAGATGCAGGTTGGCGGCGGTATCACCACCACCACACTCGATACTTCGGGTGCCATCAATTCCGGCGGTTTGATTACGGCAAGTGCCGGCGTTAATACCACAACGTTGACGGCTTCCGGTCTGGTTACGGCCAACAAGGGTATAACCGTTAAGGACGGCGAGAAGTTAATCTTCAACAATGCGGAATTGACTAAGGTATTGACCGGTACGGCGACTTTGACCGACGATGATGATACCATTGCCAGCAGCCGTGTTATCAAGAACGCGATTACCACAGCCACCGATGATATGGCCAAGAAGACTTGGGTACTCGGAGATACCGGTTCGCAGTTGGCCAACTTTACGGCAAGCGGTACGTCCTCCAGCAATATTTTGGCTGACGGCGTAAGCAGAAAACTCGGCGATGCCGTTAACTACTTAGGCCAACAAACTCTTAAGATTAAAAATAAGTTCGGTACGGATGCGGAACTGGGATATGACCCGGATGATGCTACCGTAATTCCGGCCAACAACATCCGTAAAGAAAATACGGTTAATGCCAATATTGCGGCTTTGAACACGACCATCGGCGACCTCGATGATTTGGAGGTTACTTTGGACAGCGGCGTAGAAAAGAACGTGGTTAATGCCATCAACAAAGTTAACTACGATTTGCAGAATGCGTCGGGATATATGACGGGTTATGTAACCAAGCCGGAAGTTCACGGTGTTGAGGGCGAAACCGGACATAACGTTGTTCTCGGCGAGTTTGCGGATACCACAACCATCGGTACGGATACGATTGGTATCAAGATTGATACGACCGATGCCGGTAAGAAAGTTGAAGTTAAGGGTGATACGATTAAGCTCGGCGAAAAAGTGGCGATTAATAACAACGGTCAGGCCACGTTCGGCACCGGCAGTAATACCGTTAATATTCAGAACGGTGCGATTACGGCTACGGGCAATACAACGACCGGCGGTTTGATTATCAAGAACGGTGCGGATGCGACGGCGTATACTTCGCAGACGATTACACGAATTGATGCCGACGGCACGAATCCGTTGACCGAAGGTTCGGCCACCACTTTGGCAACCACGCAGACGGTAGCCAGAACGGTAGGTAACGTAGCCAGCCTGAATACCGGAAACTTCCAGGGTACGGGCGGTACGGTAGCCGATAAACTCAGCAAATTGGATGATGTAATCGGTGCGTTCAGCGCTTTGGGCAGCGACTCCTCCAAGGGTATCAGTTCCAGAAACAAGCTGACAAACGCCATCGCTTCGTTGGCAGACAATGTTGCCGGCGGTATGGGCGGCACGTTTAATGCCGGAACCGGTGCTTGGTCGGGTCAGATTCAGACTTATAAAGACCCGAGTGCGGTTACGATTAACAGCCTTATGGAAGGAATAAACCATGTTGTTGACGTTATCGGTACGGCTGCGGATTTGGGTTATACCACCAATCCGGATGATCCGACAACGCCGATTGCACCGAAGAACGGTTTGCTCAAGAGCAATACGGTTAATGCCAACCTGGCCGCTTTGAATACGGTTATCGGCGACAGAAGCATCTTTAACGCAACGTCCGGATATACCGGAAATGCCCAGAATGCGGCCGATGTGGTACACGCGATTGCGGCAGTTGACAATGCGGTTGTTCAAGAAGTTATACGGGCACAAGCGGTTGAAGGAAACCTCGACAATCTTGATCCGGATTTGAACCTGACCGGCGCAGACAAGAACCTTGTCAATGCCATCAATAAAGTTAACGAAACGGTTAAGGCGATTGACGGAGATTACGTAACACAAGCCGAAATTCACGGCGGTACCGGTCATGAGAATATCGTATTCGGTGATGCGGCCAATACCACTACCATCGGTACGGCAACTACCGGAATTAAGGTTGATACGACCAACGCCGGCAAGAAGGTTGAAGTTAAGGCTGATACGATTAAACTCGGCGACACGGTAACTGTCAATAATTCGACCGGTTTGACCACCTTCGGCAGCGGTGACGACATCGTGAAGATTCAAAACGGTGCGGTTGAGGCCGCCGGCAATGTAAAGACGGCCGGTTTGGTTTTGACCAACAATACGACCCCGGTTTCCAAAGTTGATGCGGGTACGGCACCGGTAACCAGCGGTGCGGCTGATACTATGGCGACCACGGCTACGGTTTATGCTACGGTCGGCAATGTGGCCGGGTTAACCACCGGTAACTTTACCGGCAGCGGCAATACTGTCGAGGCTAAGTTGAGTGCTTTGGATACTGCAGTCGGCGATGTGTCCGGATTAACCACCGGTAACTTTACCGGCAGCGGCGACCATGTTGTGGATAAGCTGACCGCTTTGGACAGCGCCATCGGCGATAAGAGCGCTCTCGGCAGCGATGCTTCCAACGGTATCAAAAATAAGAGTGACGTAACGCATGCCATTGCTTCGTTGGCGGAAAATGTCGGCGGCGGTATGGGCGGCGAATTTAATGCCACCACCGGTAAATGGGGCGGCAGCGTCCAGACTTATAAAGATACTTCTCCGGTTGCCGTTACCACCATTATGGGCGCGGTAGACCACGTTGTTGACGTTATCGGCACGGCTACGGATTTGGGTTATGACAATACCGACCCGAGCAATCCGATTACGCCGAAGAACGGTGTGGATAAGAGCAAGACGGTTAACGCCAATATTGCGGCAGTAAATGCGGCCGTCGGCGATGTCAGCACGTTGGCCGGCACTTGGGCTCCGAGTGAAACCAAAAATGTGGTTAATGCCATTAACAAAATCAACAATTCGGTCAATACGGCCAACGAAAATATTGATGATGTTAAAGACAGCTTCGGCGGTAACGGATTTGACTCCGAAGGCAACTGGTCGGCCAGTGCATCGACATACAGAAGCACGATTACGGTCAACAAGATGATGGATGCGGTAAATCATATCAGCAATACCATCGGCAGCGTAGCTGATTTGGGATATGACAATTCCGATCCGCTCAATCCGGTTGAACCGAAGAACGGCTTGCTCAAGACCAATACGGTTAACCAGAACCTGGCTGCTTTGAATGCGGCTATCGGCGATACCAGCGCTTTGGCCGGCACTTGGGAAACGAGTGAAACCAAGAATGTGGTTAATGCCATCAATAAGGTTAACGGTTTGGTTAACACGGCAAATACGCAAATTTCCAACATCAAAGACAGCTTCGGCGGAGACTTTGATGCCACTACCGGCGAATGGAAGGCGACGATTTCCACTTATTATAAGACGGATAACAATATCCATACGGTTGTTGATGCCGTTAAAGTGGTTAGTGACACCATCGGTAAGGCCAGCCAGCTGACAACCGGTACGCAAACCACTTTGTCGGCCAGCAATACGGTTAACGAGAACCTGCGTGCCTTAAACAACGCGTTGGATGCGGCTAAGCAATCGTTCTCGACCGATTATGTTACTAAGCCGGAAATTCACGGCGATAACGATCCTAGCACCACTGATACGGTTACAATCGGCGATCAGGCGGCTAAGACGGTCATCGGTACGGCCAATACCGGCGTGATAGTTGATACAACTGACAGCGGTAGCGGTACTCGCGTTGATATTACCGGTGACAGAGTAAATATCGGTACAACCGTTGAAGTCAATGACCAGACCGGTAATGTTACCTTCAGAGGTAATACCGGCAGCGTTGAAATCAACAACGGTAATGTTTCGGCAACGGGTGTTACCATCGGCGGCAATACCGTTGACAGCATTGATACCGGTACGGCGATTACTTCGGCTAACGCAAGCTCCTCTACGCTTGCCACAACGGCTACGGTAGCGGCAACCGTTTCGTCGGTTATGGGTGGTGAAATAGACCCGACCACCGGCAAATGGTCCGCCCGTGTATCGACCTATCTCTCGACGATTGAGGCGGAGAGCTTCCTCCAGGCCGTCAACCACGTGAGCAACACCATCGGTACGGCGGCAGACCTCGGTACGGCCATGAACGGTGTGGACAGAACCAATACGGTTAATACCAATATTGCCGCGGTTAACAGCACTATCGGCGATTTGAAGGGATTGGCCAAAGATTTGAAGAATCTGACCAACGGCAAAGATGGCGAATACTATAATCCGCAAAGTGTGGTTGAGGTGTTGAACAACATCGACAGCACCATGGGCAGAATTCACGGTTTGGCCAATACCGACGGTACGGTTAACAGTACACGGATTGTATCTACGGTCGGTAATAATACCAACTTGGCCAGAGGTACGACGATTGAAGACCATTTGGTTTCGTTGGATAATGCCATCGGTAACAGAAACTACACCAGCACGAACATTGTCGGCCAAAACAGCAGCACGGCTGCGGCCATCAGCGCTTTGGATAAGAGCATCGGTTCGGCTGCCGACTTGGGTAAAAACCCGATTAACGGAGTTAAGGCCGGCAACAGTGTTAATGCCAACATTGCAGCGGTTAACACGGCGTTGGGCGATATTTCGCAACTCAAGAACTCTTACCTGTTGTCTGATGCGGTTTCCATGACCGATGCGGTTCAGAGATTGGATGCTCAGATATACGGCATGAGCAGCGCGGTTAACGAAGTTGCTCATCAGTTGAACGATGTCCGCAAAGAAATGCGGGGCGGCTTAGCTTCGGCAGCAGCCTTGTCGGCGCTTGTTCCGAATGCTCGTTCGGATGGCAAGACATCGCTTTCTCTCGGCCTCGGCGGATACAAGGGAACGCAAGGGGTTGCCGTCGGTGGTTTCCACTACTTTACGGATCACCTCCTGTTCAACGTAGGCGCTTCGTTAGGCGTAGACAGCGAGGCTATGTATCGCGTAGGTATGACCTATACGTTCTGACAATAACTCAAAAAAAGTATAGGGAGAGTCAATTCTCCCTATACTTTTGAGTGTTTTATAAAAAAGGTTGATGAAATGGCAGATATAACAGAAAAAAATAATAAAGAATCTGAAGATAACAAAAAAGATAATCGGATGTTGCGTGTAACGGCGGGGGTTGCCTGTCTGGCTTTGGTCGGGCTGGCGCTTTTTACTTATTCTTTGGAGCAGAGAATCGCCCGAGTTGAGGCCAATACATCGCAAATAGAAGATAAATTGGCCAAGCGCGTTGATGATAATCGCAAAATCTATGTGTATAACATGGAAGAAACTTTGCTTGCAGCCGGAATACCTGCCAGCAGCCAACAGTTCGAATCGGATATTGCCTCGTTGGAGCGGGAAGTGGCTGACGCACAGGAAAAAATCAAAACCTTGAAAGAAGCGCAGGTTAAGGAAGAATTTTCGGATATGTATCTGCGTTCGTTGAAAATGCGGCGCGATGAGCTGATTAATAAATATTCCGAATCGATGCAGGTGGTGCTTGATGCCATCAATCAGGCTTTGGAAGAAGTGGCACGCGAAAATAACGTACATACCATCTTTTTATCCAGCGCCATTGCCATCAGCACGGAATATGTGGTGGATGTTACGCCGCAGGTTATTGAAAAGATGAAACAGCACGCCGCCGGCGGCCAAAACGGCAATAAATAAGACTATTCGTCTCTCATTATCCCCGACACACAATATCAATAAAAAACCACCCCGAAGGGTGGTCTTTTTATTGGTACGCGCTTTAGGATTACTTCGCTGCGCTATGTTCTCCTCATTCGCTCGCTGTTGCTCACCGGCGTTCTTTCGCCCGCCTCTCATTCGTCGTCATCTTGCACCCTTGAGGGTGCTTCGGTCACTCGGTTGCAAATTTTTCGCCGCGCGGCGCTTACGCTTGCTTGCTTAAAAGCAACCTTCGCCTGTCGTCAACAAACAACATTTTGAGGTTGTTTGTTTTCCTCCAGCCCTTCATCCCAGGGTTCTTATCCTGTGCGCACAATACCAATAAAAAAACCACCCCGAAGGGTGGTCTTTTTATTGGTACGCGCTTTAGGATTGTCCTTCGCTTGTTACACTCGCTCACGACCTTCGTCGGATATGCCTGACGGCACCGGCACACCCCCGTGTGCCTTATCCTCCTCAGCGAACCCTTCATCCCAGGGTTCTTATCCTGTGCGCACAATACCAATAAAAAAACCACCCCGAAGGGTGGTCTTTTTATTGGTACGCGCGCAGGGATTCGAACCCTGGACCCACTGATTAAGAGTCAGTTGCTCTAGCCAACTGAGCTACGCACGCATAAATCGCGAACATCACTTGTATAATTCATTATATTTTATTTTGCAACATATTTTTTTATAAAATCATAAAAAAAATAAATGCCGATAGTTTTCACTATGGGCATTTACTTAAGTTCTGTCAATCAAAGCAGTACCGGCGAAGGAAACTTGCCACATCGGCATTGGCGATGATGTAGTCCACAAAATTGCCGAAGGTTTCAAACGTCGCGGCTTCTTCCACAGTCAACTGACCTTCAGTTAGCTCCAAATCGGTCCAGTAGTTAAGCAAATTGACAAAGGTGTCGAGTTCGCTTATTCCGTCTTCGTCTTCCGTCTCGTCGAGAAAGTCGCTTCTGCGAGTGGTCAGGGTAATTTCGAGCTTTTTGTGCATCTGTTTTTTAACCAGACGCGCCAACTTTGCGGCAACCAGTTTCTGCAGGTTGGCAACAAAAGATTGTTTCTTTTTCATAAGCTAATAATTTATGGAGTTAATAATAAAAAATGTACCCTGTTTATAGCATATTGCAATCAGATGTCAATAGGTGAAAATTTTTTATCGAAATTTCATAAAATGCGGTTATAACTAAATAAAACAACACTTTTTTATGGGAGAAAAAATATGGCAGAAAAAGAAAATCAGCCGAAGAAAAAATCTAAGTGGCTGAGAAAAACATTTAAATGGCTTATCGGCGCAATCGTATTGTTGCTGGTATTGATTATCGGCGGTGCTTATTGGGCTTATAACTATTTCGATTGGCACTCCAAAGTGCGGCAGATGGTGCACATTTACGGCTCGCAGGTGGTGGGTACCGACGTCAACATCGGGCGGATTGATGTTTCGCTTAAAGACGGCCGCGGCTCGGTCAGCGACATCACAGTCGGCAATCCGAACGGTTACAGCAAAGATTTAATCATTAATCTCGGTACGGCCGCAGTTAAAGTTGATGTAGAATCGGTGAAAAAAGCGCTGATGGAAACAGCCAAGAAAACCGGTCCTAAAGTAAAAACCATCGTTATCGATGAAGTGAGAATCAGCAAACCGGAAGTTACTTATGAGCTGATGAATCTCAATCGCAACAACGCTAACGACGTTATGGCTAACATCAAGAAAAATACGGCATCTTCGGCCAAAAAAGAGGAGCCGAAGCCGGCAGATAAAGATGCGGTGCAATATAACGTTGCAATTAAAAAGGTAATAGTTGAAGACGGCACGGCTACGATTGCCGCCGGCCTGCTCGGTGTTTCCAAATCTTTGAGCATTCCTCTTCCGACCGTTACCGTCAGTAACGTCGGTACGGAAAAGCAGGGCATAACTATCGGCGACGGTTTGGCTCGCATCTTCCAGGAAATCTTGAAAACCACGGTTTCGGCCGTATCCAAAGTTGATTTGAGCGGCCTGTTGAGCGGTGCCGGAGACCTTGCCAACGGTGCCGTTGATGCGGCCAAAGGTGCAGCCGGAGCCACCGTAGACGCAGCCGGTAAAGCCGCGCAAGGTGCCACCGACGCAGTCACCGGCGGAGTGAAGAGTGTGTCTGACGGTATCGGCGGCCTCTTTAAATAAAAATTTATATAATGGTCATCTACTTGAAGGATTTTTTCTTGTGTACTCTTTTGTACACGGCGAAAAAATCCTTCTTCGTATCTGACTCATTCTTTAAATTTTTAGCTGCTGTATTAGTTGTGTCGTCAAAATCCCCCTTCGTATTTACCGAATTTTCCGTGTTGCGGCAAAAGATATATCATATCCTCAAAGTAAAACTTGAAATTAAGAACTTTTGCTTTATAAAATAGAGGCAAGTTAAACTTATAAAAGAGGAATTTTTCATGCCAATAGATACCCATACCAAAATTTTAGCCACCATCGGTCCTTCCAGCGCCTCCAAAGTTATGATTGAGAAGTTGGTTAAGGCCGGAGTCGATGCTTTTCGTTTCAATTTCAGCCACGGTACTCATGAGGAGCATGCCGAGCGCTTGCAGACGGTTCGCGATTTGAGCGAAAAATACAAAAGACATCTGACGGTTATTGCCGATTTGCAAGGGCCGAAATTGCGTGTCGGTACGTTTAAAGACGGTAAAGTTACCTTGAAAAAGGGCCAGACGTTTACGCTGGATATGAAAGATGAAGCCGGTGACGAAACCCGGGTTACTTTGCCTCATAAAGAGATTTTTGCGGTGCTGAAAGCCGGCGATAAATTGTTGCTCAACGACGGTAATATCGAGCTTGAAGTGATTTCAAACAAAAATTGCGTGGCGCAAACCAAGGTTAAAATCGGCGGTGTTTTGTCGGCGCATAAGGGAGTTAATCTGCCGAATGTCAAGCTGCCGATTGACGCCATTACCGCCAAAGACAAAGAAGACTTGAAATTTGCGTTGGCACAAGGTGTTGATTGGGTTTGTCTGTCGTTTGTACAAAGTATTTCCGATGTGCGGATGGCGCGTAAATTAATCGGCAAAAAGGCGTGGATTATTTCTAAATTGGAAAAGCCGAGCGCGATTGAAGAGCTTGATGACATTATTAAAGAATCCGACGGCGTTATGGTGGCGCGCGGCGATTTGGGGGTTGAATGCCCGATTCAGACGGTGCCGGTGTTGCAAAAACGTATTGTTAAAGCTTGCCGCAAGTATGCGCGTCCGGTTATTGTGGCTACGCAAATGCTGGAATCGATGATTGTGAACCCGACTCCGACCAGAGCCGAAGTTTCCGATGTGGCAACCGCGGTGTACGACGGTGCCGATGCCGTAATGCTGTCAGCGGAAACGGCGGCGGGAAATTATCCGGCCGAGGCGGTGGAAATGATGCACCAGATTATCAAGCAGGTGGAAGAAGGCGAAGGATATTATTCGCACCTGCAACGGGATTTGGACTTGTCGGATTGCGACGATGTGGCCGATGCCATTACTTATGCGGCGGCGGAAATGACACAGATTTTGCCGAATATTGTCGGCGTGGTAACATACACCAGCTCGGGCATAACGGCATTATCAATGGCACGCGAGCGGCCGACGACACCGATTCTGTCGGTTACGCCATCGCCGATAGTGGCACAGCGTTTGGGTATTGTTTGGGGGGTTAAAACCACCGTCTGCGGAGAGATATTTAAGGACTTCAATCGTATCAGAGAAACGGCTCTTGCCGCTGCCAAACAGAACAAAATCGGCAAAAAAGGCGATTATTTGGTGGTGACCGCCGGATATCCGGTCGGCGAGGCCGGAATGACCAATCTGTTGCATACGGTAGAGATATAAGCTTTTTACTCAGCCGATAACGAGTGAAAACTCGGTGGCGGAAGCATCGAGTTTCATCGGCACGTCTTCGCCCAAAAGTTCGCGCAAATAAATAAGTTGCGCATATTGCGAAATGTTGTCATTCGGCTTTTGCCCGCCGATTACGGTTTTATAGGCATTGATTTCCGCTTCCTGGAATTTGTAGTCGGTGACGGCCTTAACCGTGATGTTGTCTTTATTGATGCCGATATTGATTTGTCCGCCCTTAATGAAAATATCGGCGGCGGTCATAACGCACAGACACACCATTTTGGAAAGTTGCGGCGATACGCCCTGAAAATTTAAGGAAATCGGATAATTGCGGGTGCCGACGGTTGATATGTAGCGCTCGCACAGTTCTTTCAATTCCTCGGTACTGTGCGCCGCGGTGGTCATACCGAATGCCACCCGGAAGAATTTTTGCCGTGCGTTTAATAAGTATGAGGCGGTTTCCAATAGTTTGCGGGTTTCGCCGTCCATGGCACCGTCGGGACCGATAAATTCCAACACGTTTTGCAGGGTGCCGATATTGCCGATTAAATCGTGGCAGGTTCTGGTCAATATAATTTCCGCCAATTCGGTTTTTTCGTAAGACATTTTTCACTCCTAAAAAGTATAAACGGCCGTATGGATGAATTTTTGGTCTTCACGCGCCATTCTGGCATGATCCAGGCTCAACAGTATCGGGTCCTGTAAAATCAGATATCCGGTTTCGGCGTGCAGGCTCGGTTTGTTGAAGCCGAGTCCCCATGTTACCTGTTCTTTGTTATCCGGAACGCCGTATTTCTGGCTGATTTTCTTCCAAAACTCAATGATTTTGATATTGCGCAAATATTTGGCTTTGGCACCGCTGCCCCTGACATCGGATGCCGGGGATTTATATTCGATTATGTAGGCCTTATTGCCGGTAAAGTTGCTGGTAAATTTGACGCGAACCGTCTCCTTGGTTTGAAAATTGCTGAAAGTGAGGCGTTCAACGTATTGATAATTGTTTTTCTTTGCCAATTTGGTAACGCAGCTGTTTATGCGTTCGTAGCCGGTGACGTTTTTGTTGCGGCACAATTCCTCATAGCGCCAACGGATAAAGTTAGGAATTCTGACATCGGCGCTGACGCGGCGGTATCCGTGTTTGGTGATGGCTTCTTCCGCCTGTTGGCGGTTCATGTGCAGCATCACGCCGGCAATATCAAACACCGAAGCGTTGGAGCGCTTTATCGGTGCGACTTGTTCCGGCTTGGAAGTAAAAACGTTGGTGGTACCGCTCAGAATGTTGGCAATTTTATCGCCGAATCCTTGTTTTTTATCTTCTTGAGTTTCCGAGGCAGGCTTAGTGGTCGGTTTCGGTTTTTTAAGCTGGGTCGAAGCCGGGTCCTGATCGATAAAGTCGACCAAATCGGCCGAGTCGGAAGCAGAATCGTCGGCGCGCGCAACACCGCCGGAGCACACTCCGTATAATAAAGCCAATATAAAAAATATTTTACGATTCATATTCGTTTCCGCCTTGCTGTTTGCGCCGATTATATATGTTTTGATTTAAAAAAGACTTAATTTTGTTGTTTACATCTGCTTAAAATGAATATAAATTAGGCGCAACAATAAGGGGAAGGCATGAATAAAACTTTGCATATTATCGGTGCCGGTTTGGCAGGTTCCGAGGCGGCGTGGCAGGCGGCCGAGCGGGGCATAAGCGTAAAACTTTTTGAGATGAAGCCGCATAAGTTTTCGCCGGCGCATAAAAACCGGAATTTCGGGGAACTGGTATGTTCAAATTCGCTGCGTTCCGACGATTTTGCGCATAATGCGGTCGGTCTGATGCATGAGGAAATGCGCCGTTTCGGTTCGCTCGTTATGCGCTGTGCCGATGAGTGTAAGGTTCCGGCCGGCGGTGCGTTGGCGGTTGACCGCGAACGTTTTGCCGAGATGATTACCGCGGCCTTGCAACAGCACCCGAATATTGAAATTATCTCCGGTGAAATTACCGAATTTCCGGCAGAAGATGCTCCGCTGACGATTATTGCCACCGGTCCGCTGACCAGCCCGGATTTTACGGCGGCGATTTTGCAGAAAATCAATAACCGCTCGCTGTCGTTTTATGATGCAATTGCGCCGGTGGTGTATAAGGAAAGCATCAATTTTGATCGGGCATGGTATCAGTCGCGCTATGATAAGGGCGATAAGTTTGATTATATCAACTGCCCGATGAACAAAGAAGAATATTATAATTTTGTGGAGGCAATTTTGGCAGCGGAAAAAATGCCGTTTCACGATTTTGAGGAACCGCATTATTTTGACGGCTGTCTGCCGATTGAAGTTATGGCGGAACGCGGTAAAGACACTCTGCTGTTCGGGCCGATGAAGCCGGTGGGGCTGACCGATCCGCACAGTACGGAAAAGCCTTATGCGGTGGTGCAGTTGCGGCAGGATAACAAAGAGGATACGTTGCGCAATATCGTCGGTTTTCAAACCAAGTTGAAACACGGCGAACAGGAGCGAATCTTCAGAATGATTCCGGGGTTGGAAAAAGCCGAGTTTGCGCGTTTGGGCGGGATTCATAAGAATACGTTTATCAACAGCCCGGAGTTGCTGGATGAGTTTTTGCGGCTGAAAACGCAGCAAAATGTGATGTTTGCCGGCCAAATCAGCGGATGTGAAGGCTATGTGGAGAGCGCCGATGTCGGAATGTTTGCCGGCTATTTTGCGGCGTGTTTGTTGCAGGGCAAAACGCCGATAAGACCGCCGAAAACAACGGCCGGCGGGGCAATGTTGGAGCACTTGCGCGATACGACGGCGGAATATCAGCCGATGAATATTAACTTCGGTATTTTCCCGACGATTCAGGGCGAGATTACCGCAAACGGAAAATTCCGCAAAATCAAGGGCGCGGACCGCAAAGAGGCATATTGCCGTCGTGCGTTGGATGATTTTGCCGCGTGGCAGGCGCAAGTCAATGTTTGAAGATTTGGAAAAAATACTGAAACCGCAATATCGCCCGTTATGGCGCGATTATTGTCGTTTTTTGCAGCTGGGACGAGAGCATTTTTTCGGCGGCGAATCGGCCGCACTAAAAACCGAGCGGATAAGGCTGTTGGAGAGGGCAATACGCAAGGATTTTCCGCTTAAAAACACGCTGTTGGGGCGTTTGCAAAAGGCATTTGTGGCTGAGAATTTATCGCTGTATCTTTTGTTGGAGCCGTTGCAAGCCTGGCAGTGGGCGGCGGCCGTGAGAAAAACGGAAACGGAGGCGCGGGTTTCGGAAATTATCGGGCGTATAGCCGCACCGGCCGCACGAATGCTGATGGTGTTGAGCGATGAAAGTCCGAGCACGTATCTGCCGATGACGTCGCTGTTGACGGCACGTTGGTTGCTGAGTGAGTTGGAACATAAGTCGGAATTGCTGGCCAAGGTTAAGAAAACGCGGCGCTTTTGGTTCGGGAAGTTGCGGGGTTTGTTGAAAAATGCCTTTGTCATATTGGCCGTGGTAAAGTCAAAAAGCCTGAAGTTCAAACTGGCAAAGGAACTTAATACGCTGGCCGTGATGAGCGAAAAATTGCAGAATAATAAACAGCCGCGGCCGGAAAGGCTTGACCGAATAAAGATTTTTTTGTACAGTTGCTATCAGTTTATGACAATAAAAAGGCGCACCACACAAACAAAAGGAGTTTAAATGCTGTCGCTGGGAGATATGGTTAAACGTTCGCAACCGTCGCTGTTTTGGTGTATGCTGGGTATCAGCAAGGCACAGCGCGAGGCGGTGTTTACGGTGTTTGCTTTTTGCCGTCATTTGAACGGAATTTTGCTTTCGGATATGGATATTGCCGAGAAACGGGATATTTTGAAAACCTGGCGCGAAGAGCTGGATAATATTTATGATAAAAAAGTCCCGGTTACCAATATCGGCCGCAAAATATATAAGAATTGTATTCGCTTCGATTTACCGAAATCGGCGTGGCTGAGTATTTTGGACGCGGCGACGTGGGATGCGGAAAATAACGGTACGGCCCCGACCCGGGAAGAATTTGACTCGTATATTTCCGGCGTGTCGATTATGCCGCTGAGTTTGGCTTTGGCGGTGCTTAATTCGGGACATCCGAGCGCCAATCAGGAACTGGCCAAATCGTTAGGGCAGGCGGTGATGATAACTTATATTTTGCGTTCGGTAAAGAGCGATGCCAAGCGCAATCGGGTGTATCTGCCGGCGGAACTTTTGCAGAAAGCCGGAGTGCAGGGCAACTTGCCGCGGAACATTACGGAAGATAAGAATCTGATGTATGCCCGCAGCGAATTGGCTAAGATTGCCGAAAGCGGATTTAATAAGGCCGAGCGCTTGCTATCTAAAATGAACAAGACCGACACGCTGTCGCTGCGGCTGATTATGAACAATGCCCGCGGAATATTTGATATTATGAGCCGGCGCGGTTGGGAAATTATATCGCCGAAACCGAAACTCGGTTTATTGAAGCGTCTGGTTATTCTGTATCGCACGCTGTTTAATTAATACGTTTTTATAAATCAGTCAGGCGGGCCGTCGGATATACGGTTCCGGCCGGATATTTGTGTTCCGCTTCTTTGACGGCCGCATAAATCAAATCTTTTATACGCACCAGCCGATTATTTTTCATCAGCGTTTCTTTGGCGAGCGGACGCAGCATATCGTAGCCGATTTCGCCGGCGCCGATAAACGGGTCTATGGCGCAGAGATATTCGTCTTCGGGGTGTAGCGGATTACCGTCAGTATCAAAAAGCGGCGCGTTATTTACGGTTATTTGTTTAACTTCGCCGAAGCCGTCGGCGTTTTTGCCGCAGGTCAGTTTCAGGTTTTGCGAGCATTGCAAAAAGCGGGTGTTGCCGTAGCGCTGAATATAGCGGTTGCGCACGGCATTGTTGAATATTTCTTTGAGAATTTGCGGCGATAAGAGCACGGTTTGTACCGGCGTCGGCGCCGAAAAAACACGCTCCAGATTATATACGGTCAGAATCTTATCTTTTTCATAGCGCAGAGAATGCGTCAGATAACCGGTGGAGAGCAGAGCCAAGTCGGCTTTGGCTGCCAAACGCATTTGGTCGGCGGTAAAAGTGCCGATGGAGCAAAAATCGGAATAAGAACGCGGCAAATCCAAAATGCTCGGGGCTACCGGAACATTCAATCCGCCGGCTTCTTCGTACGAGGCAATCATCGGCTCAAACAGCGGATTCAGCGGTTCGGTCCGGCTGCTGACGGTTTCTACCCGTTCCGCCACGGGTTCCGCTTTAGCAAAAGACATTTTGAAATGCAACATATTGCGGCTGAACGCGGACGGATAATAAGTTTTTTGCTCCGGATTGGGTTCTACCGGCGAATGTTCGTGGCCGCCGATGATTAAATCTACCCGCAAATTGTTTTGTACGGCGAGATTCCATAAATTTTCGCTACTGTCGCGCAGGGCATGGTTGAGAATAATCAGCGCATCGGGATTAATCTCTCTGACGGTATTGAACATAGATACGAAAGTTTCGGCAATATTATCCAAGCGCAGATTGTATTTTTGCAACCGGATATAGTTGATGCAAAAAGCGGTAACCATAATTTTTTTGCCGCCGATATCAAGCAAGATGTAAGGCTTTACCCACTCCGGACATTCTCCGGTTGCGGTATTTTTCAGATTTGCGCATAAAAAATGAATGTCGGCCCGGTTGAAACAGTCGGCGGTTTGCTGCAAAAATTCAATATCTTTGCTGTCAAAGCCGAAATCGTTGTTGCCGAGCGCCAGTATAATTTCGGCCTCCGGCAACTTTTGGCGCAGGAGCAGATATTCTTCAACGCATAACCTGCGGTCGTAAATTCCCTTGAATAAATCACCACCGTCGCAGACTAAGGTGTTGCGGCCGTTTTGCGGTGCGCGACACATAATACCGCTGAGCAGACAGCCGAGTTTTCGGGCTTCCTGGTGACAATCGGTTAAGGCAAAAATATCTATTTCTTCACTTTTATTCATGGACGTCTTCTTTTAATGTGTACAAACATACATATTTTTTGCGGTTTATCAATAAAAAATTAAAAATAACGCGCTATATGTTGCATATAAACAGTTTAGAGGCAAAGAAAATGAAAAAAGTTTTATTAATCGGTTTGAGTCTGCTGGTTGCGGCCTGTGCGCAAAGTCCGTATCGTTTGAAGGTGAACAGCGCCATGGGTAACGAACACGGGCAGAGCATTTATTTCAGAAGCAATATGCGCAGTACGTATGCGGCGCAAATTCGGCGTGTTTTGGGCAAAAAATTCGGGGAGATCGGGATGCAGACGGCGACTTCGGCCGAAAATGCCGACTTTATCGCGATTTTTGACGTGGAAACGTTTTATGCCGACGGCGGTACGTACATCAATACCACCTACAACAATACGGAAAACGATGCGCCGCTGTTTACCGATGCTACCGACGGCAGCACTCTGGATTATTCGGGTAATGCCAATATGAAGGTGGATAAAGATAAAACCTGCTTTACCTTGAAAATAGGGCGGAAAAATACTTCGCACCTGAGCTATGATTCGTCTTTCTGCGCCGATGCGGTGGAAGATACGGAAGAAATGTTGCCGAAGATTTTGGATATATACTCAAAATACGGCAATTATGAAAGAGCCGATATCGGAGTGCAATGTTTAAGCGACACCGAAGGCGCGATTTCGTGCGACGTGGTGCACGATCAGCAAAGAGCGTTTATGAACTCGTTGTGGATTGATTCGGCAATAACCGACGACTAACGATGACGCAGTTTAAGCAGGCGTTTTTTGGCGACGGTATATTCTTCGTCGGTTAAAAGATTTTCTTTTTTGAGTTCGCTCAGTTTAATCAGCCGCTCGACATCGCTTTGCGGTAACGGCAGAAGTTTGCGCAAAAACAGCGAATAAACAGCAAACAGCAAAATATAACAAATAAAAAAGCTGAAAAAATTGAACCAGAGATGAAAGCCGAAAAACGTTATCAAAGCATATTCAAACAAGGCGGCCAGAATAAAAAGCGTGGCGTGCAACGGATGCAAAACCAACAAAATCAGCGCCCATCCGGCAAAGATGGCGGCGGTGGTCAGCAAAGATACCGAAGTACCCAAAATGGTGCCGCCGGCAGATAAAAAAGGTATTGACGATAAAATGTTCATAATCTTTCTCCGTTATCAATGTAAAAAAAAGCTGCCGAAAAATCAATAATAATTTTAAGGCGGCGGAGATTTACGGCGACGGCACCAAAGCGCCAAAAGTTTTTAAGATTGCACCGATGTTACTATTTACTTGACAAGCGGTGTTTGAATCATTATCTTTTCAGCATAACGACAATAAGGAGCAGATTAATGAAAAAAGCAGAAAATGTTAAAGAATTTGTTGAAAGAATTGATGCTTCCAAGAAGATGAATCCGAAAGATTTGTCTTCGGATCAGGATTTGAGTATCGCGATTATGAATCTGATTTCAATAGAGGAACATTTGGTGTTTTCCGGCGCCAAAACCGGCAAAAATTCGTATTATGACCTGATTAAAGATATCAGAGAAACGCGCAAAAACCTGTTGCAAAAAATCATTCCGAGTTATGAGGGCGAAGTCTGGTGCATTTCCAAGCACTTGCTGGCTACCTCGATGCGCCTGATGGAAGTCGGCACCAAGCAGCAATCGCTCGGCCGGGATGATGAGGCTTATAAGTTGTTTAATTCCGCTTATGATATGTATTGCCTGTTTTGGGGTTTGAATATGGGAATGATTGAAACCAAAAATCTGAAATGGGTTGAGCCGGAAGTGGAGGAACTGAAAAAGATTACAGCTAAGGCTAATGAAACATTGAAAGATGTTGCGGTCAGCGAATCGGCTCCGGCAGCGGCTGCGGCTGCGGAACCTGAACCGGTTGCGGAAAGCGGCGGCGCTTTGGCTAAGATGAAAAATTTGGTGCGTAAAGCCGTTAATTGTTGTATCGAGTAATAAAAATGTGGCGTAGGATTTTTGTTTGTATGTTGACGTGCGGCGCGCTGTTGCTGACCGCGTGCGGCCGGGGAGAGGATATTGCTTCTTTGAGCAAAGACGAAGTGTATTTTTTCTATCAGGAAACCTGCCCGCATTGTCACGAGGCGGCGGATTATATCAAAACTAATCATCCGAATTTGCGGATAAAACCGCTGGATATAAAAATGCCGGGGAATCGGCGCTTGTTTGAACAGGCTGTCAGAAGCTACGGCATCGGGCAACTTGCCGGTACGCCGCTGATTTGCTTCGGCAAACAATATATTATGGGGTGGGGGCCGGATGACGGCGCACTCCTTGATAAATATGCCAAGGAATATGAATAAAGAAAAAGCCGTCGGATTAAGACGGCTTTTTCTTTATTTGCGGCGACGCATATTGGGAGGAAATCCGCGCGGATTTCCGATTTTGCGCGGCGCATAGGGTTTGCTTCTGGCATCGGCTTGCGCTTTTTCAACCGTGACGCGCTGTATCAGCGCTTGGTCTTTCAGGCGGGAAACCTCTTTTTTAAGGTCTTCGGCGGAGATGTTTTTCTCGTTTTTTTCATCAAAAATGAGAGTAATAACATCTATACCGTACTCGTCGCGGAGCATTTGCACAATCTCTTGCAAAGCGCCGTCGGCAACAAAGACCAGTTTTTCGGCGATTGCTTTGATATCTGCCATAACCGACGGATTTTAGTAGCGTCTGCCTTCAAAAATCACATCTTGCCCGCGCAGTCTTGACGACAAACGGTTGGGAAAGCGATAGAGGATGACGTTGGAAACATGGCGGTCCAGCACTCCGTCATAAACTTCGCGGAAGTTCATGGAGGGGAACGTGAGCTCAAACGCATCAACCTCAAGCCAATCGATTTCGGGCGGAATCTGCTGCAATACCTCGTCTACGCTCGGCATCAGGATACCATAGAAGGAACCGGTGTCGTGGTAGCAGGTAAATTCGCCTACTTTTTCACGCGGGGGAACCTGCAGCGGTAGGCCTTTGCATCTGACGATTTTTTTTGGGGTGAAGTCGTAGAGATAACTTCGCCGGCGAATGTCGCACGGGGTACAAAAACACAGCAAATCGGTTTCGCTGAACTCGCCGGAGGTTTTTTTGCGGGCAGAAAGGTCGCCGGCCTGCACGCGCACCAGGGGTTTGATACGTCGGGCTCGCTCCAACAGTTGTGATACCGGTAGCTGTTCCGAATCGAGAATCTTGCGCTCGATGTCCAGATAATTTTCTTTTTCGCTCTCGGTGAGAGCACAAGAGTTAAGACGCAGCTTAAATCTCGCAAGTTTTTCTTTTATATCCATATATAAATAAGTTTTTAGCGAGGTTATTATAAAGATAATTCGGTTGTCTTGTCAACATATTGTTGTGGGGCGGCACAATAGGCGATGGGCGGCTTTTCTAAACATAAGATAAAAAAATGCTTGCATATCAAATATTTTTGGTGTACAACGCACTTACTTTCGGCACCCCTGGAGGCTGAAAGCGTGTTAATTTTAATAAAGGAAAATAAAATGACAGAATTTACTTTTAATGCTAAAAAGCGTGAAAAAGCAGGTAAGGGGGCAGCTCGTGCTTGTCGTCGTGAGGGCCGTATTCCTGCAGTGATTTACGGAGGTAAGAAAGACGTGGTATTAATCAGTCTGGATCCGGTTGAAGTTGCAAAGGCTTTGGATTTGGAAGATTTGTATCAATCTGAGGTTACCATTGACCTCGATGGCAAAAAAACTAAGGTTGTTTGTCAGGATGTTCAATTCCACCCTGTTTCCGATCAACCGATTCACGTTGATTTTATGCGTAAATAAGAGGCGAAAATGTTTTTGGTGGTTGGTCTCGGCAATCCGGGAGCGGAATACGCGGCTACCCGCCATAACGTCGGATTTATGGCGGCTGATGAAATTCATCGCCGCTATAATTTTTCGCCGTTTAAATCCAAATTTAACGGGCTGATTGCCGAAGGAAATATTGAGGGTGAGAAGGTTTATCTGTTAAAGCCGCAGACTTTTATGAATCTTTCCGGCAACAGCGTGGTACAGGCGGCGAATTTTTATAAGATTTTGCCGCAGAATATTGTGGTTATTCATGATGATATGGACTTGCCGACCGATAAAATCAAAGCTAAACTCGGCGGCGGTTCGGGTGGACATAACGGCATTAAGAGTATCGATTCTCACATTACGCCCAACTATAACCGAATCCGCATCGGGGTAGGGCATCCGGCCGGCAGAAACGAGGATAGCGTGGTTAATCACGTGCTTTCCGGTTTTTCTAAGACCGATAAAGAAAACATTGAAGCCGATATTGATTTGGTGGCCGATTTGTTGCCGATAATGCTGCAAAAAGGTGTGGCCGAATTTTCCAATCAGCTGGGTATGAAACTGGCTAAAAAGTAGCTTAGCGCAAAATTTTCAGGCGTTGTTCAAGCGGCAGAAAAGTTTTTTCCGCCGGCTCGGTTTCTATGCTGCCGAAAGGCATTTGCGCTACCAATTCCCAAGTTTTAGGCAGGTCAAACATTTTATTGACCGATTTGTTTATCAATTCGTTGTAGTGTTGCAGCGAGGCGCCGACCTCGTTTTCGGCCAGCGTCTGCCAAATCATATATTGCAATATTCCGTTGGCCTGCTGCGTCCAAATGCGCATATTTTTGGCGTATTGCGGAAATTGTTTTTTCAGCCCCATCAGAGCTTTGCGGTCTTCAAAAAACAAGATGGTGCCGTAAGCGCGGGCAAAGGAATCGATTTTTTTGTTGGTGGCGGCGACTTGCTTGTCGGTAATCACATTCAGCAATTCTTCGCGGATTTTTTGCCACAGTTGCAGATGCTTTTTACCAAACAGAATTGCCACGCGCGCCGATTGGACGTTGAACGGCGTAGGGCAATGCAAAAGGCATGACTCGACGGTGTCGACAAAGCAATTTTCGGAAACGGGTAAAACTCCGCTTAAGCCGTAAATTGAGCGGCGGCGGTTTAAGCTGTCTTGTTCGATGCAACGCATGATATTTTCTCCTTTTTGCAAAAAAAATAGTCGCGACGCGGCCGTTTTCAAGTCTAGTCGATATAATTGTGAACCTTGGCCAGACGGCGCTTGGTTTCGGCAATACGGTCTTTGGCTTTTAGCTGTTGATACACCTCGAGCGCGGAGTTGAAATAGTTGCGTGCCTCAATCATAAAATTATCGTCTTCGTTTTGTTTGCCGAGCAGATAATAAATGTTGCCGATTTCTTCTTGGATTCCGGCCCATTCCAACGGATATACGCGTTGTTCGTAGATTTTTTGCTGATTATGATAGCTGTTGATGGCAAGCTGCATAATGTCGTTGCTGGCGGTAGTCATACCGAGCGAGGTCAGATAATAGCCGAGCAAGCCTTCGATATGGCACCAGGATTGCGGAAATTGCGCCAGGGTATAAACTTTTTCGGCTTCGCGCAGCTGAGTTACCGCGTCGCGCAGAGCTTGCAAATCGGTGGTGTATTTCCAAAAATCAAAATAGAGCAGCGCCAGATGATAGGCGATCAAGCCGTAATCATAAGGGTAGTTTTTGTTTAAGTATTTATGAGCTTCCTGATAAAACGAAATGGCTTCGCGCAAATAAGGTGAGCCGTCCGTTTGCGCCTGTTTATACATGGTTTCGTAAAGCTGAGCCATGTTGTTGTAAACGCAACCGTAATAAATCGGCAGGCGCATGAATTGCTTGTTTTTGAGCGCGCTGTCGAACAGGTTGCGGATAATTTCCACGTCGGTTTCGTTCAAATTTTTTTGGGCATTGCTTAAATAAATTTTGCCGAGCATATTCATGATGTAAGGCATAAATTCGCGCGATATTTCTTTGGGCGAAGTATCGGCGGCCAAAAGGGCGATAATATCCGTCAGCAGTTTTTCGCGATTATCTTTCTGGTCGTTGGTCACCGGCGGTACGGCGGCGATGATGATGCCGCAAATAACCAGCAACAACGAGGCGGAAAAAGTTTCCGGCGAAGTGAAAAAATTAAGCGGCACAAACAGGCTGTCCAACAGCGAATGAAACAGGTTGTTGTCAAGCGCGTATTGGTCGGCGATTTGAAAGTTCAGGCGAATCTTGGCATTTTCTTCATAGCCCCAAATCAAAATATCGGAATGAGTGGAGTTCAAAATCTGGGTGCCGCGGTCAATAAAATCAAAAAAATTGCGGCCCTGCAGATTAAGAAAACCTTTGGGAAAAGTCTCGGCAAAAAAATGCACGTCAAACAACGGATTTCTTTGCAAAATATCGGCAAAACGACGGCCGCAATTTAAGTTGCACTTATCTTCAAAAGCTACCACCGTAACCCGAAACAATGCCGACGAAGTTTCCTTTTTTTCGGCGGATAAAAAGCGTTTAATGTTTTCTAAGCAGTTGTTTATAGGCATTTTATTGTTTATCCTTTGTTTCGGAATTGAACAGTTTTTTAAAGTCGTTGATATTTTGTTTTACATCGCGGATAAATTGGCGGTTGATATCGGCCAAAGTATACGGCGTGTTTTCTTTGCGCCCGAGGGTGCCGTCGAGCCAGAGCACGATACACAAAGCAATAAGCGGCAACGAATACGGATTAACCGAAAATAACTGGAACCATGCCAACAGCAACAGAACAATGCCGATTTTGAAAACAGCGGTGCTCAGAGTTTGCAAAGTGTGCCGCCGCGCCGCAAAAAAGAAGTTGGTGTTTTCGCTTAAGGCGCCGAGATGAGTAACAACAAAACGGTTGTAGAGTGCGGCCAGAATCTCCGCCCAGAAAATAAGCGTGAGAATTACGCACGACGGGAAACAAAACTCGCCCGCATTCATCAAAAGCAGAGAGCATATCAAATAGCTGATTGCCACACAGGAGCCGTCGTCCAAATCAATGGAAATGTTGTAATAATTCATACTCATGTAGGCGGCCAAAATACCGATTAAAATCGCGGCGCATACCGCAATATACAGTGGCGATGCACCGATTAGCGCCAACATAATCAAGCCGCCCAAAATTACGATGTTAGGGAAAACAAACGTGTGCGGCAAAAGGTTCATAATGCGGGAGCCGAGACAGAAAACCAGCGCCCAAACAAACAGCCCCAAACGTACTAAAAGCGGGTCATACGGAAAAGCATTGCCGATACCTATCGGCTGCAACCATACGGTAATGCCGACGGCGACGGCAACAATGGCATAAATCACGCTTTTGGAAAATAGCATTACGGCGGCATAAATTACGGCAGCCAACACCGGCGGTGCCGCCATGCGGATAAGCGTAATCGGCTCGATAAAGTCATTGGTTTCAAGCGTAAAATATGCCGCAACGGCGCACACCGTATAAACCGCCAATACATACGGAAAAACCAGCGAAGTCAGCTTGATTTCCAATGTTTGCATATATTTGTTGATGGCCGGTTTATAGATGAAATACATCGCTAAAAAGCTCAAAAGCATAAAAACGGCAATGTTTGAAAGCATATAACCCATAACTGTCTCCTTAATTTGAGAATCAGTATAAGGCCAAATTATTAAATTATTCTTTGCAATTTGCAAATAAAGAAGGCATCCATACCGTTTTGGAAATAAGGCAATGTGCGGACGGTGCCGTCGGGGTTGATGAGATTATCGGCAAAATCACCGTAAGGCGCAATTTCGGCGGCGCTTATCGGTACGAGTTTGAAGTGCGGATTATTTTGCAAAAAATCGGCAATTTGTTGCTCGCCTTCGGCCTTGGCAATCGAGCATACGCTATATAGCAGAACGCCGCCGACTTTCAGAATATTCGGGCACGCTTCGAGCAATTTTTTTTGTAAGGCCGCCTGTTCGGCAACATCTTCGCGGGTTTTGATATGCAACACTTCGGGATGGCGGCGGAAAGTGCCGGTGGCCGAACACGGAGCATCCAATAAAATAGCGTCAAATTGCGCGGAGGCGGTTTGTAAATAATCCAAAGCATCAATATTTTGCGCGGATATATCCGTATAACCGAGTCGGCGCATATTTTGTTGCAAAGTTGCGAGGCGGAAGGCGGAAATATCAAGCGCGGTAACTATGGCACCTTTGGCGCGAAGCTGCGCGGTTTTACCCCCCGGAGCGGCGCATAGATCAATCACTTTTTTGCCGGCGATGTCGCCAATGGCCGCAACCGGTAATGCCGCGGCAATATCCTGCACCCACCAGTTGCCGGAAGCATATTCGGGAAGCTGCTGCACTTTGGGCGCGTCATAAAGGCGCAAACTGCCGTTGGGCAATAATTCGGCCTTGAGTTTTTCGGCCCACGCCGACGGGGCGGACTTTACCGTTATATCAAGCGCCGGCACCTTGAGAGCGGCGGCCCCGATTTGCCGGATTTGCTCGGCATCGTAACCGGCAAGAATTTCCGCAAACGAATCGGGCAGAGGCGATACCTGATCGGCTTTTTTCAATAAATCCTTTTTTTGCAGACACACTTTGCGCAGCACCGCGTTAGCCAGGCCGCCCAAAAACTTGTCGCAAGTGTTGCGGACATTTTTTACCGTTTCGTTGATGACGGCATATTCCGCAGTTTCCATATACAGAATCTCGGTAACGGCATTTATTAGCAGATATTCGGCCAAACGATGTTTGTTGGGGATTTTCTTTTGCAGAAAGCCGCGCAGAATCTCTTTGATTGCGGTTAAACGGCGCAACGCGGTAAGAATCAGCATATTGCAGAACGGCAAATCTTTTTCGGGGATTTGCTTTTTTAAGTCTCCGAAAAAGATTTTTTCCTCTAAAATTTTTTGAATAATTTTAGCGCTTATCAGCCGCGGATTTGCCATCTTTACCTTTCGTGAATTTATATTCGGTAACGGTTTGTACCAAAACATACATTAACGGAATGAGCACCAAACCGCCGGCCGTACCGATAATCATGCCGGAAAATACCGGAACACCCACGGCTACACGGCTGCCGGCCGAGGCACCGCTGGCCCAAACAAGCGGAGCAACACCCAAAATAAAGGTCATTGCCGTCATCAACACGGCGCGGAAACGTTCACGCGTGCCGTAAAGGGCCGCCTTTAATATCGGCGTTCCCTGGCTATGAGAATCGCGGGCAAATTCCACAATCAGAATGGCGTTTTTGGCCGCCAAACCGACCAACAATACCAAGCCGAGCTGGGCATAAATACTCAGCGGAAGTTTGGTAATAAACAAGCCGATGAGGGCGCCGAGAGTAGCCATTGTTACCGACAGCATAACCGACAGCGGAATCATCCAACTTTCGTATTGCGCCACCATAAACAGATAAGCAAACAGGCAGGCAAAGGCAATAATGTAATAGATTTGTCCCTGGTTGTTTTTCTCTTGCAAGCTGGTGCCGGACCAAGCATAAGTGTATCCCTTCGGCAGAGTGCGAATCGCCAAATCTTCGAGTGCGTTCATGGCTTCGCCCGAGCTGAAACCGTCGGCGGCCATGGCGTTAATCGTGGCACTCGGATATTGGTTATAGCGGCTGATACCGCGCGGCAACAACACGGTTTTGATATGGATTAAACTGCCGAGCGGCACCATTTGTCCTTTGTTGGAATGTACATAAATCTTATCCAGGCTGCTTAAATCTTTACGATATTTCCAATCGGCCTGTACCTTAACTTTGTTAACCTGCGTGCCGATGTTAATATCGTTGATGTAGCTGGAACCGATGTAGGTTTGCAACGCCGAATAAATCGAGCCGACCGCCACACCGAGAGATTCGGCTTTTTCACGGTCGATGTCAATATAAGCGTGCGGAGTTTGCGCGTTGTAGGTAGAATATGCCAGCATAATTTGCGGCAAAGCCATCGCGGCGCGCGTAAAGTTGTTTACGACCGTTTCCAGCTCGTTCATATCGGTAGACTCAACCGCTTGGATTTTGAAGTCCATAGCGTTGGTGGAGCCGAGGCCCGGAATGGCCGGCATTTCAAACAGTTGGACTTTGGCTTCGGAAAAAGCACCGACAAGCGCCGACAAACGGTTTTTGATGTTGGTTGAATATTGGTCTTTGCGTTTGCGTTCCTCCCAGTTTTTCAGAGAAAGCACGCCGAAGCCTACGTTTTCGCCCTGGCCGGCCATAATACTGAAGCCTTCAAGATTAAGCACCGATTTTACATCAGGTTCGTTTTGCGCCGTGGCCAGAATTTTATCGTTAACCGCCTTGGTACGTACACTTGATGCACCTTCCGGCAGCTGGACGTTAATCATTATCAGGCCCTGGTCTTCATCCGGCAAAAACGAAGTTGCGGTGATTTTGAAAAAGATGCTGATGAACAAAGCCATCAACCCCAAAATAAAGGCGATAATGCTGATTTTGCGGCCGATATAGCCGATGATGACCAAATATTTGTTGGCGGCACCGGTAATAAAGCGGTTGAACCAGCCGAGCCAGCCGGTTTTCTTTATTTCAAACGGACGCAGGAAAGTTGCCGATAATGCCGGCGATAAGGTCAACGCGTTAATGGCGGAGAAAGATACGGCAAAACTGATGGTGATGGCAAATTGTTGATAAATTTTGCCGGTAATGCCGCCCATAAACGCAATCGGTACGAAGATGGCGAGCAAAACCAAAGTAGTGGCCACCACGGCCGATGATACCTGTTCCATGGCTTTGATGGCGGCTTGTTTGGAATTCAGCCCTTCCGATTGCATCAAATACAGCGTACGCTCCACCACCACAATGGCGTCATCCACCACCAAACCGATGGCCAATACCAAGCCGAACAGAGTCAAAATATTGAGGTTGAAGCCGAGCACCTTCATAATGGCAAAGGTGGCGAGAATCGATACCGGAATGGCAATCGACGGTACCAAAGTGGCGCGCCAGTCTTGTAAGAAGATATAGCAGACAAACACCACCAGACCGAAGGTCAGGAACAACGTAAAGAACACTTCTTCAATCGAGGCGATAATAAAATCGGTGGTATCAACAAAAATTTCCACCTGCAAATCTTCAGGGTAAAAGCGCTCTAATTTTTTGAGTTCGGCCTTGACCGCCTTCATGGCATTAACGGCATTGGCGCCGGACGATTTGTTGATGATGATGGCAACTGCCGGTTTGCCGTCAACGCGCGAGCTGAATAAATAACTTTCCGAGCCGAGCTCTACCCGGGCGATATCTTTTAAGCGGACCAAACCGCCTTCTTCCGCCGTGCGAACAATAATGTTTTCAAAATCTTTCGGGTCGTTCAAGCGGCCGCGGGTTTCCAGCGAATAAACCAAAACCTGATGGCCGTCGCCCGGAGCCGAACCGACCGAACCCAGCGACGGTTGTACGTTTTGACTTTGAATGGCAGCTTTAATCGTGGCCAGAGGAATATTTAAGGCGGTAGCTTTATCGGCATCAATCCATACGCGCATGGAAGTTGCCGCACCCAACACGGTAACTTCGCCCACACCGTAGGCACGGCTCAATGCCACCTTAATATTGTTTTCAACATAGTTGTTGAGGTAGTTGCTGTCATAAGTGCCTTTTGGCGAGGTAACCTGTAAAAACGCCAAAATATCGGAAGAACGACGGCGTACCGTCACACCGATACTTTGCACTTCCTGCGGCAGAGTGCTGACTACCTGTTGAATACGGTTTTGTACCTTAACCTGGTCCAAATCCGGATCGGTACCGGTTTCAAAAGCGATGGAAAGCTGGTAGGAGCCGGAGTTATACGAACTCGACGACATATACAGCATATCTTCAATACCGTTAATGGCTTTTTCAAGCGGAATACCGACGTTGTTGGCAACCGTTTCGGCGCTGGCGCCCGGATAGTTGGTGGAAACCATAATTTCCGGCGGAGCAATTTCCGGATACATGCCGATAGGCATTGAAAACACCGACACAAAACCGGCAAGAGCCATAATAATCGCGATTACTACGGCAAAACGAGGTCTTTCAATAAAAAACTTTGAAAACATATTCTGTAACCTTTCCGCTTATTGCTCTAACATTCCGACTTTGATTTGCGAGTTGTTCTGAATTTTGATGTTGCCCTGAACCACCACCAAATCATCTTCGGTCAGACCGCTGATTACGGCCTGTTCCGAGCCGTTTACGGTATTGCCCAAAACCACGCGGCGCTGTTCGGCCACACCGTGCAAATCGTTTTCCTGGCTCTTTTCTTTATCGATTTTGGCCACATAAACAAAGGCGCCGTCTTTATCATAGTTGATGGCGGTCTGCGGCACCGTAATCGCAAACAGCGGCTTGCCGTCATAAAGTGCGGATTGAACGTAGTTGCCCGGAACCAATTTATTCGAATCGTTGGCAATATCGGCATAAACCGATAAGGTGGCGGTGGTTGAATTGACCTGATTATCCATAAACGTCCCTACCACTTTTTCGGTAATTACATCGCCGTTGGCAAGTACAATGCGAGCTGTCAGATTGTCTTTATTAACACCGCGTTTTTGCACATTGGCAAATTCCTTATCTGTCATGGAATAGCTGATGCGCACCGGATTTACCTGAACGATTTTAACCAATGCCGCCTGCGAGGCTACCACATAGTTTCCTTTGGTTACCAGTGCTTTGCCGACTTTGCCGCTGATCGGGGCACGAACCTGAGTGTTATCCAAATCAATGGTGGCAACATCCAAATTGGCTTTGGCTTCTTCAACTGCGGCTTTGGCTTGCAAATAAGCGCTTTCAGCCATATCAAAAGTGGCTTTTGACGCAAATTTTTGGTCGCTCAACTTAACCTGACGGTTATAATCGCGTTCCGCCTTTACGAGATTGGCCTGTGCCGCATCAAGACGAGCCTGAGCCAAATCAAATGCCGCTTGGTATTTTGACGGGTCGATTTCAAACAAAATATCGCCTTCTTTGACAAGGCTGCCTTCTTGGAACAAAATGTTTTCAACCGTGCCGGTTACCTGCGGCAACAAACTTACTTCGTTGATTGATTCGACATACGAAATTTTGCTGTTGAACGAAGAAATATCCTTGTTTTGGGCTTTTTGCGCCAAAACGTATACTTCGCCCATTCCGTACATTCCCATACCGCCGGAAGGAGACAAACGTCCCTTTAAATACCAACCGACCGAAATCAATAAGAGGCCGATTAAGAGATTTTTGCTGATAAATTTTAAATCAGGATATTTTATTTTCATTATTTTGTACCTTCCGTTTTTATGCTGTTAAATATCAAGTTGAAACCGGTCGTAACCGCAGTGTCAAAATCGTGGGTGAGGCGATGCGTAAATTCCGCCTCCAATAATCCGCCGTAGAGAGTCATCAGAATTTCGCAAATCATGGCAATATCCACGTCGTCGCGAATCTGTTTTTGTTGTTGCAAAGCCTCCAACGCATCAAGAAACAGCCGGCGGGTAACCTGTTTTGTTTGCTCGATTGACGGCTGAATTTTGTGGATGATGGCCTCGCTCCACTCCATCTGACAGGTGATGAAAAACAAAAACTTATAGAACAAAGTATCTTCGCGAATCTTTTTGTTGATGAAAAGCTGCATTTTGATAATCCGCTCAAAGCTCGGAGTCGGATTTTGTTCCAGAAAAACATGCAGCAAATTGATGTAGCGGTCGGCAAAGTCGTTAATAAGTGCCGCCACAATATCCGGCTTGTTGCGAAAATACCAATAAACCGCACCCTTGGTCAGGTTTATGCGTTTGGCGATTTCATCAAAAGTTGTTTTTGAATAGCCTTTTTCATAAAAGATATCCATGGCCGAGGCCAAAATTGACAATCTGGTCTGTTCGGCATCTTCTTTGGTTCTGCGCATGACGTTACCTCTGGTTAATTATACTATACCGTATGTATAAAACGAAAAATTGCAAATGCAACATATTTTTTATACTTTTAGGTATGTATAATTATTTTTGTTGTGCCCAAGCCGGAATTTCTTTGTTGCGTGTTTCCGGTTGCGGCGATTGTTGTTGATTTTCCTGTTGCGAATAGGCCGGGACCAATTCATCATCGGCACGGTCGGCGCCGGCAGAAATCTGCCGTTTCAACGGGGTAATGGCTTTGCCGATTTCTTCGCCGCCGTCGGTGACACTACGCGCAAGTGTGGCATTTTTCACCTTTTTAACCGTTTCATCAAAGTTTTCCAAATCTTCTTTTTTCAGAGAATGCATAGCCGCATACAAATTTTTCATGGTTTCGGTTTTGGTGCGGTTGAACATTATCAGACACATATTAAATCTGGCAGGATCATTATTCTCGAGAGCGTAGTTCATTGACCAGCTGAGCAGTTGACAAATCCGGTTACGATAAGCAAGCCAGCTGTCATACATATCGCGATAGTTGCCGCGTTGCAGGTTAGGGCCGTTGTTCCATTTATCGACATACGGGTCGGTAATGAATGTTTTATACATATCTTTGACTTCCTGTGCCGAGCGGCCGATTTCTTCTTGCAGGCAATCTTCGAGCGGCTCTTTTTGAATGCAGGAATTAAAGCGGTTATCGTGGGTAATTTCAATCAGCTTGTTCAAATTATCGATGGTAGTTTTATCAACCTCGTTTGCCGGGTCGATGGTTTTTTCGCCCGTTGCTTTCTTGCTCTCACCGATTTTCATCAGCTGTAAAATACCTTCAAGTTGCGCTTTGTGCTGAAAAGTGTAGTATAAATTACAGGAATATCTTTCATCAACAGTCGGCTTTATATGTGAGCTGGCAACATAGGCAAGCATACACATACGGTTGCGAAAGGCGCTCCAGCTTTCATACATGTCGCGCAAAATTTCCGTGTTTTCTTCCAAATTTGCGTGCCACTTCAAAATGGTCGGATCTTTCAGAATATCGCGATAATCGCGTTTTACCGCTTCGAGATTTCGCAACATTTCGTCGTGGGCGCATTTATCCAATCGGCCGGTGGCCTGCGCGCAATGTTTGTATTCTTCGTCGTCTTCATAATACGGCATATCGGCCCGAACGGACTTTAATCCGCAGATAACGCTTATTAATGCTGTTGCCATAAATGTATATTTATTCATAATAAACCCCGCTCATAATTTTGAAATATGGTAATATAAAAAAAGTAAAAATACAATTAAATACGGAAGATATCGGCAAAGGTTTTTCCCTGCCGCAAAATGCTCTCGGCCGCCGGTGTATAATTGCCCGCATCGTCGTGAATGACAAACGGCGGCAAAATTTTGCACGGAGCTTTGGAATCTTTTTGCGCCGATACGATGACCCGTTTGGCATTTTGCGCGGTTTTGGAATACAGCGGCAGAACGGTCAGATTGCCGGCTTTGTTATGCAGAGCCGTGCATATTTGCGGCAACGCTTCGGCTCGGTGCACAAAATATATGCGGCCGAAAGGTTTGGCCATTTTTAAGCAAAACGCCACCCATTTTTCAAGGTTGAAATCAAGCTGATTGTGGGCCGTCGCTTTGCTTTTGTTGGGAGAAGGCATATCGTTTTCGCTGTACGGCGGGTTGGAAATCACAATATCAAAAGAGCAGGGCGAAATATCCGCCGAGGCTATCTTTTGCCGAATATCCGCCTGATGAAAGCGCACAAAAGAAAAGCCGTTGGCGGCGGCGCTCAGATTGGCCAGTTCCGCCAGTTCGTTCTGCAGTTCCAGACCGTGAATTTCCACCTTTTGATTTTGTAAACGTTGCGCCAGACAAAGCGAAATCGCGCCGGTGCCGGAACCTACATCCAAAATCCGGCTGCCCGGCTTAATATTATCCGCCATGGCCGAAAGCAGTACCGCATCGCTTGAGGCGCGGTATCCGTTAACAGGCTGAAATATTTTAACTTTTTTATCCAGCAGATAATCGTTGGTGTATTCGGTCGGCATCGTTTTCTCATACAAAAAAAACTCAGGAAAATCTCCTGAGCTTTTAGTAAACTAAGCAATTAATCGTTTGCGTTAGGGCTTACCGCAGCCTGTTCCGCATTGAATTTGATGGCTTCGGCCGAGGCTTCGGCATCGTTGCAAATTGCGCTTTGCGGACATTCGGCAATGCAAGCGCCGCAATCAATGCAGGTATCCGGATCGATAACCAGCTGTGAACCGGCATCATGCATGGCACTGACCGGACAAATGGAAGCGCAAGTTCCGCATTTAATACAAGAATCGTTAATTACTGAAGGCATTTCTAATCTCCTTAAAATAGTTTATGTTCTTCGGTTGTAAGGCGCAGTTTATCCGATTTAATCAGAAAATCAAGATATTTTTTAAATTTATCTTTACAAACGATTTAAAATTTTTCATATATAGGGGTATATTATTGAGAGGTGTCAAAATGAAAGTATTTTATTTACTGTTTTTATCCGGATTGTTGGCCGTACCTGCTTATGCCGAAGATGATGTTTTATCCATGGCGGCGGAGAGTGTGTCCGTAGCCGCGGAAGAGGTTGCGGAAGATGCGGAAGCGGCCGCAAATGAGGTTGGAAAAGCCGTCAACATTGCCGAGGAAAAGGTTGACTTGTTAGAGGCAACCGCAACGCCGGAGGAAGATACGGCGGTTGATGCGGCTGAGGAAAAAGTTGACTTGTTGGAGACGACCGCAACGCCGGAAGAAGATACTGTAGTCGATACGGCTCAGGAAAAGGCTGACCTGTTGCAAGAAGCCGAAACGTCGGAAGAAGATACGGCGGTTGAAGTGGCTCAGGAAAAAGTTGACCTGTTAAAGGCTACCGAAACATCGGAAGAAACGACCGCGGCGGAGGAAAAAGCATCGGAAGCTCTGCCGGAAGATTTTAAGGAAAAATTGTATGCCTGCACTCCGGCCGCAACATCGAGAAATGTGAATAATCAAGTGGAAAATATCGAAATTCGGGGCGCGGATGACGAAAACTGCAAAATAAGGTTTGTGATTTTTGATTTGAGTATACCGATGAGCGATTTGACGCAAATAGGAACTTATGAGGACTTTGAAAAATTGTGCAAAAATCCGGAAATAAGCACGCTGGCTTATACCGATAGATACAATTATGCCAACTTGATGTCGGAGCTGAATCAGTGCAAAGGGTATCAATTTTTGCATCATAACGGTCGCGCCACGACGGAATATCCGGCCGTTAACGTCACGGTAATAACGGATATGACCGCTCAGCTCAAAGAAGATGTTTGCGAATTGACTTTCGTAAACGAAATCACCGTTGACAACAAATTTATGAATTATACCGTGGTCTGCAAAGTTCCCGAAGAAAAAATCGCCGGGTTGCTGGAATCGTATCACGATTTGATTGATTTGTACGGCGCCAAAGAAATAGTGAACGAGGACGGTTCGGTCAGCTCGCGTACCGCAGTTTCTAACGAAAAAACGCGCCATATTGACGCCAAACTGATGTATGAGTTGCAAACGGCCGGTTATTGCGGACTTTTGGAAACAAAAGAATAAGCGCATTTTATAATACGACGCCGGCTCATTAGTTGAGTCGGCGTTTTTGTTTTTATAGGGCTTAAAGTCAGTCGTTTTGCTTGGATTTGCGCTTTGCGACTATCGCCTTTGTGCCGGTTGTTTTTGATTTATCTTGGTTGAGTTGTATTTTCCGCCGGCTGCGTAATCCTTCCTCAAATTGCCGGGACAACTCGCGCGGGTTGAGCTGAACCCACGTTGATTCTTGTGCCGCCAACGGATTTTGCTGCTGTGCCGCCGCCAACCGTGAAGCATTATATTGTCTGATGCTTTCCTGATATATTTGGACTCTTCTGCGCGATTGGTCGCGTTCTTCATACAAAGAATAAACCCGGTCTTTTTTATGGTTGTTTTTAAACGGAATTCCCTCAAACGGAACGTCATAACCGTTGGCCTTGGCAAAATTTTCGACCGACGACGGCAGAGCCACTATTCCGTCCGGTTTGGTTTCCGACATATCAATCCCCAGTTTTTTGAACACATTGATTACCTGGTCTGCGCAGTTGTTGTTGTATAATTGATACGGGCTGCACTCTCGGCGCACCTGTTGCATGGCGGTTTTTATTTTGGCCGGAGTTACGTTGCCCGGCAGCTGGCTCGGATATATGGCATAACAGGATATATCTTCGGCATCTTCCGGGATGTTGGCTTCCGTGCGGAAAACGGCCGGATTGGAAGCGCCGGTCGTCGAATACAATACGGCTCCGGCTTGAGCCAGGAGATCATCATCTTTTTGCGCATTATAAACGCCGCTCGGATAAAGGTCGACGCGTTCGCCGTCATAATACATACCGACGTGACCGACACCGCCCGTATGGTATTTATAAATATAAATCGGCTTTTCATCTTTCGGCGGCATCGGGGTACGCTTGGTAATCGGCTTGATGTCCTGATTGTAGCCGTTGACTATTAGATCTATGGTCTGGGCACCATCACTGATTGCCGCAGTTGCTGTAGGTGCGCTGAACGGGAAGTAGTCGGGTAATCCGAATCTGTTACTCATTAATCTTTGTTTATTGCTCATGTCGCTGCTCCCCTAAACCTATCGATTGTATTTTAGCTGATTCGGGCGGTTAAGTCAATATGATTCTATGCGGCTTCGGCGGCCCGGTTGGCCGTTTTGCGCCACATATTTTTTTTGTGACTGAAATCTTCGAGTGCGGCGGTTAAAATGGCGCCGGAAAGCACCACGTTCCACCATAAATACATCCAAACCAACAAAACCGGCACGGCGGCCAATGCGCCGTAAATGGTGCGATAAGTAACGTTTAATTGCAGAAAATAGCCGAAGCCGATGCGCAGAATAAACATCGCAACCGAGGCAAACAAGGCGCCGTAAAAGGCATTTTTGTAGCCGACTTTTTTGTTTGGCACCAGAACATAAGCAAACATCAGACACAACAGCGTCGGCAGATGCGGCAAAATATAAGTGGCAAACCAGTTGTAGCCGATAATGTTTTCCGGATTAAGGTAACGAATGGTGAACAGATATCCTTTCAAATACAGCGCCGAGCCGATGAGAAGCGGGCAGACAATAATGATAAAGGCATACCCGTAGATTTTGGTGGTGATTTTGCGGCGGCGTTTGATTTGAAAAATAAAATTAAAACTGTCTTCAATGGTGGAGAGCATAAACACCGCGGTTAAGGCGATACCGGCCAGACCGATGGTGGTCAGCTTGCCGGCGGCACCGATAAATACATTAATATAATGTTGTACGTTCTGAATCATATCCGGCATAACGTAGCGTATCAGCATTTCCTGCACCTGTGCCCGCATATCGGCAAACATCGGGAAAAAGGCAAACACCGCCAACACAACGGCCATAAACGGCACAACCGCCAATAGCGTGGTATAGCTGAGCGCGGCGGCCGAACGCAGAATCATGGCGTCCTGTACCCGATAAAACAAATATTTGGCAAAAAGCCAGACAGTTTTGCGGGTTTTACCGGATAATTGCAATTTTGACATCGTACAACTTTCAAAAAAAGATTTACAAACGAGATTAATTCTGTATAAGTATCTCAACAGTAACTAATATATAACCAATAACTTAAAAAAAGGATAAGAAGATGGCAGAACAGCTTATGGCCGGTAAAAAAGGCATTATCATGGGTTTGGCAAACGATAAATCTATCGCATGGGGAATTGCGCAGGCCTTAAACGAGCATGGTGCGCAGATTGCGATTTCGTATCAGAACGATATGCTGGAAAAACGGGTGCGTCCGCTCGCCGAACAGCTCAATAATCCGCTGTTGATAAAGTGCGATGTTTCCGACAGCGCCTCGGTGGAACAATGCTTTAAGGAACTCGGCGAAAAATGGGGTAAAATCGATTTTGTGGTTCACGCCATTGCTTTTTCCGACAAAGATCAACTGCGCGGTCGTACCATTGACACCACACTGGATAACTTTTTGAACACCATGCATATTTCGTGCTATTCGTTTTTGGAGGCTTGCCGTTGCGCTTCGCCGATTATGAATGAAAACGGCTCGATTGTGACGCTGACCTATTTGGGTGCCGAGAGAGTTTTGCCGAACTATAACATTATGGGTGTGGCTAAGGCCGCTTTGGAAGCTTCGGTGCGTTATGCCGCGGTGGATATGGGTAAGCAGGGCGTACGCGTTAACGCGATTTCCGCCGGCCCGATTAAAACTTTGGCCGCTTCCGGTATCGGCGATTTCCGCACGATTTTGCGCTGGAACGAATTGAATGCGCCGCTGCAACACAATGTTTCGCAAACTCAAGTCGGCAATATGGCTTTGAGCCTGCTTTCGGATTTGGGCGCGGCCGTAACCGGCGAAGTGGTTCACGTGGACTGCGGCTACAACAAAATCGCCATGCTGAACATCGATAAAGTGGAGGAAAGTGCCGAAGTTTTGAGCGAATTTAAATAATAATAAATAAAATCAGAATTTGTAAGCCGACTTCTTTGCAAGTCGGCTTTTTGGTGTGGGTATAAACAAAAAACTTGACTTTTGTTTATTTTTGTTGTATTTATAGCAATACAATCGAATTATGAGTATATCATTAGAAAAATGTTTCCTTGCGCTGGCAGGGAATACATATACATGTTCAACAAATGTAAGCCGTAGAGAACCTACGCTCGTTAAAGCCGAGAAAATCAGCGTATGAGAAAAAATGTCTATGGAATTTACCGTGCGTTACGTCATTTCGGCGTTTCCGCAAGTGAGGTAAATGAGATTGCCAAGGCCTACACAACCTGGCTTACCTGTCCGATTGAGGAGAAGAGCCCGTACAACTGGGTGTATTCTCTGGGTGGTGTGTTGGTATCTTTGCCGTTCCCGATTGATACCCTGAACGAAAAGGGAAAACTGGTCGGTTACGCTATCGGTGACATTGTTTTCGGTGCGGTTGTGTCTGAAAAGGTCAAGAAGGATGATGTCGAGGGCTACCTGCAGGGCATCAAAGAAGACCTGAAGCAGACGATGGTCGGCGTTGCCGATGATGACGTTCCGGAAATCGAATTCCGTCTTCCGACGGCGGAGGAGGCAGGTAAGATATTCTCTTGCTTTGCCAAGAACTGGCTGGAGAATTGCCTTGCCACGATGGAGGATGCCGCTGCTGAGATTCCCGATGTGGAGCTGCCGGAAGGAGCTGAGATTCATCTGCATTACTCCGGGGTCAACCAGATTCCCGACATGTGGATCGCTCCCGATGCCGATGCTCCCGACAAGACCGCAGTGCGCCTCGGTATCGACCGCTTCGGTGCCCCGTATTGTCGGCCGTACACTCCGGGGAAAAGGGTAAAGCCGTCGGTCTGTGCAGTAGCGCGCCTGCGCAAGGGCATAGACTTTATCGGTAAGGTAGGCAAGTATGGCGTTCCGACGCCCGCTACGCTGAAGATGAAGAGCTTGCTGCTCGACAGTCTGTATTAAACGGTGAAATCGGCCGGATAAGACGGGCTGCGATGCATGAATCTTGAAGAATCCGCTTGAGGTACCATACCTCGGGCGGATTTTTTTGGCTTTATATATTTTTGTTCAAAAAATAGCGGTTTTCTGTTGCAAGCCGCGAAAATATGTGTATTATTGCACAATAGGAGACTTGGTATATGGTAAAGATATCGGCTTATGTGATTACTTTTAATGAAGAAAAGCGCCTCGGTAAGACTTTGGATGCGCTGGATCAGGTTGCCGATGAAATCGTGGTGGTGGACAGCGGCAGTACCGATAAAACCGAAGAAGTCGCCAGAAAACACGCAAAAGTCAGATTTATGCACCGCGATTGGATAAGCTATGCCAACCAGAAAAACTTTGCGCAGAATCAGTGCCAAAACGAATGGCTGCTTTCGATTGATGCCGATGAGGTGCTCTCCGACGAACTGATTGCCGAAATCAACGAGATTAAAAAAGACCCGCTTTATGTGGTGTATAAAGTGCGAATCGGCGATATGTTTCCGGGATTCAAACATCCGCGGCCGTTTACCAAAATGTATAATTTGGAGCGGCTGTATCATCGCGACTATGCTACCATGCACCCTGATTTGCTGACCAAGGACCGGATTGCGCTGACCGAAGATGTGCGGGTAGGGCAGCTCAAGGGGTTGGTCTATCACTATTCGTACCTCACGCTCGAGAACCAAATCAACAAGTTGAACCGCTTTACCAATCAAGTGTTGGAAACGGCGCTGTCCGAGGGTAAACACTATTCGCGGATACGTCTGGTTACGGAGTTTTTCCGCCAGTTCTTCTGTTATTATATTATAAAGCGTCAGTTTTTGAACGGGCGTTGGGGCTTTGTTTCGGCGGTTACGCTGGCTTATTTCCGCTTTTTGAAAATCGCCAAATGGTTTGAGTGGAAGGCAACTCAGGCGGATAAATAATTTTATTCGTTACAGAAACTTTTTGTCAATTTATTACAATTCACGGCTTGACTTTTGTACAAAAAAATGTTACAAGAGAACAAAATCAAATTATTTACATCATGAATATTATTAGCAAATTGTGGTGCTGGATTAAAGTTCGCGCAGTCGGACTCAGCACGGAGGAATTCTTCGCCTTGTGCGGTGCATTTGACAGTAAGTCAAAGATTGCAAAGTATGCTCTGAAAGCGTACTTTAGCTCTTATACACCGGAGAAACCGTGTTTGAAACACGTTTATGACGGTTCGGATGAGCTGAAATATCTGTATTTCGAGAACATTCGTCGCGGCCGTCGTCTGATGCCCTACGAGCAAGAGTGGCTGGTTAAGAAAATGCCGATGAGCCGTCTTTCGCGCTTTCCGTCGGCTTTGGATGCGGTACATCAGAAAATGTTGTTTGAAAAACCTGCTTTACCGAAGCTTATTGCCTATGTGCGCGGTTATGTGCTGTCGCCCGATTTGGAACATCTCTTGATTGATTTGTGCGCCAAGGAGGGAAACGACAAGTCGTTCGGCAACAGTTATCGCATGGCGTTGAGCACGTACGTATCTTCTTTGCAGAAGAATAAGTTTCAGACACCGGCCGTACAGATGGAATTGTTAGCGTTGAACGACGATGAGCTTATTATTGAACTGGTCAAAAATTGTTCGATGGAAAGCAACATCCTGTTCATCCCTACAATGAAACAGCTGGCGGAGCACGGCAGTCACGAGGTGTTGAATGAGCTGTTGTTCAATACTTTTGTGGCCTCCGAAGAATTGTCACGAAAAATTCTGGGACGTTTTCCCGATTTGCGCTGGACCTACGAGATTTCGAGATTGCGTAAGCCGTTGCGTAAGTTGGAGCGCGAAACCGGATTTTTCGGAGTGGAAGCACCTTCCGTAAAGGAAAGCGACTTTATTTTCAAGTCCATAGAAACGGATAAAGATAAGGTCCGCAAGGTTATTCCCGAGGCGCTGTCGCGTGATGACGTTACGCCGTATTTCTGCGCATGGGTGGCAAACGAATTTCCGGAATATGCGGAAAAAGCCTATCATAATGTGCGAAAAACCGCGGAAAAGTGTCGTGATATTTACAAATTAAAAGAAAAGTAAAATTAAAGGCCCGAATGACTTTCGGGCCTTTAATTTATGGTATGATGAATTTAATTTTTGCGTTTTAAATAATCTCCCGGCATTGAAATACCGCGCAGAGCGGCAATTCGGGCGGCCATACTCTGGCTACTTGAAGCCGCGGGAGATTGTGCGGCAGGTTGTTGCGGAGCCGCGGCCGCCGGCGACGGAGTATATCCGGCTATCGGCGGTTGTTTCATGGTTTGCGGTGCCGCGGCATTACCGGTTGCACCGAATGCACTCATCAAAGAATCTCCTCCGAGCTCGTCGCCGCCGTCGTCCTGTATATACGGATTATCCGTAAAAACGTCGTCGCTTTGCAGGTACTCCAGCTTTTTTTGGACCGCTTCATCCATCGGAGCAAACTGTTCGTGCAAAGTATTTTTTAATTCGTTTCTATCCATTGTTTTGTTCCATGATAATTTGTCCGGTCTTGCTTAAAATCAAACTATCCAAAACCCAACGGTTGATTAAGATGATTTTTTCGTCTTCAATACCCATGGCGCGGGCACTGTCAATAACGATATCCAGTTCGGCATCGGCCAAATCATTATCGATATTGGCGAGAACGCACATCTCTTTAACGAGTTGCAAGGCGTGGGCGCGATTGTTGATTTTTTGAGCTTCGGCCACAAAATCAATGTTCGGGTCTTTAATGATGCTGAGCATGGTGTTGTTGTCGATACCGTAGCGGGCCGCGATGCTCTTCAAAAAAGCAATTTCGTCGGCGTCGATATTGCCGTCGGCGCGCACTAAACGACAGAAAACTTTTAAGAATATGAGTTTCTCGTCATAGCTTAAAGTTTGTATGTATTCATCATCCATATTTTTTCTCCTATTTCAAAATTAAAAACAGACTATCATATATTTTTATGCTTTGTCAATGCTCTTTTCTGCGTATTTATCTCAATCGCAAATTCTCTCCTGTGATTTGATTTCCACGGTATAATTGAGGGTTTTCTTGCTGTCACGGTCAACCGGAACCTTCCATTGGCGGACGGTGGCGTTTTTCTCCTCACTCTTGATGCTTTCCTTAACGATTTTATAGTCTTCCGGAAAATGCTGGCTCAAAATCACGGTATTGTTTTCGCTTTCGGCATTGTTGACCGTAACTTCCACTTCATAAGTTTTGAGCAACTTTATGTTATAGCACAAACGGTTCGGCTGGCGGTCGATTTCTCTTTCTTTGGCCTTGCTTATTTTGCCTTTGACGGAGATATTGAACGCATCGCCCAAATGCAGACGCAGAGTGTCTTCTTTGGCGGTATGGTTTATGTTATCCGAGCCGATAAACTGCAAATTGCCGCTTTTATCGTTTTCATAAAAACGCACGGTACCGGCCGGCAACGAAATTCCCAAATGCGAATCGGCATTATTTTCAACTACATAAGTAATTGACGGGTGCAGCTTTTCAAACTCGTTGTTGTCGTCGCCGAAATAAAAAGGCGTGCGCAGGTTAAATTCTTTCAAGTATTTGACATCGTGCTTTTCAATTAAGGCGATTTGTTTGGTTTGCTTATCCTTAATCGTAGTCATATTTGGCAGCGTATACAGTTCGTAACTGTTGATGCTTTCCGGCTCGATATTGACGGCTTCGTTCGTATCGTAAGCGGCCATCGCCACCATACCCTTGGCCATGTTGAACGAGCGCGCCATCATCGGACGTACGATATTGACGTCGCCGGCTATCAGCTGGATTTTGGCTTGGTTATAATCGATGCCGGACTCGTTGTTGATGGTAACCCAACCGGTTAAGTCAAGCGAATCTTTGGAGCGAACATTGGCTACATAATCGGTTTTCCAGCTCAGGCCGCCGGTTAAGTATGCCAAATACAGATTTTTCTCGCCGCCCTGTTTAGCATTGAGTTTGGCGGCTAAGGTCGGTTGGTTGCTCATTCCGGCCGGGATGTTGTTGAAGACGACGCGTCCCGGGAAGTCGGAATCGATACCGTAATCAAATTCCAGAATCGGGCGTCCGCCGGCTTCACCGATTAAGGTAGCCGTTTCGTAGATATTGTCGCCGGTGGTCGGATTTATGCGGACAGTTTTGACCTTTTTGCCGACGAATTGCTTGATGAAGTTATCGTAAGACATCAGATTATAGCTGTAATTTTGTTCCGTAACTTCAATGCCGTCGCCGTAAATAATCGCGGTTTCCGCCTGAATGCGGCTGGCAACGCCGTCAAAAACTATTTCGTTGTTGCCGGATTGGATGGCGGCCGGTCTGATATCTTTGACCAGAGCCAGATTTTTGTTGTATATGCTCAAAGACAGAGAGTTGTCCTGATTTTTTAAGAGCAAAGGTTCGGCCTGAGCGGCACCGGAAAGAGCCGTACATAACAAAAACAATAAACCGTAACGCATATTTATCTCCTCTAAAAATTGATAAATCCCAAGTATTTCAAAATAATATAAACGGCGGCAAGTTGCAAAACAAGCATCAGCCAGAACATTATGCGGAAACTTTTCTTTTTGGTTTTATGGCGAAACACTTTTTGCGCAATATAGGCTCCGAGCCAACCGCCCAAGAATTCGAGAGCATGCAAGTGCGCTTCCGGAATTCGCCACGAACCGTTGACCGCAGCACGCTTATCCGCACCGTAGGCCAAAAATGTTGCCGCATTTATACAAATCAGATGATAAACTATAAAGATTAAAAAAACCTTATGCGAAAAAGCGGGAAGACGAAAATAATACGTCTCCGTTGCATAAGCCGCCAAGACCATCGCCGCATAATACAAAACAAAGAAAATATTACGTTGCAGCGGGCGGATTAAAATTAAAAAAGGTGTCATAATCGCTAAAAACGTTATCAACATTTTCATTGTTCTCCGCTTAATTGTCGCCAGTATAGCGCCGCTTGACGATATTTCAAGTTTTACTTCATAAATATTAAGGTATTTTTAAGGTAAATGTGTCATAAAGTATTGTATGAGAGTCGATAAAGGAGACGGGAATGAAAAAAACTTTTTTGTTTGGTGCGGTTGCACTTTTGAGCGGTTGCACCGTGTGTACTTCGCCGGATTGCGATAAGTCTGCGGCAAAGCAACCACAGGTACAGGCAATAAATAATGTTGCGGCGGTGCCGGCCATGCCGTGCACAACGTGCGCTCAGCCGACTTGTGCGGGCAGAACGGAACCGATGGTATTAAAGCCGCGGGTTTTGGAAAAAGTACAATCAAAGCAAAAGCGTCGTTGTTGCGATAATGCGGTTGAAAATACGGACGGCAAAGACGAATATTATGTGCCTGATGCACCGGAAATTTATGTGATTTCCGCCAACAGAACGGTTAATTCAATGCAATCGGAAGCGGCCGCATTCTTTAAGCAGGTGGGGCCGATGAAGGTATATATCGACGATGCCGAGCCGAAATCGGCCGATTTGCCGGGCGGCATGGATAAGGGAACGCAAACCCTTAAGGCGCGCTTTGAGCAAATGGATAAAGTCAGCGTGGTCGATAAGAAGAAAAAAGCCGATTATGTGGTCAGTAGCCGTGCCGATTGGTATGATACGGCAACCAAGACCGTGCCGGCAATTAAATATGATTTGTTTTTGAAGGATCCGGACGGACAGGTTGTCGGTGAATGGAGCGAAATTATCCATCAGGCTCAGGGAGACAGAAGTTGGTGGTAAAAAAACAGAATATCGCTTTTATCAGCGCGTTGCTGGCAGCCTGGGGTTCGCTCGGTTGCAATGCGGCAATGTCGGCGGATAATGCGGTTATAAACGAGGCGGTAACGGCCGATGCCTGCGATGAGCGCAGCGCCGATGACGATAAGCAGACGGCGGAGAATCGCGCGGTTGATAAAGCCGGATTAGCGGCGGTGAAGCTCTCCGGGATTATTCAGAAACACTATCCGGATTTGAGCGCCAACGCCTTGGATATCATATCATACAGAATTATCGACGAATATATGTCCGACAGCCGGCACGAGGTTACGCTCGCCGACGGTAATCGGGTGTGCGTGAATTTGCATGCCGACGTGGTTATGACCGGCGAACAGCTGGAAGCGCTGGTGCAGGAATATCGCGACAGCGATGCGCCGGAAGAACAGATTGAAGAAGTGGCAAAGCAGGTAAACGAAGAAACCGCGTTTAAACCGCGCAAACTTGCGGAAAAGCGCTTGCTCTACATTCGCAAGATGGTTTTTTGGAACGGCGAAGAAACCAATCACTATCAGGATTTGCTGACCGGGCTGTTTTCGCACAGCGAGTATTTTTTCGTTACCAATGATGCCAAGTTGGCGGATTATGAAGTTGTTCCGCGGTTGCTTAAGGCCGAGGTGGATGAAATCGATACCGAACATCATAAAATGCAAATGCAGGTGGAGCTCGATGTTTTTTCCGATAAAGTTGATGATTTTCTGCCGGAAAACGTGAAACAAACTCACTTTATTTTGTTTGCCGCCGATAAAGACGAGCAGGAAATCGCCGATACGCTGTTGCGTAAATTGCTGACCAAAGCGGCGGAAGAAGCCGGAGCCAAAGTCAATAAATTTGAAGCGACACAGCTGGAAAAATCAGTCAGATTCGGTAAATAAACGTCGCCTGAAATAATTTTTGGGAAAAATCCGTTTGTCCTATTGTAGAAGATTAAAAGCCGTCCTATATATAGAAAAGGTTATTTTTTAAAAATAGGATGAAAACAAGATGAAAGAAAAGAAAACGGAACAGAAAACAGCGGAAAAAGAACAAGTTCTGCCGGTTTTGCCGTTGCGTGACGTTGTGGTATATCCGAAAATGATTGTGCCGATTTTTGTGGGGCGGGAAAAATCAATCGAGGCCGTGCAGAAAGCGAACGATAAAGGCTCGGAGATGGTTCTGGTTATGCAGAAAAAAGGCGATATTGAAGTTCCTGGTGCCAAAGATTTATATAAAGTCGGGACATTGTGTAATGTTTTGCAGATGCTGAAATTGCCGGACGGTACGGTTAAGCTGTTGGTTGAGGGTTTGGAACGCGTGAAAATCACGGCATTTCGCGACAACAAAACCTATATTGCCGCCGCCATTGAGAGCTATCCGCAGGATGAACCCAATAAAAAATCGTTGGAATCGTGGGCGCGTGCCGTAGTCAGCCAATTTGAAGAATATGTGAAACTCAATAAAAAAATTCCGTATGACGTGATTCAATCCATTAAGCAAATCAGCGAATATGACAAGCTGGCAGATACGGTGGCGTCGCATTTATCGCTCAAAACCGAAGATAAGCAGTTTTTGCTCGAAGCAAATAATTTGCAAGACAGACTGAATAAAATTCTGCAGCTGATTGATACCGAAATGATGGTGCTGGAAGTGGAAGATAAAATTAAGCATCGCGTCAAAAAGCAGATGGAAAAAAGCCAAAAAGAATATTATCTGAACGAGCAGATGAAAGCGATTCAAAAGGAATTGCACGACGGCGACGAGGATGACGAAAACAGTAATTATCTGAAGCGAATCAACGCTACCAAATTTACTAAAGAGGCGCGGGAAAAAGCGCTCTCCGAACTCAAAAAATTGCGGAGCATGGGACCAAATACACCGGAAAGCTCAATTGTTCGCAACTATTTGGACTGGCTGTTGGATTTGCCGTGGGATAAGAAAACCAAGCTCAATCGCGATTTGGAAAAGGCGATTGCGGTGTTGGAAGAAGACCACTACGGGCTGGAAAAAGTCAAGGAGCGCATTGTCGAATATTTGGCGGTGCAATCGCGTTCAAAAAATCTGAAAGCGCCGATTTTGTGCCTGGTCGGACCTCCGGGAGTGGGCAAAACTTCGCTCGGAAAGTCCATCGCCCGTGCCACCAATCGTAATTTTGTGCGGGCGTCGCTCGGCGGTATGCGCGACGAGGCGGAAATCAGAGGACACCGCCGTACCTACATCGGCGCCATGCCGGGTAAAATCGTTCAGTCAATGAAAAAAGCCGGCGTTTCCAATCCGCTGTTTTTGCTGGATGAAATCGATAAGCTGGGTAATGACTGGCGCGGTGACCCGAGTTCGGCACTTTTGGAAGTTTTGGACCCGGAGCAGAACAATACGTTTGAAGACCATTATCTCGATGTGGATTATGACTTATCCGACGTGATGTTTGTGACCACGGCCAACTCGATGAATATGCCGCGACCGCTGTTGGACCGTATGGAAATTATCCAGCTGTCGGGTTATACCGAGGATGAAAAGGTGGAAATCGCCAAACGGCACCTCATCGGCAAAGTGTTTGATGAAAACGCGGTGCAGTGTTCGGAATTGGTGATAACCGACGATACCATCCGCGACATTATTCGCTATTATACGCGCGAGGCCGGCGTGCGCAATTTGGAACGCGAGTTGGCGACCATTGCCCGCAAGGCCACCAAAGAAATTTTGCTGGAAAAAGGCAAGTGTATCAAGGTGGAGGTGACGCCGAAGAATTTGGATAAATATCTCGGTGTACGGCGTTTCAGTTACGGCGAGGCGGAAAAGCAAGACCATATCGGGGTTACGACCGGTTTGGCCTGGACCGAAGTCGGCGGCGATATCCTGTTTATCGAGGCGGTGGATATGCCGGGCAAGGGCAAGGTTACGCAAACCGGAAAGCTCGGCGATGTGATGAAAGAATCGATTGAAACCGCGTATTCGGTGGTGCGTTCGCATTCCAAAGAACTGGGGATTAAGCCGGAAGTGTTCGATAAAACAGATATTCACGTCCATGTGCCGGAAGGTGCGACCCCGAAAGATGGTCCGTCGGCCGGTATTGCTATGTATACCACGCTGGTGTCGGTGTTTACCAAAACGCCGGTGAAGAGCGATGTGGCGATGACCGGCGAGATTACGCTGCAGGGCAGGGTTTTGCCGATCGGCGGCCTCAAGGAAAAGCTGTTGGCGGCATTACGCGGCGGTATTAAAACCGTGATTATCCCTCAAGAAAACGTAAAGGATTTGGCGGAAATTCCGGACAATGTGAAGTCGGGGATGAAGATTATTCCGGTTTCGTCGGCCTCGGAAGTTTTGGAAATTGCGCTGCGCAAAAAAGGCGGTAAAAAAGCGAAAAAATAAGCCGAGATGTTTATGCAAAAAAAACGCACCGATGAAAGTCAGTGCGTTTTTGTTTTGCCGTGAAAGCCGACTATTTCAACTTAGCACGGATTTCCGGCGCGTCGTTGTTGATTCTGTGACGGATATTTTCCAGCGCTTTTTTCAAGCTGACCATGGAGGCTTTGTATGTTGTATCATAATTGCTGTAACCCCAATACATTGCTCTGAATTCTTCGTCAACAGCTTTTTCCGTATAGCGCCTAACGACATTCTTTTTATTATCCAAAATGGTAACTTCAACCTCTGTCGTATATTTGCTGTTTCCACAAGGAATACCCAAAAATGTAGGTATAAACAGAGGTAACATTGTTAATGAGTAAAAACCGTTATGGTCATTGTTCAAGTAGGTTATGCGCATCCTGATGTAACCTTTTTTCTCGCCGGTCTGTTCAATGATATTTTCTTGAACTTCTTTTATGAACATATTAGTCGCATCCTTCGGGCGAGGGTCATCATAGGTGTTTCTTTTTACAGAACTCAATCTGGAACGTTTACGTGCTCTATAATTTGAGTTGTAATCGTATTCACCATCGTAGTTATCAACATAGCTTTCATCTTTGTCATAATATTCTGTTTCTACGGTATATGACTGAGGATATAATGAAGTATCGGTTTCGATTTTTAACACCGGCAACAGATTTTGGTTCGGCTGAATTGTCGGGTTGACATCTTCATAAGTAACCGAGCGGCAAGAAGCCAATAAAGCCAAAGCCGCGGCAACAATATAAGTCTTTTTCATTTTCTGTTCCTCATAAAGAGGGGGCGAAGAACTAGTCTTCGTCGCCCATAGGTTCGTCTTCGCCAATCATCTCGGTCGTTAAATGGCCGGCATCGGCGCGGATTTTCTTTTCAATTTCATCGGCAATTTGCGGATTCTGCTTTAAGAAATTCTTGGCATTTTCGCGGCCTTGACCGATTTTTTCGCCGTTGTAGGAGAACCAGGCACCGGATTTTTCGATAATGCCGGATTTTACGCCCAAATCGATAAGCTCGCCGGTTTTGGAAATGCCTTCGCCATACATAATGTCGAAGTCGACGGTTTTGAACGGCGGCGCAACCTTGTTTTTAACGATTTTAACGCGGGTTTGCGAGCCTATAACATCGTCTTTGTCCTTGATGGCGCCGATACGGCGAATATCAATACGCACCGAAGCGTAGAACTTAAGCGCGTTACCGCCGGTGGTGGTTTCCGGATTACCGAACATAACCCCGATTTTCATACGAATCTGGTTGATGAAGATAATCAAAGTGTTAGAGCGGGCAACGGTGGCAGTCAATTTGCGCAAAGCCTGACTCATCAAACGAGCTTGCAAGCCCATGTGCGAATCGCCCATCTCGCCCTCGAGCTCGGCCTTCGGTACCAAAGCGGCAACCGAATCGACCACCATAACGTCAATGGCGCCGGAACGCACCAATGTGTCGGCAATTTCAAGAGCCTGTTCGCCGGAATCCGGTTGCGAAACCAACAAATTCTCGACATCTACGCCGATTTTTTTGGCATACGACGGGTCGAGCGCGTGCTCGGCATCAATAAAAGCACAAGTGCCGCCGTTTTTTTGGGCTTGCGCAATTACGCTCAAAGCCAAAGTGGTTTTACCCGAACTTTCCGGACCGTAAATTTCCACGATACGGCCTTTCGGCATACCGCCGATACCGAGGGCGATATCAATCCCCAGTGAGCCGGTGGAAATCGCTTCAATGTCAATGTTGGTGTCTTGCCCCAAACGCATAATCGAACCCTTACCGAAGGCACGCTCGATTTGGCTTAAGGCGGCGTCTAACGCTTTATCTTTTTCCATATTTTTATCCTTATAAATAAGTTATTCTGACAATATTTATGATGTATTTTTTGCAAAAACTCAAACAAAGAATACATTTATCCGCTAAATTGTATATTGTTCTGATTTTGTTCTTTTTGCAACAGATATTTGCGCTTGTTCACAAAAAAATTTCGGTGGACGAATTTATTGCGGAATATTGTGGAAAAAATACTTGACTTTGGACAAAATTATGTTATTTTAAAGATAATCAATCACTATTATGACTATTATCAAAATCCCAAGCGTATGAAAAAGTATATTATTGCGCTTATGGCGCTGGTGTGTTCGTCTGTTTATGCAGGTGACGGTTTTTATGTCGGCGCAGGTGCTGCGTATCAGATTGTCCCCCTGTTGGACGGTACGACCAATTGCTCATTTGCTCCGGCCGCCGAAGTCGGTTACAACTACGGCAGTTTCGGTATCGGGATCACGGGCTCCTTTAACAAGGATATCATGCTCTCGGCTGACGTCAACAGCAAATTTATGTTGACTGAGGAGTTCGGTGTTATCTTCGGTTGCGGTTACGGCGCAGTTCATCGCACAACCGAGTGCCATGTCGAAGGCTGCGACTACAAAGTCAGCGGCTTTATCGGCTGGCCGCATGTTAACGTGGGTGTCGAGGTTCCATTTACCGATAATCTGGGTTTACATCTGGTAGGTGTGATCGGCTACAGTCGCGATAAGTATGACGACTACGGTTACAGCCATAATTACGGCAACTACGACTTCGCTACTCACTCCTACTACCGCAGTTACGACGGATGGTGCTTTACCTCGCAGGTGCGCGCTTCGCTTGTTTGGAGTTTCTGAAATTAAGACCTCCCTCGGGTAATTCCGACGGAGGTTCTTTTTTTGGGCGGTGGGGCAAAATAATTGTTGTGTTTTGTCGAAATCGTTGTATACTGAAGCAAATCAAATATTATTTGTATATGAGAAAGGTTGTATTATTCCTCTTGCTGTGTGTTGCCGCAACGGCTCACGCACAGGTTGATTTGGGCTCCGACGTCAGGCTTTTTGCCGGTGCCGGACTATCCTATCAGAACGGTAAATTTTCGAGCTCAGCCGATTTTGACGAGCCGGGATTTATGTTTGAATTCGGTGCCGTTTACAAGCAGTGTGTAGAGATGAACGTTGATTTTTCTCTGGCAAAGAATTCTGTGATGTCCATCGACATTAACGGACGCACCCCGCTGTATGGTACCGTGAAACTGCTCTACGGAGCCGGCTACGGCTTTGTTTATTATGACGGCGTGGCGTATGATGTTGTGACTGCCGACGGCGAAGTTACCCAGGTTACGCAATGCGGAAGTATGGCGTGGCCGCATGCCAATGTCGGCATTTGCTACCCCATCAACGACAATATGGAAATGCGTGTTGTGGGCGCGGCCGGCTATTCCGAGAAAGTCTGGCATGCCGAAGATGAAAGCAGCTGGCACTTTACCTCGCAAGTCAGAGCTTCCGTGGTATGGAATTTTTGAAAAGAACATGATTAAAGAACCTTTGCCGATTGATTTCGGTAAGGTTCTTTTTTTATGTTGTAAACATATATGCGGTCTATCTTGACAAGCCCGAAATAATAACCTATGTTAGCGCCAAAGAAAGGATATGAAAATGGATATAGTATTAACCGGAGACAGACCTACGGGGCGTTTGCATTTGGGGCATTATGTCGGCTCGCTCAAACGCCGGGTTGAATTGCAAAATAATAATCAGCCGAAAGAAATGTATGTGATGATTGCCGATGCGCAGGCATTGTCGGATAACTTTGACAATGTGGAAAAAGTACGCAGCAATATATCCGAAGTGGCGCTCGATTATTTAGCCTGCGGGCTTGACCCGGCCAAAACGACGATTTTTATTCAATCGCAAATCTCGGAATTGTGTGAACTGTCGTTTTATTATATGAATCTGGTTACGGTGGCGCGTTTGCAACGCAATCCGACGGTAAAAAGCGAAATTCAGCTGCGCGGATTTAAGCAGAGTATTCCGGTGGGTTTCTTTACGTATCCGATTAGTCAGGCCGCCGATATTACGGCATTTAAGGCCAATATTGTGCCGGTGGGCGAAGACCAGCTGCCGATGATTGAACAAACCAGAGAAATCGTGCGCTCGTTCAATACATTGTATAAAGAGGTGCTGGTGGAGCCGAAAGCGGTTCTGCCGGAAAACGAAACCTGTTTGCGTTTGCCGGGGTTGGACGGTGCCAACAAAATGAGTAAATCGCTCGGCAACTGCATTTATTTGGCAGATTCCGCCGATGAAATTCAGCGCAAAATCAAAAGTATGTTTACCGACCCGACGCATTTAAGGGTGGAAGACCCGGGACATACCGAAAATAATCCGGTGTTTGTATATTTGGATGCATTTTGCCGCGATGAACATTTTGCCGCCTTGTGGCCGGAATATCAAAATCTGGAAGAATTGAAAGCGCACTATCGCCGCGGCGGTTTGGGTGACACTAAGGTTAAAAAGTTCCTCAACGAGATTATTCAGGAAGAAATCCGGCCGATTCGCGAACGGCGCGAAGAATTAGCCAAAGATTTGGGTTATATTTTCGATATGCTCAAAAAAGGCAGCGAGCATGCACGAAAAAAGGCGGCTCAGACCACTGATGAAGTCAAAACCGCCATGGGGATTAATTACTATAAATAAGCCCGATTATTTTTTGATGAATTTATCTTTGTAAGCCTTTACTACCGACAGGAAATCTATCGGCTCCGACGGGCGGAAGAAGCTCTTGGTTTTTGCATCGGCGTGGCAGAGCTTGTTGCTGTGCGGCACGGCGTAATCTTTGCTGATTTTTCCCATCGGTCCGCGTAAGCTGAGTGCAAACACCGGCCCGGTTTCCGGATGCTCGGAATGAATATCCGAACCGTCGGTATATTTGGCGCAAGTCAGCGAGAACTTAAAATCGCGGCGGATGGCATCCATAATCTCGGAACTCTCAATCAACTTGGCTTGTTCTTCCGGGGATGACGGTGTCATACCGATGAGGTCCATCGCACCATAGCCCTTGGAATGCAGGCCGTTGGCATCAAATTCATAAGCCGTGGCCAATGTTTCAACACGATGGGTCGTGATTTCCGGCAACGGTTGATCCTGAACCTTTTTCCGCAGTTTGTGGGCCACAACCGTATTCGGGCGATAATCATAAATTTCCAGACGGAACGTAACTTTACCCCAATCAGACGATGAATAGGAATTTTTCTCGTCGGCTACCGGATAACACATATAAAGCATAGCCTCTCTGGCCGGAGTTTGCTCAGGGTTACGCGAATCTTTTTCCGCGGCATAGCCGATTTTAATCCAGCGAAACTTATTACCTCCTTTGACGGCCACTTTGGCTTTTTCGCGTAATGCCCGCAATTTTTCCGCAGGGTCGTGTTCGGCGGACGGGAAGGTCTTTTTATTGTCTGCCTCGGATTCCAGCGGTTGCTCCTTCGGCAACAATGTTTCGCGTTGGATGGTTAATTTGCGCGGTTCTCTGACTTTATACATCTGAAAAATTCCTTTCATCAAAACTTTATCAAGATATAACATTTTTTTGGTTATTTGTCAAATAATTTTATTTGAGAAAGTTAAATTGTGCTTGCGTTCAAAATAAAATGGTAATATTACTGGCGAACAAGGAGAATAAATATGCTTAAATTAGCCACGGAATTGCTTTATTTACAGTATAATCAATGTATGGAAGTTGTGAAAGACGACTCTTTTTACAGCTATTATGCCGAGGAAAAAATCCGCCATTCGATGCAGGTGGCGGGAGCCGGAAATTATTTGTTGCGTCATATCGAGTGGTTTAAGGATAAATCGGAGGAATATCTCGAAATGGTGCGCACGGCGATTTTATTACATGATGTTTGCCGTTTTTCCGAAATCGCCGCGCTTTATCACGGTATTAAGCAATATGACCACGGGATTGCCGCTTATGAACTTTTGCAAAATACTCCGTTGTTTGAAGATATACGCATTTGCCTGCCGATAAAACATCACGGTCATCTGATTGAGGATTTTTACGCCGATGCCGAATATCAGAATTTGCCGGACGACGTGAAAAAGGAAGTAGAGCAAATATGCTTTGTGGTACGCGATGCCGATAAAATTGCCAACTTCAATATGCTGGCGCATGAGCCGTATTTTTTGCCGCTGTTTATGGATATCAAACGCGAGATTACCGAGGAGGATTTGCAAATTTCGGAGCATATTTTGCAAAGTGCCGAGAAGGGGAGTACGGTACCGAAGCCGTTTTATACTTTGGGCGACCGCGTGGCTTCGCTGCTGTCGTGGTTTGTTGACATCAATTATCGGGCGGCTCTGGATTATTGTGATAAACTGGGGACTACGGAATGGATTTTTCATACGTTTGAAAAATATTGCGGTAATCAGGAATTTAAGCAAAAATATGTCGCTTTTGTGCGGGATTTTATGAAAAATCATAAATATTTGCAATAAGCGGGTAGAGACGAAAAAAGCGCAACCTTGAGAGTTGCGCTTTTTCGTATCCGTATTTTGTTATACCAGGCGGGAGTTGTCGATGGCCGCTTTAATGAAGGCCACAAACAACGGGTGCGGGGCAAACGGGCGCGATTTCAGCTCCGGATGGAATTGTACGCCGATAAACCACGGATGGTCCGGGTGCTCGACGATTTCCGGCAACGCGCCGTCCGGAGAAGTGCCGACAATCGCCATACCGGCTTTTTGCAACATATCCTTATATTTGATGTTCACTTCGTAGCGGTGACGATGGCGCTCGGAAATTTTATCGGTGCCGTAAATCTGTGCAACCTTGGAATTCGGTTTCAAAATGCAATCATAAGCTCCCAGACGCATGGTGCCGCCCAAGTCGCCGTCTTTGTGGCGGATTTGTTTGGCGCCGTCTTTATCCCATTCGGTCATCAGGCCGATAACCGGCTCACAATTCTCGTCAAGCTCGGTGGTGTTGGCGTTTTTAATGCCGCACAAATTACGCATGGTTTCGATGACTGCCATCTGCATACCGAAGCAAATTCCCAAAAACGGCACTTTATTTTCACGCGCATACTGAATGGCGTTAATCATGCCTTGGGTGCCGCGCAAACCGAAGCCGCCCGGAACCAGAATGGCGCTGACGTCATTGAGCATTTCGGCCGGGTCTTTGGTTTCGAGCGCTTCCGAATCTATCCACTTGATTCGTACTTTGTATTTGTTGGCAATACCGCCGTGAATCAGGGCCTCGTTCAAAGATTTGTAAGCTTCCAGCAACATCATATATTTGCCGACGACGGCGATTCTGACTTCGCCTTCCGGCGCGCGCAAAATGTCGATGATGTTCTGCCATTTGCTCAAGTCGGTCGGCTTGGTATAATCAAGGTTGAAGTGTTTGCATACCTGGCGGTCCATACCCTCGGCAGAATAGGCGAGCGGCACCTGATAAATGCTGGCGGCATCCATCGCCGTAATCACGTTTTCTTCGCGAATATTGCAGAACAGCGCCAGTTTTCTCTTTTCGTTTTCCGGGATGGCCATCTGGGTACGGCAGAGAATCATATCCGGCTGAATACCGTATTCCTGCAATTTTTTAACCGAGTGTTGTGTCGGTTTGGTTTTGAGTTCGCCGGCAGTTGGAATATACGGCAACAATGTCACATGTATGAACATGGTGCGCTCGCGTCCGAGTTCGTAGGCAATTTGGCGGATGGTTTCCAGATACGGCTGGCCTTCGATATCGCCGACGGTACCGCCGATTTCGCATAAAACAAAGTCTTCGTCAGTGATGTCGGAGAGAATAAAGTCTTTAATTTCGTTGGTAACGTGCGGAATTACCTGAATGGTGGAACCTAAGTAAAAACCGCGGCGCTCTTTTTCGATAACGCGCTGATAAATTTTGCCGGTGGTAATGCTGTCGGTGCGTTTGGCCGGTACGCCCGAAAAGCGCTCGTAATGCCCTAAGTCCAAATCCGCCTCGGTGCCGTCGTCGGTTACGAAAACTTCGCCGTGTTGGCACGGGTTCATGGTCCCCGGGTCAACGTTTAAATACGGGTCGAGTTTGCGCAATCTGACTTTATAGCCGCGAGCTTGCAAAATCGCCGCCAAAGAGGCCGAAGCCAAGCCTTTACCAAGCGATGATACCACACCGCCGGTTATGAAAATAAACTTTGAATTCGGATTTAATGTATATTCAGACATCACGATTTTTCCTTATAAAATGGTTTAAAAAAGTGACAAAGGCACTTAACGGATTAAGTGCCTTATGTCAATTCGATTTCTCAATTTTCTTACTCCGCTACCGGTACTTGCGGCTCTTGCGGGGCCGGCTCAGGGGCTGCCGGTTGCTCCGGTTGCGAGGTCGGCAGAGAGGATTCTACCACATCTTCCGCAATAGAGGTCTTTTGGACTTCGGCGCGGCTGAAATAAATGGAAATTGCCATGCTCAACGCAAAAAACAACGTAGCCAATATAGCCGTGATTCGGGTCAAAATGTTACCTTTGCCGCGGGCACTGATTAAGCCGCCGATGCCGTCGCCGCCGCCCAAACCGCTGAGGGCGCCGCCGTTGGAACGTTGCATCAAAATGACGGCTACCAGGAAAATGGCAACGATTAACTGTAAAACTAACAATACGGAACTCATCTGTTTATCCTTTCTTATTTGGTTGCGTTAATGGCAATATTGATAAAATCTTCGGCTTTTAAGCTGGCACCGCCGATTAAGGCACCATCAACATCCGGAAGCGAAAGCAATTCCGCCGCGTTGGACGGTTTAACCGAACCGCCGTAAAGAATCCGCATTTTGTTGGCGGTTGCTTTGCCCAATTTTTTGGTCAGAGCCTTACGGATGGCTGCGTGCACTTCTTCAACATCGGCCGCGGTAGGGGTTTTGCCGGTACCGATGGCCCAAATCGGTTCATAAGCGATGACCGTATTCTGAGCGGTTGCATCATCAGGTACCGAACCGTTGATTTCTTTTTGGCAGACTTTGATGGTTTTGCCGGCATCGCGTTCCGCACCGGTTTCGCCGATGCAAATAACCGTGCGTAACCCGGCTTGGTGTGCCGCAACGGCTTTTCTGCAGATTAATTCATCGGATTCAAAATGATCGACTCGTCTTTCCGAGTGCCCGATAATGGTATATGTGCAACCCAAGTCAGTCAGCATCAGCGGACTGATGTCACCGGTATGCGCGCCATTTACCATAAAATGAACATCTTGCGCACCCAAAGCGATTTTAGTACCGCGCAAGCACTTCTTGATGAGCCCGAGCAAGGTGAACGGCGGACAAATCAAAAAATCACAATCAAACTTATCGGCCTTAACTTTTGCGGCCACCTCTTTTGCCAAAGCAATACCTTCTGCCTGCAGACAATTCATCTTCCAGTTTCCGGCAATCAATTTTTTACGAACCATTTAAAACCTCTTTTTCATAAAATCAATAAAACTTGCATCTTTTTAGCATACTAAAAAATATTTTTCTACAAAAAAAACAGATTACTCCCTGTTTTATTCTGTTGTATAATTCAATTTAAAAATTGCAATCGCAAATTATGTATTTATAATGAGCAAAAAACTGAAATTTTAAAATAGGAAACAAAGGAATGATTAATAAATTTTCAAAAATGCGTAACAGTTGGTTTACCAAAATAATTTTGACCGTTACGGCCTTAAGCTTTATGTCTTTGTTCGGCGTATCGGGATACATTACTTCCGCGGCCAACAATAAGGCCGTTATCAAGGTTGACGATATCGAAATTTCGCAAAATGAATTTGCGTATTCGTTGCAACGTGAGTTGGCAAAGCTCCGCATGATTAACGGAAATTTTGAGGAAGACGAAGACGGTTCGCAAAAAGCCATGGTGGCGAATTTGCTGGCAAAAGCCAAACTCGACGACGCAATTTTGGAAAACACCATGCGTAAATACGGGGTGGATTTTTCGCACAGTTTGGTCAGTCAGGTAATTCACGTTATGCCGCAATTTTTGAATAACGGCGTGTTTGATCCGCAGCAATATCAATGGTATTTGCGCAACAATAACAAAACCGAAGATGAGTTTATTGCCGAAGTTAAGCGCGGTATGGCCCGCAAGGTTTTGGTGGAGATGCCGGTTATCGGGTTTACCGTACCGCAGGTGTTCGGCGACCAGATGGCGAAGATTTTGGGACAACGCCGCACTTTTAAATATATAAAAATAAATACAGCCGATGCCAAAATCGACCGCCAGCCGACGGAAGACGAGCTGAATCAATTTTATGATGATATGGCGGAAGAATTGATGATTCCGGAAAAGCGCGACGTTACGGTTATGTATTTGTCGGACGATGATTTGGCCGCCGGTATTGAGATTACGCCGGATGAAATCGCGGCTTATTACAAAGAGCATATCGAAGAATACGAACAACCGGAAAAACGTTATGTTTTGCAGATGGTGTTTGATGACGAACAGGAAGCCAAAAATGCCGCAGCCAAATTGGCGTCCGGTGAAGATTTTGCCGCGGTTGCCGCCGAATACGGACAGAAGGCCGAAGATATCGATTTGGGCTTTGTGGCGCGGAATGATGTAGCGGAAGAATTGGCCGATGCCGTGTTTGCTTTGGGGATCAATCAGGTTTCCGCACCGGTACAAATTTCGGACAGTTGGCAAATCATCAAAGTAACGGCAACTCAGGCACCGCATAAGGTTGATAAGGCCGTAGCCGAGCGTCAAATCGTAGAGGAGCTGCGTCAGGAAAAATCTTATGATGACCACAGCGAAATGATTGCTTCCATTGAAGATGCTCTCGGCGCCGGTACTTCTTTTGAGGCAATTGCCGCTCAAAATAAAAACAAACTTTATGAAATTAAAGCTTTGGATGAAAACGGTATGGCCGACGTTGCCGATAAAAAACTGGCGGCGGTTATGAACGATAAGGAATTTATCGATACCGCGTTTTCGTACAACGAGGGCGAAATAAGTCAGGCGGTGGAAACGGATGAGGGCGTGGCCTTTATCAGAGTTGATAAAATTTATGACGAACATCAACAGCCGCGCGAGCAGGCAGATGCCAAGCTCAGACAAATGTGGGCGGAAAGTATGCGTCAATCCTCCACCAAGGAACTGGTTGACAGCATTCAAAACGAAATCGAAGACGGCGATGATTTGACGGCTATTGCCGCCCGCCGCGGTTTGCGTGCGCTGAACAGCCGTCCGGTTACTCGCGGCGAGAGCCTCGATAAACTGAGCTTGAACGACATGAAAACGTTGTTCCAGGCAGCGAAAGGCGAACCGCAGATTATTGAAATCGGCGATGATTATGTGGTGGCCGAAACTACCAACATCTACGATGATTCGGCCGCATTGAATCCGCAGGAAAAAGCTCGGTTGCAGCAACTTATGTATAACAGTATGGTTGAAGAATTGAGTGAAGCCATGTTGCAGGGATATGCCAGCAAATATAAGGTTGAAGTTCAATACGGACGTATGGGATTGGGCGAATAATGCGTGTTGTTTTTATGGGAACGCCGGACTTTGCAGTGCCGGCGCTCCGTCGTTTGATGGCGGAACATGAGGTGGTTTGCGTTTATACGCGCGAACCTAAGCCGGCCGGTCGCGGCAATCTGGTGAATAAAACGCCGATACATTTGTTGGCGGAAGAAAACGGGGTGGAAGTGCGGACACCGAAAACGTTGCGCAATCTTGAAGAACAGCAAAAATTTGCCGAGTTGAAGGCCGATGTGGCGGTAATTGCCGCTTACGGATTGATTTTGCCGAAGCCGGTGTTGGAGGCCTTTCCGCTCGGGTGTTTGAATATTCACGCTTCGCTGTTGCCGCGGTGGCGCGGTGCCGCTCCGATTCAGCGGGCGATTGAGGCCGGAGATAAAGTCGGCGGCATTACGATTATGCAGATGGCGGAAGGTTTGGATACCGGCGATATGTTGCTTAAAGGTACGGTGGAAATCGGCGAAAAGATGACCGGCGGCGAATTGCATGATGCGTTGGCGCAAATCGGCGGAGAGCTGATTGCCGAGGTGTTGGCCGCGCCGGAAAAATATCCGCCGCAAGTACAGAACGAGGCGGAAACCTGCTATGCGCAAAAGTTGGATAAAGACGAATGTTTGATTGATTTTGCGATGCCGGTTGCGGCGTTGTATAATAAAATTCGCGCCTTCAGTCCGTATCCGGCAATGTTTTTTGAATACGGCGGCGAGCGTTTCAAAGTTTTGCAGGCGGAAAAGACGGAAGGTAAAGGAAAAGCCGGAGAAATTCTGTCCGGCAAAGATGAATTGGTTATTGCCGCAAACGGCGGGGCGCTGAAAATTACGCAGATACAACGACAGGGCAAACGCGCCATGCCGACCGAGGAACTGTTGCGCGGTTTTGTTTTTGAAAAAGGTGCGGTTATTTAGTTTGCCGGCGGAGCTTACAAAACCTTGCCGGTGCGGAATTGCATAAACTTATCCCTGAAAGTTTTATCCTTGGTCAGGTGCTCAAAATTCGGCATATCGGCGGCTTTGACGGCGCGTTGAATGCGATAATTATCCAAGCAACGCTTGGCGGCCGCAAAAACTTCTTCGTTTTTCTCGTCTTTGAGTTGCGGCGAAGCACCGCGACCGAACGAATCGCATTTGCAGGCACGCATAAAATCAATCATCTGTTTGCCGTTGCGGAAGTTATCGGTCAGTTCATCCAAAAAGGCCAAAAATCTGCCTTTACGCATATTCGGCACGCTGTGAAAACGCATGTGATTTTCGGCAACGAGCAAGGCAAAATCGCGATATTTGTTCGGTACTTTGAGGCGTTTGCAAATTTCTTCAATATGTGGGAGGCCTGCTTTGTCGTGGCCGATGTGTTGCGGCAGAATATCGGCCGGCGTATCGATTTTACCGATATCGTGCAACAAAAGGGCAAATTTGATTTTCGGCGATAAGTTATAGCCCTGCTTTAAGACCAGCATGGTGTGTTCGCCGGAGTTGCCCTCGGGATGATAATCGGTGCGTTCCGGCATATCCCAGAGTTTGTTGACTTCCGGCAAAACAACCTTGAGAGCGCCGCATTCGCGCATGGTGCGGATAAACTTATCAAAATGTTCGGTGTTGAGCGCGGTTTCGATTTCTTTCCAAATGCGCTCGGCCGTCAGGTGATTGAGCATACCGGTGCGTGTCATATTTTGTGCCAGTTTCATGGTTTCCGGGGCAATTTCAAAATCGAGTTTGGCGGCGAATCGGCACATTCTGAGAACGCGCAGCGGGTCCTCGATAAAATGTTCGGTGTTGACATGGCGAATGACGCGATTTTTGATATCGGCAACTCCGCCCACCAGGTCGATGATTTTATCGTTTTCCTTGTCATACATCAGAGCATTACAGGTAAAATCGCGGCGTTGCATATCTTCTTGCGGCGTAATATCCGGGCCGAACACAAATTTAAAATCGGTATGCTTGTCGCCGGTTTTGATTTCTTTGCGAGCCAAAGCATATTCGTCGTGCGTCTGCGGATGCAGAAACACCGGAAAATCCTTGCCGACACGCACAAAACCCTTGGCTTCCATCTCCTCGGGCGTGGCACCGAACACCACATAATCAGAATCATGCGGGGCTTGGCCCAGAACCATATCGCGGACGGCGCCGCCCACCAAATATGTTTTCATTTTTTTACCTCACTTTTGAGGCACTATAGCACACTTAATGCAAAAATAAAAGCATAAAAAATTAATGTATTTACAAAATATGAACAAAATTTTAACAAAAAATATTGACAAATTACGGGAATTGTGGTAAAACGTTGTTTGTCAAACCAAATTTTTATTATATTATGTACAAAGACGAAAAAAGTGAGATTATGAAGTGGGTTAAGGGTATCGGTTTCAGCGTACTCGGTATCATTGTCGTATGCCTGCTCTGGGGTGCCTTCTTTGTTGTGGATGCCGGTGAGGCTGCCGTACTGTCCCGCCTGGGTAAGGTTGAGCAGTTTAGCTATCAACCCGGCGTATCGTTCAAGGCTCCGCTGATTTCCGGCGTGACCAAGTTCGATGTCCGAACCAGAACATTGAAGGAAAAGACGTCGTGCTATACTGCCGATATGCAGACGGCAGAGTTGGATTATACCATCACGTACAACGTACGCAAGGATAATGTCCATCTGCTCTACATGCTCGTCGGTAAGGACTACGAGGTCAAGAAGATTATCCCCGTCCTGAACGATGTGATCAAGAGTAACATCGGTCGTTGGCAAGCCCAAGAGCTCGTGAGCAATCGCGACTCCGCGCGCGTTGACGTGAACATGGACCTCAAGGCCAAGATTGACAATCGATTCTTCGAAAACATCACTATTCAGTTCAATAACATTGACTACAGTGACGCGTTTGAGAAGTCAATCGAGGCGAAGGTTATCGCCGGTCAGCAGGCAGAGAAGGCCATCAACGATACGCGTCGTATCAAGGAGGAAGCCGACCAGAAGGTTATCGCCGCCAAGGCTGACGCCGAGGCTATGACCATCAAGGCTGAGGCTCTGGCTCGTAACAAAGGCCTTACGGAGTATGAGGCTGTTCAGAAATGGGACGGCAAACTGCCAGCCTATATGCTGGGCAACAGCGTGCCGATGATTAACCTAGGTAAGTAACTTCATTAAATCTTGTAAAGACCGCATCCCTGAAAAGGTGCGGTCTTTCGCTTTTTTAAAACGGGAAACCGCCAGTGTTTAAACTGACGGTTTGGGCGTATAAATCAACAGCGCGGCCTGAGAATGCGATTGTTCGCAAAATCTTCGCCGAGCGAAAACAACATATATGCGGCAATAACGAATACACCGTACGGCCACAGCTTTACCATAGCGTTCAATACACCGGATGCATCCATGCAAACGGCCGAAACGCACACAACAATCAGCAGAACAGCGACAATTTCGGCGGCTATTCTTAATACGCTGAGAAATTTTTTGGTCTGTTTCATAATGATAATGTTTTAATATAATTTATTAATAATATTTTCAATTCTCTCTTTGGCTTCCGCAAAGTATGTTGCCGTTTTGCGGATTTAATTTTGTTTGACCGGCAAATATACCGTAAATGTGTTGCCGTTATAAGCGGTTGACGATACGGTTAGGTTGCCGCGATGGTGCATTACTACCTGTTTGGCAATAGCCAGACCGAGTCCGGTGCCTTTTATCTTCATATCTTTATGTACCTGCATACGGTAGAACTTTTCGGTCAGGCGCGCCAAATCTTCTTTGTTTATCTTCTGGCCCTTGTTGTTGAAAGATATGCTGACCGCGCGACCGCCGGCAACGTTTTGCCCGGCTTTGGCCGGAATTTCCGGCACGGCTTTCAGCTCAATTTTAACCTCGGAATTTTCCGGAGCATATTTGATGGCGTTATCCAACAGGTTTTGCAACACCTGGTGAATTTGCTGATTATCGCCGACGATTTTCGGAATGCGGTTGGCTTCGGTAATGTTGATGCTGACGGAACGCTGGAAAGCTTTGATTTTGAGCGCCTGTGTAACATCATCGATGACTTCGTGCAAATCAACTTTATCTTTAAGCTCTTTATTTTGCCCCATTTCCAAACGCGAAAGCGACAACAAATCTTCAATCAGGCTGGCCATATATTCGGTTTGTTCTTTCATTATGCCCAAAAAGGCATCGCGGGTTTCTTCGTCGTCATGCGCGGTGGTTTGCAAAGTTTCGATAAAACCGGAAATAACCGAGAGTGGGGTGCGTAATTCGTGGCTGGCATTGGCTACAAAATCCGATTGCATTTTTTCCAGGCTCAGCGCTTTGCTGACATCGTAAAGCGAAACAACGGCGGCAGCACGGCCTTTGAGGTGGCGCGGCAGCTTGGTAATATGGGCATAAAAACGACGGTTACCGTATTCCGGCGCGTGAAACAACACGCTTTCCGAATCGCTTTTGGCTTTTAAAACTTTATCAACGGCGGCGATAAAAATGTTGGTTGAAAACAGCCGGTCGATGCCGTTAGCAGCCATATTCGGCCCCAAAAGCATTTCCGCCGCCAAATTATAATTGGTTATACCGCCCTCGTTATCAAGCATCAGAATCGGATCGGGCAGGGTGTCGAAAACCGCGGCATCGGAGAGCGTTTGCGCCTCCAAAGTATCGTTTTTTGAGGTCCAGATTTTGTGAATGGCATTGATGGCCTGTGCCAGCTCACGCGTATCTTTTTCCGAAAGTTCGATGTCGTTTTCGTTGGCGTTGCCGGTGGCTAAGGTCTGAATATAATTGCGCAAGGTCCGCAACTCCGCACTAATCGGAAAAATCAGCAACAAATTGGAAACAACCGTAATGGTAAAACACACAATCGCCACCAGCGGCGTCATAAAATTAAGCACCGCCAAATCAATGTATACGACGGCCAGCGGCAGCGACAGAATCAGGGCGCGTTTAAAATGTCGCGCGTCTATGTCTATCTGGGATATTTTAAATCGTTTCTTCATCTGATTTATCCGTCTATAACATCAATAAAATACTGGACTAAGATGTGAAATATTGTAATATACAAGAAGTTTAAATTAGTTTAAGATTTTAAGGTAAAATGTCAGAAAAAGAAGTAATCTCACCGGGAATGGTGCAGTATATCGAAATTAAGAAGTCGTATCCGGATTATTTGTTGTTTTATCGGATGGGCGATTTTTATGAGCTGTTTTTTGAAGATGCAATCAAGGCATCGGAAGCGCTCAATATTACACTAACCAAACGCGGACGGATGAAAGGCAAAGACGTGCCGATGTGCGGAGTGCCGTTCCACGCTTACGAAAATTATATGGCGCGGTTGATTAAGGCCGGCTATAAGGTGGCGATTTGCGAGCAGATGGAAGATCCGGCAGAGGCACGCAAACGCGGCTCAAAGTCGGTGGTCAAGCGCGACGTTATTCGCCTGGTTACTTCCGGCACGTTGACCGAAGACACGCTGTTGGATGCCCGGCGCAACAATTATCTGCTGTGTTTGAGCAAAACGCTCAAAGGTTACGGTGCGGCCTGGCTCGATTTATCTACCGGTGCATTTTATACGCAGGAAGTTCATATCGGCGCGCAAGGGGAGGCGGCCGAGCTTTACGGGTTGTTGACGCGCATTATGCCGGAGGAAATATTGATTTCCGATGCGTTGTTGCAAAATCCGGATTTGTTCAAGCTGTTCAACGAATATAAAGAAAAACTTTCGGTGTTGCCGCAGGCGCGTTTCAATTATGCCAATACCCAAAAGAAACTACTGTCTTTTTATAATATTTCGGCGACCGAGGCTTTCGGCGATTTCAGTAAAGGCGAGATAATTGCCGCCGGATTGGTGCTGGAATATGTGGAAAATACGCAAAAAGGCAAAATGCCGCGGATTGTGCGTCCGCTCAAAATTTTGGACTCGCTGTATATGGAAATCGATGCGGCCACGCGGCAGAATTTGGATTTGATGAACGGTCCGCACGGCAATTCGCTGTTGGCGGTTATCGACCGAACGGTCACCGGTTTCGGGGCGCGAATGCTGGCGGCCAGATTGTCGGCACCGCTTTTGGATTTGGAAAAAATCAACAAACGCTTGGATGCGGTGGAGTTTTTTTGCAAACACGATGAGGTGCGGCAAAAATTACGCTCGCTGCTGAAAATGTGTCCGGATATGGAACGTTCGCTGACCCGCCTCAGTATCGGACGCGGCGGTCCGCGCGAACTAAAATGTGTTGCCGATGCGTTGCTGTTGTTGCCGGAAATTCGCAATACCATGCTGATTTATAAGAGTACGGACGTGGTTGATCAGACGCGGCCGGCGGTAGAAGAAATCGTGAAACGAATCGGTAATCACACCGCTTTGGCGGATAAGCTGAACAGCGCTCTGATTGAGGTGGATGCCGCCGAAACATTGCCGGCATTTGCCCGCGACGGCGGGTTTATCCGCAGCGGTTTTCATCCGGGTTTTGACGCTTTGTGCGAACTGCGCGACAACGGTACGGATAAAATCGGCGATTTGCAGGCAAAATATGTGCAATCAACCGGCATTGATAACCTCAGAATCCGCGATAATTCGCTTATCGGCTTTTATATTGAAGTGCAGAATAAATATGCCACGCAACTGTTGTCCGACCCGCATTTTATCCATCGGCAATCCGTTTTAAATGCCACGCGTTTTACTACGGCCGAGCTGACCGAATTGGAAAACAATATTCGCAGTGCGCGTGAGCGGGCATTGGCGATGGAAATCTCTATCTTTGACGATTTGGTGCGCGATGTTCTGATAGCGGCCGATGATATATGTCGCACGGCGGCGGCGTTGGCGGAACTCGATGTGGCAGCGGCATTGGCGGATTTGGCGCTCGAAAACAATTATTGCCGGCCGCGGCTTGACAACAGTTTGTTGTTTGAAATCGAGGAAGGACGGCATCCGGTGGTGGAAACTGCCATCAGAAGCAATAACGAAGGTGCTTTTGTCGGCAACAACTGCGAACTTAATCAGCAGGATAACCGCATTTGGTTGATTACCGGTCCGAATATGGCGGGTAAATCCACGTTTTTGCGGCAGAACGCCATTATTGCGATTATGGCGCAGATGGGCTCGTTCGTGCCGGCCAAGAAGGCGCATATCGGGTTGGTGGATAAGGTATTTTCGCGTGTGGGAGCTTCCGACGATTTGTCGCGCGGGCGTTCTACTTTTATGGTAGAAATGATAGAAACCGCCTCGATTTTGAACCGTGCCGACGAGCGCTCGTTTGTGATTTTGGATGAAATCGGGCGCGGTACCGCTACCTTCGACGGGCTGTCGATTGCTTGGGCGGTGGTGGAATATTTGCACGAGGTCAACAAATGTCGGGCGCTGTTTGCCACCCACTATCACGAGCTGACGGTGCTTTCCGAAAAACTTTCGGCCCTGACGTTGCATTGTATGAAAATCAAGGAATTTAATGACCAGGTGATTTTTATGCACGAAGTGATTGCCGGTGCGGCCGACCGTTCTTACGGTATTCATGTGGCCAAGTTGGCCGGTCTGCCGAAGGCGGTCATTCGTCGCTCGGAGCAGGTGTTGCAAAAACTGCAAAACGAAAATCGTCAGCATAAGGCGGCGGATTTGCAAGACGAATTGCCGCTGTTTGCATTTGCCGAGCCGATGGCGGCCGATACGGTTGCAGTTGTGCGCGAATCGGCGGCAGCAAAGGCTCTTAAAGAAATTGAACCGGATAATTTGACGGCGCGGGAAGCGTTGCAAAAATTGTATGAACTTAAAGAATTAGCGGAGAATGAATAAAATGGATGTAAAAGAATATTTCAAAAATTATACTGATTTTGTGGACTCGGTAACGGCGGAAGTTTCGCGCAACGACGATATTTTTGCCGCACGGTTTAAACAGCTTTCCGGGTTGCTCGGCGGCAATTATTCGCGCTTGGATAATGCTATTGCCGGACTTGCCGGCGAAAGCGGCGAAGTGGCGGATTTGTGGAAAAAAGTCAAATACCACAGTTTGGAATATGATGCCGAAACCCGCGAAAAATTCAAAAAAGAACTGGGTGATGTGTGCTGGTATTTGTTTCAAACGGCCTATGCACTCGGCATGCCGATGGATGAAATCATCGACGGTAATGTCGAAAAGCTGAAAAAACGCCACAGCAACGGTTTTTCTCCGAACTATCTGTTGCAGAAAAAGGGCGCATAAAATGGTGCGTACCGTCGGCGTTTTACTCCCGTTGCCTTTTGATAAACCGTTTGATTATACGGTGGATTTTGCGGTGCAAGTCGGGCAAATTGTGGAGGTGCCGTTCGGTAAAGAAAAACAAATCGGCGTGGTGTGGAGTTTGGAACCGACGTCGGAGTTGGAGCAGGGGAAAATCAAGGCGATTATCAAGGCATTCGATTTTCCGCCGCTCAAAATTGAAATGCTGAAATTCATCAAATGGGTGGCCGATTACAATATGGCGCCGCTGGGCTCGGTGTTGAAAATGGTAATCAGCGTGCGCTCGGTGTTTGAACCTTCGCCGATGACGGTGCTGTATACTTTATCCGGCAAAACGCTGGCAGAGGCCAAGCTCAAAAATTCGGATGCGCGTTGGCACGTGATGGATTTGTTGAAACACGCGCCGTATACACGGCAGGAAATTGCCGCCGGTGCCGGAGTGAGTCAGGGTGTGATTAAGCCGATGATAGATGCCGGCGTTTTGGTGCCGATTTATGTGGAAAACAAAAAGGAATTTACCGAGCCGATAGGCGATTACGTGAAAGTGGATTTGACTGCCGAACAAATAAAAGCCGCCGAGTTGCTGTGTCGCAAAGTCGGGGCGGGGTTCTCGGTAACGCTGTTGGACGGGGTAACCGGTTCGGGCAAAACCGAAGTTTATTTTGAGGCGGTGGCAAAGGCGCTGGAACAAGATACGCAAGTTCTGATTTTAGTGCCGGAAATTTCTCTTACCGCCCAATGGCTGCGGCGTTTTCAGAGCAGATTCGGCGTGCGTCCGGCCTGTTGGCATTCGGGGCTGACGGTTAAAGAGCGGACCGATACCTGGAAGGCGATAAGCGAAGGCCGCGTCAAGGTGGTGGTCGGGGCACGCTCGGCGCTGTTTTTGCCGTATACCAAACTCGGGCTGATTGTGATTGATGAGAGTCACGACCATTCGTATAAGCAGGAAGATGCGGTAAATTATCAGGGGCGCGATATGGCGGTGGTGCGGGCTAAAATAGAACATTTTCCGGTTATTTTATCAACCGCGACGCCGGCGCTCGAAACGTTGGTCAATGTTGACGAGGGCAAATATGATTGCGTTAAACTGAACAGCCGTTATGCCAATGCCGTGTTGCCGGATATCAAAATCATCGATATTAAAAAAGATAAGCCGCAACGCGGAGAATGGGGCGTTTCCTGGCTCACTCCGACCATGGTTAAGGCTTTGCAAAATAATTTGGAAAACGGCGAACAATCGGTATTGTTTTTAAACCGGCGCGGGTATGCTCCGCTGTTGATTTGCCGCGATTGCGGACACCGAATTCAATGTCCGAGTTGCAGCGCGTGGCTGACCGAACACAAAAACGCGCATAAGTTGATGTGTCATCATTGCGGCTATGTCGACGATATTCCGGAGGTTTGTCCGCATTGCGGTTCGGCCGAGGGTTTGACGGCTTGCGGACCGGGAGTCGAGCGGGTGGAGGAAGAAGTTTGTATGCGTTTTCCGACGGCAAAAGTCGATATTTTATCGAGCGACAGCGCCACTTCGTTTACGGCGCTTTCTAAAATCATCGGCAAAATGGAGCGCAAAGAAATCGATATTTTAATCGGTACGCAGATTATTGCCAAAGGGCACCATTTTCCGGATTTGACGCTGGTCGGAATTGTTGATGCCGATTTGGGGTTGATGAGCAGCGATTTGCGCGCGGCCGAGCAAACGTATCAGCTGTTGTCGCAGGTGGCGGGACGTGCCGGACGTAGCGATAAGCACGGCACGGTTTATGTGCAGACGCTACACCCGGAGAACAATGTGTTGAAGGCGTTGCTCAATAATGATCGGGCATTGTTTATGGATTTTGAAAAAGAAAGTCGGCAGATTCTGCATTATCCGCCGTACGGCAAATTGGCGGCGCTGATTATTTCCGGCACCAACCAACAGCAGACGGGCGCGGTGGCAGCGGCATTCGGACGCACCGCTCCGGATACGGAAAATATTTCGGTGTTGGGACCGGCACCGGCGCCGTTGTTTATGTTAAGGGATAAATATCGCTATCGGCTGATGTTGAAAACCACCCGTAATATCAATATTCAACAAGTTTTGCGCGAATGGCAGAAAATGGTGAAAGTGCCGTCGAGCGTGCGGGTAGAGGTGGATATCGACCCGTATTCGTTTACTTAAAAATCAATGTGAAGAAAGAAGCATACCGCAAATATAAAGCAGGGTAAACAGGCCCAAAGTAAGGGCGTTGGCGGCAATCACAACATTGTTGTTGCCGACCACGCTGACGCTGTGCGTGAGTGCCGCAGGTTGCCGGGAGTTTTGCGATATATCCGTGAGATTATCGTTAGCCGGACAGCTTTTTGCTAATATATCTCTGATTTGTTGATCTATATCCGTCATGTTTAGTCCGATAATCAGTTGGCTTTGCGCAACTCGTTATAAATTTCGATAAAGTCTTTAACTTTGCCGGCAGCCACGTCAAGCGAATCGCCGCAGACTTTGATGTATATCAATTTAATCAATTCGGCCTTATCGTGCGGCTCCAGCGAAATATTGCGTTTACTCAGCCAGGTTTCGATGTTTTCGATAACCAAACTCAATATCTCCGAATTGATAGTGGCAGCCGAATAGGTCGCGACATTGAGCGATAAGTCGGTCAACTCCTGTTCGTCAACGTGAAGAATTTGCGCTAATTTATGACGCTCGACTTCTCCCAGGCGACGTGGCGAACCGTTTTTGATATATTGCTGAATATACGCAATATTTTTACCTATTGCCAGTGATACCTGTGCATAATTCAAACCGCGCTCCAAAATCAGGCGGGATATTTTTTTGCGAATTTCTTCCGTGTTTTCCATAACTTACCTCAAATGATGTTCGACTCTTACATTATATAATATATATCTTAGAAAGTAAAACGATATTTTTCTTATTGACGCGATTATAATTTTCTTATAAAACCGAATAAGGGAGGATGAAAAATGGCGCATAACGGAATGTCGGCAGCAACGGCAAAAAGACGCGGGTATGTTTTGGATGAAAACGGAATATGGCGTAAAAAGACGGTTTTAGAGAAATATTTTGAAGAAGGCTACCTCGAATTGGAGGGGAGTCCGTTTTCGGCCGAACAGCGAAAGAAGGCAGGAGAAATATTATCGAGGGACTATTACTTAGGAAATTATAATAAGCTGCAATCGAGCAAGCTCTTTAAGCTGGGTATAAGAACAACCGGAAACGTAGGAGAAGATACAGCTATGTACTATAAAGAAAGATATTTGCACGCCGTTAAAAATATCCCGTATGAGTTTTGGCCGACGGTTTATAAAGTGTGTATCGAGGACACGAGAATAGATCAATTTGAAGAAAAAAACGATAATTCCTTAAAAACAAAAAATAAATATTATTGTCTGAAAGTGTTTCTGTGCCTGGGTTTGGAAAGATTACTCAAATATTATTTACAAAAAAATAAAAAAAGTTCTTGACATTTAGTGACTAATGTGATAAGAAAATTATCATAATCGATAATTGTATTAAGAAGAAAATAAAAAATCAGCGGAGATTGAGGCAGCTCAGTCTCCTTTTTTTATGGAGTGAAAATGATGTATCGGGCAATTATGGATAGAGTTATTGTAAGATTATGCAATACTGACGATAAATCGCCGATTATCCGTGAGGAAAGCCGCTATCGCAATCGGGGTGTGGTTTTAAGCGTGGGGCCGGAGGTTTCCGGAGTTAAGGTCGGCGACGAAATTATTTTTCATTATTTTGATGATTTGCCGTTGGCGCAAAAAGATGTCGTGGCGGTTCGCGAAAAAAGCATTTTGGGAATCGTCGGCGAATCGGGTTAATTTTAATTTTTTTATCAAGGAGAAACAAATGACGCAAGAAAATTTGTCTCGCAAGGAATTGCGAGATGCTTGGCAACGGAAAATTTCCGCCGCCGAAAAAAAATATGCCGATTATTATGATTTGATATCCGAGATTCGCGGATATTATCGTAATGAACGGCGCCGTAACAAACAAAATGTTTTTTGGGCAACGGTGGAAACCATGAAGCCGTTTTTGTATTTTAAGCAACCGACGCCGTTTATTGTGCGCAGTCGTAAGGCGGTTGATGAAACTCAGCTGCTGGCCGCGACGATTTTGGAGCGGGCGCTTTATTGGAATATGAAGCAATTTGATTTTGACAGCGTGGTTAAATATGCCCGCAACGATTTTCTGCTTTCGGGAATGGGAGTGCTGTGGGAGCAATATTGTCCGAGTTTTTACACCATCGGCAACGAAATGCTCAAAAGCGGCGAGCAGGTCAATACGACCTATGTGAACCCCACCATGTTTTTGATGGATACGCAAAATGTCAATGTGTGGGAAGACGTGGAGTGGATTGCCCGCAAAACCTATATGTCGATAGCGGATATTTATGAGAATTTTGATACGGCGATTGCCAAATATCTTAATTCGCGTTTCGGCGATGTCGGCAATATCACCGTTTACGAAATTTGGGATAAGCCGAGCCGCTCGATTTATTATTACAGCCCGGAATATCCGACGGACTTTTTGGAGGTTTATGAAGATACCCTGCATTTGAGCGGATTTTTCCCGTGTCCGAAACCGATTATGTCGACGCTTGCCAACGACGGTATGATTCCGGTGCCGGATTATGTGGAAATCAAGAGCCTGCTTGATGAATTGGACGGGGTTAACAACCGGATGCGGCTGACGATGCAGGCGCTAAAAGTTTCGGGCTGTTATGATAACAGTTTTCCGGAGCTGGCCAACATTTTGGATAAGGATGTAACGCTGATTTCGGTATCGGATTTCGATAAACTGAAAGAAGCCGGCGGTATTAAGGGAATTATCGATTTTGCGCCGATTGAACAATATGTGACGGCGCTCGAAACTTTGGCGCGTCGCCGTCAGGTTTTGATTGATTCGATTTATGAAGTGACCGGTGTCAGCGATATTATGCGCGGCTCGTCGCAAATCGGCGAAACGGCAACGGCGGTTACGCAAAAGACCAACTTCGGTACACTCCGTAATCAGGACCGGCAGAACGATATGCAGCGTTTTTTGAAAGACCTGCTGCGGATTAAGGCGGAGATTATCTGCGAACAGTTTTCGCCGACGTTTTTGTTATCGTTCTTAAACCCGGATGAGCGCGCCGATATGGTTAAGGCTACCAACGCGGTCAAACTGTTGAAGGCGGAAAAACTGCGCGGGTTGATAATCGATTTGGAGACCGACGGTTGTTTTAATGTGGAACGCGAAGAAGAACGCACGCTCAGGGTTTTGAAAAACGTGCACGAACTCATCAGTCAGGCTTTCGGAATTGTTTCGCAACAGCCGGCGTTGTTGCCGCTGTATCGGCAGATGCTGGAGAGCGCAATGTCTACCATGCCGAAAGCGCGGCAGTTTGATACGGTTATAGATGCGGCGTTTAATAAAATCAGCGCCGAACTTAATAAGCCGGATGATAAGCCGCAACCGAATAACAATAACGCATTTTTGGAAGTGCAGAAGCAGAAAAACGCGCAGGATTACGCTATTAAAAAAGAACAAAACGAACTCAAGCGCGAAGAACTTAATTTGAAAAAGCTGGAGGCCTTGAAAGAGACCGCGGCGGAAGCAGATAAACGGTAAGATACGTCCCGTTAAAGCACGTATAATATAAAATTTTAGGAGGTAAATATGCCATACGATTCTCAAGGTAATTTTTACAGAATACATAATTGGGAGCAAGATCGCCTGGACGATATAGAAATCGTCAGCGATCGTCATGATGAAGAAGATGATAATTTTGCGGAAGGTTTAAGCCAGTGTGTGTTGCGCGACGGACGGGCCGCGCTTACCGATAATATGAATGCCGGAAATAACCGGATTCAAAATTTAAAAGCCGGTGCGGCCTCAACCGATGCGGTTAATAAATCGCAGATGGACAGCGCGATAAGTTCGGCAAATTCGACAATTACGACCGCTTATCAAAACTATGTTAAAACGGTGCTTGGTACGATATATCCGGTCGGTTCGGTGTATATCGGTACGCAAAACACCTGCCCGATGGCGAGCTTGATTTCCGGTTCGACCTGGACGCTGGTATCTTCCGGTAAAGCATTGTGGACGGGTACGGGCTCAAACGGCAACACGACAATAAATGCCGGTTTGCCGAATATTACCGGTGCATTCAATCATCAATGCTTCATGAACTGGGGTACGGGCACCGAAAGCGGAGCGTTATATACCGGCAGCGGCGGTAGCAGTACGCAAAACGCCGGCGGTTCGGATGGCGGCAATACGCAGACAATCGCCTTTGACGCTTCAAAATCTAACAGTATTTACGGTAACAGCACGACGGTACAACCGCCGGCGTATGTGGTTAACGTTTGGCGCAGAACGGCATAAAGGAGGTAATTATGAGCGGAACAATACAAAACAATCTAATCACGGTGCGGCAGGGCGACAGCTTTACTTTGGACCTTTTGATAAAAGAACGGGGACAACCTCTGAATTTGAGCGGTGCCGGTATTTTGATGCAGGTGCGGGAAAAAGACGGAGGCAATTTGCTGTTTGAAATCAGCGGTACGGCGGTCGATGCGGCAAACGGCAAAATGGCGCTGGTGATAACACCGACACAAACAAGCAACACCGTCGGCGATTATGCGTGTGATATTCAACTGACGACGGCGGGCGGCGACGTGCATACGATTTGGCCGGCCAACGTCAACCAAATCGGCACATTCAGAATTACGGAGCAGGTGACACAATGATAGAGATTGAAGAAAAAGCGGTGCCGGTTATTGTTGATATCGGCGGCGGTGAGATAACGGCCAATATCAGCACCGGCAACAAAATAGAAGTATCGTCGGGAAGCATTGTTCGCATGGATATTTCAACGGCGGTGCACTACATAAAATCCGGAAGCGCGGAAATCGCGGCGGCAGTTCGAGAAGGAACTGCCGTTTTTGATTCGAACGTGCAAAATAAGCTGGCGGCATATAACCAAAACGCAAGCGATAAAACTCAAGAATTCAACGCCAACGCGGTTGATAAAACCGCGTTGATTGAAGCTGAGGTAAATGCGGCACGTGATTGGGCAACCAAAGTCGACGGTCCGGTGGACGGTGAGGAATATTCGGCCAAATATTATGCCGGGCAGGCGGAGCTCATCGTGGCCGACGCGGCTGACAAAGATTTAAGCAACTTATCGGCGACCGGCGAGGCAAAATTTGCGGCAAAGCAAGATGTGATTGCCGATTTGGCGGACATCAGAAGCGGTGCGGCTGCGGGAGCGACGGCAGTGCAACCCGCTGATTTGTCGGTTTATGCTTTGAGTGCGGATTTGGCGACGGTGGCAACATCGGGGGCATACTCAGATTTATCGGGTAAACCGACAATACCGAGCGACACAAATGATTTGACCAACGGTGCGGGGTATATTACCTCGGCGGCGCTGTCCGGTTATGCCGCGGACAACGCCGTGGTGCATTTGGCGGGTACGGAAACAATAACCGGTGCCAAGACGTTTACCTATAACCCGACAATTCAGAGAAACAGACCGCTTTTATTTATGAATGATAATTGGTGCACAAGAGGAACTTCCCCATCCAGCGCTCAATATCAAGCCGTTTGGTTTGGAGATACGGGCGGAAATACAATGGGAGGAATGATAACTTTGTATAATACGGACGGAATGGTTGATACCGCATTAAGAGCATACAAAGGGGCATCAGCAGAATCTTATATTGAAGTGCGTTTGATGCATCCACTCAGCGGAAGTCCTACATTTATACCGACAAATGATAACAGTTATAATCTCGGAAGCTCAAGTAAGCGTTGGAAACAGCTTTTTGCCGGTACAACCACGATTGCGACTTCGGATGAGCGGTTAAAGCAAGGTATTGAAAGCGTGCCGGATACGGTTTTGGACGCATGGGGCGAAGTGGAGTTTTATCGTTATAAATTCAATGACGCGGTAGAAGAAAAAGGCTTTGCGGCGGCACGGTATCATACCGGAGTTGTGGCGCAGCGGATTATGCGGGTTTTTGCCGAACACGGGCTGAATGCTTTTGACTACGGCTTGCTTTGTTATGACGAATGGGAAGCTAAGGCGGCGGACGTTGACGAGTCCGGCAAAATTATTCGACCGGCACAAGAGGCGGGCAATCGGTATGCGGTGCGCTATGAAGAATGCCTGTGTATGGAAGCGGCATATCAACGGCGCAGAGCCGAGCGGATTGAGGCGCGCTTGGCGGCGTTGGAAGCGAGGCTGTGATGGATATTTTGTATTACATCGGGCGCGGCTCGCACCATCAAAACCGCGAGTTGCGTTATAGCCTGCGGGCGCTGGAAAAACATTGCAAAGATATTGATAATGTTTGGATTGTCGGCAACAAACCGCCGTTTTTGAACGACAAAGTTAAGTATTTGTGGGTTGAGGACGACGGTGCGTGGTGGCAAAACGCCTATCGTAAAACCATGGCGGCGATTAGGGCCGGAATCAGCGAGGATTTTTTGCTGATGAACGACGACTTTTATATGCTTAAGGATTTTACGGCGGCAAAATATCCGTATTATCACAAGGGGGATATAGCCGATACGGCCAAAAACAAGTATCAGGAAGTCATTATCAATACACGGCGGATTTTGGAAAAACTCGGCAAGCCCTTCAAACATTACGGGGTGCATTGTCCGATGCGGATTAATGCCGAAAAATATAAACAGTTGGCACGATTTTACGACGGAGAATTTCATAATCAGCCGGTTTCGGCCAGGTGCTTGTACGGCAATTTGTTTTGTCGCGGTCGGCAGGTAAAAGATTGCAAAAGCGCTACAATCGTCACCAGCGTTACCGGATGTTGGTCATCTCAGGAGTGGGCCGGAGCCGCGTTGAACGAGCTGCAAAAATTATATCCGCAGCCGAGCAAATGGGAAATTGCCGATGAATGAATATAGCGACGGGAGGTAAAAATGGATTGGTTGCAATTTTTACAAATAATCTGTGTGCCGGCCTTTGGCTGGCTTTTTTATAAGCTGGGCGAAACTCGCAAGGAGCTGAACGATTTTAAGGTGGAAATGGCCAAAGAAGCCAAAAATTATGCCACCAACGAGGCGATTTTGCGGGTGGAAAATAAACTCGACGATTTGCGCAGTTTGATTATCGAAGAAATCAAAAAAACAACCAAAAGGAGGGTGTAATGTCTGATTTGGATATTTTGGCGCGAACGATTTACGGCGAGGCGCGCGGTGAGGGACGCGAAGGTATGGAGGCGGTGGCGTGCGTTGTGATGAACCGCTATCGCTCACATAAGTGGTACTGCGGATATACCTGGATGAACGGGATGAAGGTGCCGAGTGTGGCACAGACCTGTCTTAAGCATTATCAATTCAGCTGTTGGAACAAAAATGACCCCAACCTGGATAAACTGTTGAAGGTAACGGCCAGAAATAAGCAATTCCGGGAGTGTCTGCTGGTGGCGCAAAAGGCGCTTTCGGGAGAGCTGCAGGATTTTACCGGCGGTGCAACGCATTATCATACCAAGGATATAAAACCGTATTGGGCCAAGGATAAAACTCCGTGCTTTGCGCTCGGTAATCATATTTTTTATAAGGAGAACTGAGATGGGAAAGCAGAAGCGTTATCAATTTTGGCGCTGGCTGATTTTGAGCATCGTGCGCATAAAAAAACTCTATACTCTGACCTGGGGTATCGTGATTTTATTGATAATCGTCTGTTTGAAAACCGATTTGGTGCGGTTGCTCGGGAGTTTGCTGCCATGAAAATGATCTTGCTGGCGTGCGGGGCCGTGGTGTTATCGGCGTACGGCGGCTATTTATATGGCAAAAGCCAGGCAAAAACGCAGATAATCGAAAAGCAAACGGAGGTAATAAAGTATGTGGCGCAAAAACGGGCGAAAATTCAGGCTCAGCCCAATGCTTCTCGCGCTGAGTTGCTTGAACTCATGCGCAAGGGTGAATTGTGAGCCGGTGAATTTGCCGCAGTTTCCGCACGCCGGCGCTAAGGTGGCGGCCGAAGCGGAAAATTTGAGCGCGGAAGAATTTCCCAATATGTGGGAGTGGTTCGCGCGCCTCAATAAACTGCGGCAGGAATTGGAAAACTAAAAAAACAGAGGAGGCAAAATGGCAAAAAAGAAAACGGCGGCGTATTCGTTTGCCGAAAGCTTTACAATGTTGAACAAACTGCAGCAGATGGCGATTGACGAAGGCAATATCAGTTTGGCGCTCAAGGCCGAGGAACTGAAATGCAAAATCGCCGCGCTGCAGGCAGATAAGGAAAGTAATTTATCAAACGAAAACTTAACCGGTATTTTGGTGGATTTTATCAATGAAGAACAAAGTAATAGTAAAGATTCCGCAGATATTTGCGCCGCTGATACGGCAAAAGAAAAGGTATAAACTTTATTACGGCGGCAGAGCCGGCGGCAAGAGTTATGCCTTTGCCGACAGCTTGTTGCTTTTGGGACGGATGAAAAAGTTGCGGATAGCGTGTATGCGCGAGATTCAAGACAGTATTAAGGACTCGGTGCATAAGCTGTTGAGCGATCGTATTTGCTTTTATAACCTTACCGATTATAAGGTTACGGAAACGCAGATTGTCAACAAAATCACGGGTACGAGCTTTATCTTCAAGGGCTTGCAGGAGCACAATGCCGGCAATATCAAATCGCTGGAGGGAGTGGATATCGTATGGCTGGAAGAAGCACAGAAAATCAGCAAAAAAAGCTGGGAGATTCTGGACCCGACCATTCGTAAAGCCGGCTCGGAAATTTGGATTTCGATGAATCGCGAAGAAGAAAACGACCCGGTGTGGAAGGCGGTGGCGGCTAATCCGGATGAGCGTACGCTGGTGGTTAAAGTCAACTATACCGATAACCCCTTTTGCCCGGAAGAAATGAAATATCTGGCGGAGAAATGCCGGTGCGAGAGCCCCGATGACTATGCGCATATCTGGCTCGGGGCGCCGGTTGCCGCGGGCAGTCACAAGCTTATCGGCTATAACGCGGTGCACAAAGCAACGCAGACGCAGCTGATGAACTCGTCCTCGCCGCTGATTATCGGAATAGACGTGGCACGTTTCGGCGATGATAAAACTGTTTTTTGTTTCAGAAAAGGGCGGTTGTGCACGGAGTTTAAAAGCTTTGCCGGTCTGGATAATGTGGCGGTGGCCAATCAGGCAACGCACTATATCCGCGACTATAAGCCAGCGCGGGTGTTTGTGGATGCCGGCGGCGTCGGCGGCGGAGTGATTGATATTTTGCATGACCGCGGTTTTAAGAAAATCGTGCGGGCGGTGATGTTCGGCTCCAAAGCCTTGAATGATGAGCGCTATCATAATCGGCGCGCGGAAATGTGGGACGAGCTGCGGCAGTGGCTCGCCTCTGAGCCGGCGGTTAAGATTCCGGATAACGAGAATTTGTGTGCGGAATTGTGTGCCGTCAACAAAAAATACGACAGCCGCGGTCGTTTGCAACTCGAGGAAAAAGACGAGATAAAAAAGCGGCTGGGGCGTTCGCCGGATATGGCGGATGCGTTGGCGCTGACGTTTGCCGAGCCGGTTTACGATAACGGTACCGAAGAATATGCCGGTTTCAAGGAAAACAGCATTGAGAGCCTGTTTCGGGCCAATGTAAAGAAAAACAATTCGTGGTAAGGACTTATAATGCCAAATAAAGGAGTAAAAACAATGACTTATATTGCAAAACAATTCGCGGAGGAGGTCGTTCTTCCGGACGGATCTGTCGCATCGTCGGTCGCCGATGTCGATAAGTATTTACGCACAAGCGGAATGGCGCGTGCCAGCGACTATTCGCCCGAGTATATCAAAAATATTCGGGCAAAAAACGAGAAACAGCGGCAAGAAGAACTTTTTGCCGATTTTTTATACAATTACAAAAGGATGATATGGAAATGAGTGAATTAAGAGATGTTATTGAACGTCAGTTCAAGGCGCACGGGCTGTTGTCCGACGCCGAAAACGAAAAAGCTCCGAAGGATATTCCGGCGGCCGAAACCAACGAAGATATTTCCGAGGTTGCGATACCGCCGGGGTATCCGGAAGAATTTGCGTCCGAATTTAAGAACCTGCCGCCCAAATGGCAGGATTTTTTATGCGAACGCGAAGCCGAAAATAAGCAGAAAATCGCTGAATACAGCGCCAAGCTCGATGCTTATAACTTTGTGGAAACCTTGTTCGGCAATCGCCGCGACCGGCTGGCCGCCAAGGGGGTCGAAACCCTCGGTCAATGGTTGCAGGGATTGGCGTGGCTGGATGGGGCGATGGATGAAAATCCGGCCGCAACTCTGGCTGCGGTTGCCACGGTTTACGGCGTTGATTTGCGGGCGGCGCGACAAAAGCAGGCGGAAATAAATCCGGCGATTATGGCGCGGGTGTGCAAGCTTGAGCGCAGTTATAACGATTTGACCGCTTATCTTCGGGAAATGCAAAATCGCAATTTTGACGGCACTTTAAATGCGTTTGGTCGGCAAACCGACCGCGAGGGTAATTTGTTGCACCCTCATTTTGAAGATGTAAAGCAATGTATTTGCGATTTGCTCAAATCCGGCGCGGTTGCGGATATCGAAGAAGCGTATCAGAGCGCTTTGTGGCTCAATCCGTCGGTAAGGCAGGAATTGGTGCAAAAACACATCGATTCTGAAGCAAAGGCGGCCGAAAAGGCACAAAAAGCCGCCTTTACGATTAAGGGTAAGGCCGAAAAGCCCGAGCGTGAGTTGACCTTGCGGGAAACCATCGCCAAAAATATGGCAAAATATGTGGATTAATTTTTGAGAAAAGGAAAAAAATATGACTTTACAATACAATGATATGCTGACTCATACGCTTGAGGAACGCACCGGTACGCTGCATGATAATATGTCAAAAAACAGCGCGGTACTCAATCGTTTGAAACAAAAAGGAAAAATGAAGCAGATTTCCGGCGGTACCAAGATTTTGGAAGAGCTGGAATACGGCGAAGGCGATATGATTTGGTATTCGGGCTACGATACCATTGCCTATCAGCAAAAGCAGTTGTTTACGGCGGCGGAATATGCGCTGAAACTCTGCGCGGTGCCGGTTGCGATTTCTGGCGAGGAACTCTTGATGAACAGCGGCTCCGAGCAGGTTATGGACTTGTTTGAAAAGCGCGTTGACAATGCCGAAAAAACGCTGATTAAGAAAATGTCGGCGGCGGTTTACGGCGACGGTACCGGTTCTTCCGGCAAAGAAATCGGCGGCTTGGCGCTTTTGGTGGCCGATGACCCGACTACCGGAACCGTCGGTGCCATCAACCGTGCCGAAGTCGGTAACGAATTTTGGCGCAACCAGGTGGCAAGTGCCGAAATTACCAAGGACAACATTTTGCAAAAAATGAACGAGCTGTATTTGAAATGCTCGCGCGGCAGCGATAAGCCGGATTTGATCGTCGGGGATGATTCGCTGTATACGCTCTATGATTTGACCTTGATGGATTTGCAACGCTTCTCCAACCCGAATGTGGCCGAGGGCGGCTTCATCAGCCTCAAATTTAAGGGCGCCGACGTGATTTATGACGGCGGACAGGGCGGTAATTGTCCGACAAACCACATGTATTTTCTGAACACCGATTACATCTATCTGCGCACACATCGTGACCGTGATATGACGGTTATCGGCGGCGACAGAACGGCCGTCAATCAGGATGCGCTCTATCGTATTATCGGCTGGGCCGGCAATATGACCATGAGCAACGCGGCATTGCAAGGCGTTTTGATTAATACGGCAACTTCCGGCAGTGATTCTGCAAGCAGCTAGACGTTGTGAGCTTTGAGAAAAGGGCGGAGAATATCCGTCCTTTTCCGTTTTGGTTAAATATGTAACGGAGAAATAAGAAATGGATATGGATTTTGCAATATTCCGTCAGGCGGCGGATAACGTAAACGACGAGCGCAACGTGCGGGCGCGTTTTTATGATAAAGCGGTCAAAACCGATAAAACCACGGCTAACGGGTTGCCGATTTTTAAGAACGTAACTTATGTGGAAATTCGCCTGAAAGACAATAATACCGAAGTTTTTAATCAACCGGCAAGCGAAGAAAAAATCAAACGCTTTCCGCGGGAATACGGAATGTATCAGGCGGCGAAACAGCAGGCGGAGAACGGTACGCCGCTTAACCAATTTGCGTTTTTGACCGCGGCGGAAATCGCCACTTGCGGCAATCGGGGAATTTTTACGGTGGAGGCATTGGCCGGGCTGTCGGCCGAAAAGGTGCGCGATTTGGGTTTGGAAAACGAACATCATCTGGCCGAGCTGTTTATGCAGGCGGCAAAATCGGTTGATGCGGTGGCGGTTTTTGCTCGCAAAGAGGAAGAATATCTGAACGAAATAGAAAAATTAAAATATGAAAATAACGAGTTAAAACAAATAATTAAAAAGAATAATAAAAGTAAAACATTAAATAGAAGAAAAGGAGAAAAATATGAAAACAATTCTTGAAATTTGTCGCGAGGTCGCCGATTTGGCCGCGGTTAAACGGCCGAATGATTTGTTTAATGCTTCGAGCCAACAGGATAGTGTGTTTTTGAGCGTGGCAAAGTCTTCGCTGGACAGCATGTTGCGTTACGGCGATTGGCAGGAGCTTACCAAAGAGGCTTGGTTTTTTACGCAGGAAGGCAAAAAACAATATCCGATCAGCGAAATTGCGCCGGATTTTTTCAGTTTGCTCAATAATACGATTTTCGTTAAAGACACGCGAGAGCGGATTATCGGCGCCATTACGCCGGAACAATGGGCCCGCGAAAAGTGTTTTTGCTGTGCCGGTACCGAGATTAAGTTCAAAATTCAAAACGGGCGCTTTGTGTTTTTGCACGAGCCGCCGTGTCGGATGAAAATCGTGTTTCAATATCGTTCCGACAATATTGTGTGGGACTTCAACACTTTTGAGGAAAAGAACGTGTTGACGGCGAATACCGATGTGCCGATTTTTGATGAATACCTGGTTAAGCTGGATATTTTGTGGCGCTGGCTCAAACGCAACGGGATGGATTATGCCGAAGAATATAACGAGTTCCAGCGTGAGTTGAAAAAGAAATTCGGGGCGGAGTTGGCAACAAAAGATATTTGTCTTGCCGGCCCGGCTTTTGCAGATGAAGGAGTGGCAGGCAATGCGGTTAAAGTCAGTTACAAGGAATAATAAATCCGTATATATTACATTACCGTCGCCGATTAACGGATTGAATAAACGTGATAATTGTATGGATATGGATGTGCGGTACGCCGCGGTTATGGATAATTATATTCCGCAAGATACCAAGGTGGTTTTGCGCGGCGGTTATGCCAAATATGCGGATTTTGAGGCGCCGGTCGAAACATTGGCCAGCTATGTCAGCGGTGCCGACAAGCGTTTTTTTGCCGTATCGGGCAAGAAAATTTGGAATATAACTTATGCCGACAACGTGCAGGCTGTTTTATCGTCGGGTATAAATAACAATCGATTTCATTGTGCTCAATATAAAAACTACCTGTTTTTTGTGAACGGCGTTGACACGCCCAAAGCCTTTTATATTGACGGCGAAGGTCACGATTGCATCGGCGATTGGGGCTTTTCCGGCAGCGGTCTGACCGCGAGCAATATTGTTAACGTCAGCGTTTCTAAACAGCGCCTGTGGTTTGTGGAAAAAGATTCGTTAAAAGTCTGGTATCCCGAAACCGCCGGCAATATTTCCGGAACGTTACATTCTTTTGATTTGGCGCAGGTTTGCCGCTACGGCGGTCGTTTGCTGGCGGTGGCGGATTGGACACAGGACGGCGGACAGGGAATAGACGATTTAACGGTGTTTATAACCTCGGAGGGAGAGGTTTTGGTATATTCCGGCTCCGATATAGAGAGTGCCGACGATTGGACGTTGCGCGGCTCGTATAAAATCAGTAAACCCATCGGATATGAGTGTTGTCTGCAATATCAGGGCGATGTCGTGATTATTACCGAAGACGGCTATGTTCCGCTTTCAAAGGCTTTGCCGCTTAATCAATCAAATACGGCGCAGGTGGCGTTCAGTGATTGCATTCGCGGATTGGTTATCGATCGTACGCAAAAATACGGCAGTCGCGAAGGGTGGCAGGGCATTATCTATAGCCGCGGCGGCTACGGTCTGTTCAATGTTCCGGTCGCCAATTCGTTTGAACAACACGTTATCAACGTCAACACCGGAGCCTGGTGTCGTTTTACCGGCATTCGCTCGTATTGTTGGTGCAATTTTGAACGGCGGCTGTATTTCGGCTCGGATAACGCGGTTTATCTGTTTGATGAAGGCCACAGCGATAACGGGGCGCCGATTTGCGGGGTGGTGGAACAAGCATACAGCAATTTGGGGACCGAGCGTCTGAAAAAGGTGCAAATGCTTAATCCGCGCACCAAATCGTCGATACCGTACAGCCTGGCAATTTGGACCAATATGGATATGGAGGAGCAAAATATTGATTATGCGGAAAATATCGGCTCGTCCGGCCTGCATAAGTGGAATGAAATGAAGTGGTCTTCCGTTGTCGATGCCAGCGGCGCCAAATGGTCAAATTCTGGCAGAACCGTTATTCGCAGCCAATGGATAGCCAATTCGGCCACCGGATATAAGGCCGGTATCGTGTTCAAAACCAAAACCCGCGGCAATCATATCGAATGGTACGAAACCGGGGTGTGCTACGAAACGGGCGAGGGCATATTATGAGTTATCGCATCATACAAGACAAAGACGGTACGATAACCCGCTGGGTGTGCCAAGGTTTGGGCTATAAAACCGATTGGCTCGGCGATTATCTGACCTTCGGCTTTGAATATGAGGGGCGGCTGGTTGGCGGGCTGATTTTTCATGATTGGCGTTGCGGTCATGATATTTGGTGGACGGTTTATACGGTTGATCCGCATTGGTGCAACCGCAGTATGTTGCGGCAGATGTTTGCGTTGGCATTCAACACGTTACGTTGCCGGCGCATTAATTTGCTTGTCAGCAGACGCAATCGGCGCAGTTTGAATTTTGTGCGGCGCTTGGGTTTTAAACCCGAGGGCTTGCTGCGCGAATATCGCGAAAACGGCGATGATTGTTATTTTATGGGGATGCTTGCCAAAGAGTGTCCGTGGCTTAATAAGAAAGGGGAAAAAAATGAGTAAATCAATCGGAAAAATATTCGGAACAAGTTCAACCGGAACTTACGGATATGAAAATAACTATATGAATTATATGAATAATTATAATACATCTAACTACGACAATACTTTGAACAATATGACGGCGGCGGCATTGAATATGAGCCAAAATCTTAATGCCATGCCGGCATATCAGTTTAGCGTGGATGGGTCGGATGCGGCGCGGCAACAGGCGGAAAATGCGACTTTTCAATCGTATGTTGACCGGCTGACACCGCAATATCAGCAGCAGACAAACGATTTGCAAACCAGGTTAATCAACCAGGGAGTGCCGGTCGGCAGCGAGGCCTATCAGCGGGCGATGAACGACCTGCAAAGTGCTCAGAACGCGGCTCTCAATCAGGCGGCATATCAGAGTGTGTTGAACGGTCAGAACGCATATTCGCAATCGCTTAGCGACAGCATTAATGCGGCGCAGTTCGGCAACACGGCACAGCAAAATTATATTCAGCAAATACAATCGCTATTGGACGGTTCGGTTTCGGGCTACGATAATATGGCAAATTTGTATAATATTCAGAAAGGAGTTGAGGCACGGCAGACCGCGGCCAAACAATCCGGCTGGAATAATTTGTTTAAAACTTGGGAACTTGCAAACAATTCTGCCAATACAGCTTTTCCTTATATGAAATTTTTCTTGAAATAACTTGATATTAACAACCGAAAACCGTGCGTATAAAAGCGTGCGGTTTTCGCATTTTAGAAAGAAAGGTAATAAAAATGGATGATATGAACAGAGAAAGAATATTCGGGAAACGTACGGTGCACCGGATAAATCCGCAAACGGGGCAAGATGAATATTATTATTTGGACCCGCGCGGGGCAAGAACCTTTGCCGAGATGAAGGAAATTCCCGTGCC
>JAEEMQ010000010.1 GCA_016283295.1 Alphaproteobacteria bacterium
ATCAGCCCGTCGACAAATTCGGCCTCGGCCATTCTTTCGCCGGTTTCGTAATAACGCACGGTTTTGCCGTTTATTCTGCCTTCTTGATAAGGAATTACGGCATAAGGTCTGCCGTTGGGATAATTGAGGGTGAGCGGGCCGTTGACAATATCGTTGACATAGGTAGCCGAAGTCAGCAAAACGCCTTTATCGCTGAATTTTTTGTATTCGCCCTGTTTAAGACCGTCGACAAAGTTGTATTGTTCTCTGACTTTGCCGTTGGGCCAATAGGTGGTGGCAACGCCGTTTATTTTGCCTTTTTGATATTCGGCGCTGGCAAGCAACACTCCTTGTTCGCTGTACGTGCGTTGCGGGCCCTCCAGCATATCGTTTATGTATTGCGAAGTTTGGAACAATTCGCCGTTTTCATAGAAAATCTGCTCCAAGCCGTCTTCTTTACCGTGAGAATATGAGGTTTCGCGGCGAATCTTGCGGTTTTCGTAAAATTCCTGCATTTTGCCGTGCAACCGGCCGTCTTCGTCAAAATAAAATTCGGCTTTTACTTTGCCGCTCGGATAATAAGCAATTTCTTTTTCGTGCTGCTTGTTGTTGACAAAGGTGGTTTCGCTGACCAAAATGCCGTTCTTGTCATAAGATTTGGCCGGTCCGTTCAACATATCGTCAACATAGGTGTAGGTTTTTTCGAGCTGACCGTTTTTGTAATAAGTTTTGGTTTCGCCTTCGCGTCTGCCGTGAACATAGTTGACTTCGGAACGTAACGAGCCGTCGGCGTAATAATAAAAGGCCTTACCCTGGCGTTCTCCGTTAACATAATTGGTTTCGCTGCGAACCGCGCCGTTGGAAAAATAGGTCTTCTCCAGGCCGTCGGTATGTTTGACGGTGTAGCTGTTATTTATATCCACGGCTTCTTTTTGCAGTTGCTCGTGGTCAATGCGCGGGTGCCAATCCGTTTTTACGACAATGAAAAACACCGCCATAACGGCTATCAATGTGAGCAGACGACCTTTATTCATAATTTTTTCTCCGTTGCGAGTAATCGGTTTGTGATGAAGTTAGCACGAATTTTTATATTCTTCAAGCGCTTTGATGTAAATTAACAGCTTGATCGAGGATTTTAGCGATGGTCGGAGATTAAGGCGCTGATGACGGCCGGCAGAGTTTGAGTATTTTCTTTCTTGAGGGTTTGATAAACCTTGAGTTCACTGTTGCTGAGCGGGGTAGCAATACCGTATGTTTCGTAGAAACGGGCGCTTTCTTCCTTCATTTCTTTGGCCTTGGTCTCCAGCCCCTGGGCCTGATAGTATTCGGACAACTTTTGTTGCGCGTTGGCAATTTGCTCGGAATAAAGTATGCGGTCGCCGATATCCAGAACGGTTTGATAAGCTATCATGGCCTTGCCTTTGGTATCTTCAAGCATATAAATATCGCCGAGACGGCTCCATGCCGTTACGTTTTTGGGCGAAAGCTCGGTAGCCAGTTCAAAAGAGTTGTGCGCCAGTTCTAAATCTCCGAGTTTGGCAATGTTACCCATAAGGCAGGCAACATTGGCGGCCATCGCATAAGTAAGGTCGCGGATAATGCCGCTCTCGCCCTCGGCCTTTTGCATTTGCGAATTAAGCAAGGATTGCAGCAAAATCAAACACGAAGCGGAATCGCCGTTCGATAAATCAATCATGGCGTTAACCGGCGTCGGCAGCGGCTGCTTTTGCGGCGGCAGATTGAATTTGCCTGATTTGCACAAATCAATGAATTTGTTGATTGAGGAAACAACCTGAATAATATCTTCTTCCGACATTTTGGCTTTGTTATGATAATATAAAGCTTGTGCGATTTTCTGCTCGGTTACACCATGGCCGAGCATACCCAAAACGACGGCCACCGGATTATCCGGAGTATCATCAATTTCTTCTTTTATTTCCGGCTCGACATCGGTATTCTTTTTATTTCCTCTCGGTTTCTTAATGGCGGCAATTTGCTCTTCTTCAAGCATTTTGCGGCGGCGCTGACTTTCTTGAGCATGCTTTTGCATTTTTCTTTTAAGCTCGAGATAATCCTCTTCCAAATGCAGATAATCGGCGGTTTGTTGCGAGGCCAGAATCAAATCGGCGGAAAGTTTCTGGTCTTCTTTTAACTTTTCAAATTCTTCGCTGTCAAAAACCTGGATGAAGTCCGCATCGTTATCGTTAGCCAGAGTTAATTCCGGTTCTTCCACGGTATAGAACAAACCGTCCGGTTCGGCATCGGCATCTTCCATTTCGGCCCGGCCGGCGCTGAAGGTATCAAGCAGCGATTTGATGTAAATCACGATGATAATCAGCAAAAACAGAAAAAACAGGAACAGAACGATAAAACCGTTGGGTCCGAACTCCGCCATAACCAGCTCGTGAATATGATTATAGCGGGCATAAAATTGCGAAATAAGGTTGTGCCATTCAGCTTCGGGCGGAAGTTGAAACAGAGCTATTCGGTTTATAAAATCCATATTCAGCATAAAAAATGACTACCTTAAATCTTTTATCAATTCAATTTATACAATTCATATCCAAAAGTAAAGAATTATCTATTTGCCCTGTGCTTTTCAATCAGAGCCACCAATTCTTCGTCGCCGGTTTCTTTGGCATATTCCAGGGCAATTTGCCAGTTTGAGGTCGCATTGTCGGCATAATCCGTCAGCTCATCAATCAGCGCCAGGTTGGCATAATCGGCGGCCAAACCTTCGCAACGGCGGTGGCTTTGTTCGAGGTGCAAAGATTGCTGAAACAGAACTTTGGCGCGTTGCAAATCCTTTTTTTGCAAATAAATCAGACCGAGCAGGCTGTAAGCATTGGCCGTGTGGAAACTGTTGGGATGGGCTCGATTGATTTGCAGAATTTCGCGCAGATTTTTTTCGGCCGCGGTGTTGCTACGCATTTTGTATTGCGCTTCCGCCTCCAGATACAAACATTCGGCCGTGGCGGAAAAATTCTTTTGTTTACGATAGAGCTCACAGGCTTGAGCGGCATCTTTTACCGTGAGGCGGTGCTGCTTTTTCTGGAAGTGAATATGGGCCGAAAGCTGCAACGAAAGGGCGGTGCCGTACGGATTTTTCAGGCGCTTTTGCATATCAAGAGCCTGTTTGACGTAACCGGCTGCGGCCGCGGTATCGTTTTGTGCCAATTTGAGCAGAGCCAGCTGATTTGAAATATCGGCGTGCAGTTGCGGCGTAATCGGCAGTTGCAGCGCTTTTTGGTATTCGGCTTCGGCTTCTTCAAAACGATTTTCGAACACCATCAGCATTCCTTTGGCCGTATGGGCTTTGGCCAAAAAGAGAGGAGCGTTTTGGGTTTGATAAATTTTGAGGGCAGATTCAATCATGGTTTGCGCAATATCATTGACGCAGCTTATACGGTAAATTTCAGCCAATATCAGATGGCAGGCCGCGGTTTCCATGGCAAATTGCTTTTTTTGAAAAAATTTGAGCGCAGCCGAAGCATTTTGCGAGGCCGAGAGCATATCGCCTTCGTGCAAATAAGCATAAGCCGCAACCGCCTTAAAATAGGCCCGTGCGGTGCGGTTGTATTTTGCCAGGCGCGGATTTATTTTTTCTACGGACGCAAGAAAGACGCGCCGGTCATGCACCAGATGCGCCGTCAGCGGGATATATACGCCGAACTCGCGGTCGGTTATTTGCGGAATATGCCCGCGTTTGCTTTGTTTGTAAGCCTCGTTGATATCGGTATGCGCCAACAACAGTAAAGCCAGCTCCGGATGTTTTTTTTGCAGAAAAGCAACGGCCGGTTCGGTGTTGCCGCCGGTCAGCGCCCGCAGAGCGTGTTTGGCTTCCGCCGCGGTGCAGAAAAATAAAATGCGGGCGGATTTATTCAAAATATCGGCAGAAAACAGCAGGCTGAAATTGCTCTTTTGCTGACGTTTCAAAATGCCGATGCGCACGAGATTTTGCAAAAAGCGCAGGCGTATATGCAAACGCCATATAATCGCCGGCAGCAAAAACGCGCAAATAAGCAGAAAATATACCGTCCATTCAAAATATTTTTCCGACATTTACCCTCTGTTAGCATTTTAAGTCTATATTATTTATAATTGTTCATTATATAAGGATTATTTTAAAATGGCTATTACAAAATTGAATTCTAACCAACTTTATCGCAAGTGTGATACTTCGCAATTCGGTTTCAGTACCACGGCTGATTTGGAAGAGCGTCTGTCCGCGTTGGGACAAGACCGAGCCATCAGCGCCGTTGAGCTGGGTATACACATTCGTTCTCGCGGATATAACCTGTTCTGCCTCGGACCGGAGGGAACTGGTAAAACCAGTTTGGTTAAGAGAATTTTGGAAAAAGAAGCGAAAAAGCGCAAAACGCCGGACGATTGGGCTTATATCTATAACTTTGAAGAGCCGTATAAGCCGAAGGCAATTCGTTTTCCGGCCGGACGTGCCAGTGAATTTGCCAAAGATGTGGACGATTTGTTGGACGAGCTTGCGTCGTCGCTGACGGTTTTGGTGGAATCCGACGAATATAAGGCGGCACTCGGCATTATCAAACAAAAGTATAAATCCAAAAAAGACGATTATATCAACATTTTGCAAAAGAAGGCTAAAGGCAAGCGTGTATCGCTGTTGCACATGCAAATGGGGTTGGTGGTTGCGCCGATGAAAGACGGCGAAGTGCTGAGCCCGGACGTTTTTGACCAGCTTCCGGATGACGAAAAGAAGCTGATTATGGACGATTTGAATGCCATGCAGGAAGAAATCGAAAACGCGACGCAGGATTTGCCTAAGTGGGAAGAAAAGCAAAAAGACGAGATAGATACCCTGCGTATGAAGTTTGCCAAGGCAGCGGTTAAGGAGCCGATTGATGAGCTGCGTAAAAAATATAAAGGTCTGGCGCAGGCAACGAAATTTTTGAAATCGGTTCAGGACCATATTTTGGACAATGTCGATGACTTTGTGCCGGAAGATAAGGAAAAGAATCTGATGGCCGGCAATAATGAAGATGAGCCGTTGCAAATGTTGCTCAGCCGGATGAAACAGCCGGAAGATGACAAGTTTGCCAAACTCAAAGTAAACGTTATCGTTAAAAATACGCCGGATTCCGGAGCGCCGATTATTACGCTCGACCACCCGACACAGGGTAATTTGGTCGGAAAGGTGGAAAGAATACAACAATACGGTGCGTTGCTGACCGACTTTACGTTGATTAAGGCCGGTGCTTTGCACAGCGCTAACGGCGGTTTTTTGCTTTTGGATGCGCGCAAAGTTTTGGAACAGCCGTTCGCCTGGGATTCATTGAAGCGAGCGATTGCCTCCAAACGCATCAAAATCGAGGCTCCGAGCGAAGATACCAGTTTTACGACGATTTCGCTTGACCCGGAGCCGATTCCGCTCAGCATTAAAATTGTGCTGACCGGCGATTTTGAAATTTATGACCTGTTGTGCGAGCGTGATCCGGACTTCAGGGATTTCTTCAAAGTCGAGGCCGATTTCGGTACGATTATGGACCGCACGCCGGAAAACGAGGTGGAATATGCCAAGCTCATCGGTTCGCTTTCACAAAAGAAAGGTCTGCGCTCGCTGAATAAGCAGGCGGTGGCTCGCGTGATTGAGCATGCGTCGCGTTTGGCCGATGATGCCAATAAGCTGACGGCTCACATTTCTTCCATCGGCGATTTGCTGCGAGAGGCCGATTATTGGGCGCGCAAGTCCAATTCTAAGCAAATCGGCAAAAATCATATCGACCAGGCGATTGATGCTCAGATTTATCGTTCCGACCGCGTGAAAAAAGCCATGCTCGAAGAAATCGATAAGGGAACGATTTTGATGGACGTTGTCGGCGAAAGAGTGGGCCAAATCAACGGTTTGGTGGTATATGATTTTTCCAATTATACCTTCGGTAAGCCGGCTCGAATCACCACGCAGGTGCGGATGGGTAAGGGCGATTTTGTGAACATCGAGCGCGAAGTGTTGATGAGCGGGCCGATACACAGCAAAGGTGTGCTGATTTTGAAATCGCTGATAGCCAACCGCTTTGCCAAACATTCGCCGCTTTCGCTTTCCGCTTCCATTGTGTTTGAGCAGTCTTACGGCGGGGTAGACGGTGACAGTGCTTCCTCAACCGAATACTATTGTATGATTTCGGCGATCGCCGAGTTGCCGATTAAGCAGAGTATTGCCGTGACCGGTTCCATTAACCAGTTCGGCGAAATTCAGCCGATCGGCGGGGTGAACGAAAAAATCGAAGGTTTCTTTGATGTATGCGCTTATAAAGGGCTGACCGGTAATCAGGGCGTAATTATTCCGCGGACCAATGTGGATAACCTGATGCTGCGCGCCGATATTTTGCAGGCGGTGGAAGAAGGCAAATTTACGATTTATGCCATCGACACGGTTGATGACGGTATCGAGATTTTGACCGGCAAAAAGGCCGGAAAGCTCAATGCCAAAGGCGAATACCCGAAAAATACGGTAAATTATATGGTACAGCAAAGCCTTAAAGCATACTATAGCGATTATGTACGTTGTGCCAAAGAAACCAACGGCTGTCTTTAATTAAGTATTGCAATCGGAAATTAACATAAAGCACCCGGATACAATTTTTGGGTGTTTTATGCTTATTTTTTCGCATAAAATAAAAAGTTGTGAATCATTTGTTTAAAGTGGTTTTGTTTTTGTCCGCTTGGCATTATATATTAGTCAATCGTTTAATTTAACTAAAGGGAAGGAAAAATGAAAACTGTTACGCGTGTAAGCATTACCGAAGCCATTTATGAAGAAATCGGATTATCTCGTAAAGACTCCGGCGATGTTTTGGATATGATCATCGAAGAAATAAAGTCGGAACTGGCCAAAGGTAATGATGTCAAGATTTCTTCGTTCGGCACTTTTGCGTTGCGCAAGAAAAATGCGCGAATCGGACGCAATCCGAAAACCGGTGTCGAAGCCGCAATTACGCCGCGTACCGTGATTTCGTTTAAGCCTTCGCAGATTTTGAGAAAGGCTGTCAGCGGCGTAAAATAACCGCTCCGGTCGGGAGGGCTGAATTATGATGATAAACAAGTCTAAATCCGCATTTAAGACGATTGCCGAAGTGGCAGATGAACTTGGTGTGGCAACCCACGTTTTGCGCTTTTGGGAAACAAAATTCAGCCAGATTAAACCGATGAAAACCGGCGGCGGACGGCGCTATTATCGTCCGGATGACGTGGAAATCATCAAACTGATTAAAAGTTTGCTTTATAATAATCGCTACACGATTGAAGGCGCGCAGCAACTGATTAAAACCAAGGGGTTGAAGACGTTGCTCGGTGAAGAAGAAATCCAAAAAGATTTCTTTGAAACGCAAGCGGAACGGACCGCCGAACCGGCGGCAGCACCGGCGGCAGCACCGGCAACGGTTTTGGTGCGGCAGGAACTCAGCCGAGAGGCGATTGAGAGTATTTCCGGCGCGGTCAATACCTTGAAAAATTTACGGATGAAATTGACAAATCTGTAACAGCTTAATTAATTACGGCGGAGATTGAATATCTCCGCTTTTTTTATGCCAAAACTGCGGCTCTCGCGCGGTTACACGGCTTTTGTTGTTTGCGCAAAAATCGGCGCGGTTAGCAAAAAAATGTAAAAAAATGAAAATTTTTCTTGATTTTTGACAAAATATATGTATACTGGCAACAGTTAAGCAATAATCATGTCTATAATTTAGAAAAACTCACAAATACTCACAAACACAAAAAAGTATGAGAAAGATTGTTTTAGGTCTGATCGGCCTCGCACTGACAATGTCAGTGGTTTCCTGCCAAAAGGCAGATGATGAGTTGGTTGTCCCCACGGTTGACATCAAAACCCCGGAAAAATTCGCCAGCAGAGGTGACAAGCCGGTGGAGATTATCAGCAAGAACTTCAGGTATGACAAGACCGGTTGTACGGGTGTGGTTGAGACAAACTACTGCACAATTCCGGTCCGCTTCGACATCAGGGCAAAGTCTACAAGAGCTCGCGTTGAGGAGGAAGTGATTATGATTGACCCGTTCTTTGTTCAGGGCGGATATGTCGTAATTGAACTGCTTTCTGCCGATGAAGAGGTGTTAGACTCCCGCCGGGTATGGTTCGATATTATCGATACCGATGAAAAAATCCACGCTTGGGGCGGAAAGAGAAAGTAAAAATTTTTTGAGTGAGAATAAAAACATCCGACGGGTAAAACCGCCGGATGTTTTTGTTTTTGCAATATTTTTTTTGTGAAATAATTGAGCTTTTGCGGGACTTTTTCGGATATTCGTTATTTTGTAATTATTTTTGTCATTCCTGTTGACAAAACTGCTTTATTGTGATAAGGTAACACATAATATATTTATATATTAAAAATTGGACGAAAATAGTTGAGAAAGGTAATAAAATGGCTAAAAACTATGCTTATATCGGTTCCGAGAATTGTCCTATTCCGTACATGAATGATGACGGGCAATTAGTACTTCTGCGTGATGACAATACCTATATCCGCCTGCCGGTTATGTATGACGGCACCCCTGAGGAAGTTCAGGCTAAGGTGCTGGGTAAAATGATGCGTAATTTCCCGGTCAGAAGCAGAATTAACGACTTTATGGAAAACTTGCGTCGCCGCAGTGACAATATCGATGCCAACATTGCGGGCCGCAATATTTTTGAACAGCGTCGTCGCGCCAAATTCATTAAAGGTGAACCTGGACGCGGTAAAACGCACGATTTGAAAACCCTTTGCAAAATGGTGGACCCGCAGGGCGGTATTTACGTTAACTGTAAAGACCGTGATTTGAAGACCCTGATTGTGCAAACCGTTTTGGATACGTCCAATATCGATGTTGAGAAAAATGCCATTGATGCTCGTATCAAAATGTATAACAAGGGTGATAAGAGCGCTTTATCCGCCGAAGGTATTTCGCTTTTGAAAACCATGTTTGACGATGCCTTTACCATTGATGAAAGCGGCAAAATTTCGCTTGATTGGAACGGTGCACGCGGCAACACAGCTTTGGATTCGGCTGATCGGGATAAAGAATTCGTAAGCTTGCTGCAACAGTTCTGCAAACGCGAAAACATCGACTATTCGTACAATATCAACAGCGTCGGCTTTGTGGAAAAAGACGGCGAATTATTACAGGCTCTCGAAAGCGGCCGTCCGATTATCTTAGATGAAATCAACCGCGGTAAAAACCAAGACTTCCTGTTGCCGTATCTGGACTTTTTGAACGGCAGCTACGAAGATATAAAAATTACCGGCGCCAACGGTCGTGAAATACACCTTTCCAAAGCAGATTTACCGGATACCTTTATGTTGGAAGCCACCGGTAACCCTGAAACCGCGGAAATGGGTATTAAGGAAAAGATGAGCGAGCCGTTGCGCGACCGTTTTGATATTTCCGAAATGGCCGATTTCAACCCGAAAGATTTTACGGATATGTATTGCTCTTTGATGACCGGCGTTCCGGTTTCCATCATCAAAGATGCCTATCAGCTTGAAAATGAAGAAGATTTATCTAATGTTTGTAAGTTTTTGCGCACCGTGGGCTTAAGCAAAAAAGAAATTGACGCGATTCCGCCGGAGCAAATGATATATTTGGATAACGTCGGAATGTTTTTGGAAACGGCCGAATGCATCGGTAAGGCTCTGTATGAGGTTTATCAGTTCAAAAAAGATGTGGTGGTCAGCTCCAATACCAGCATATATTGCGAAGACCAGGTGTTGCGTAAACATATTCAGGACGAGCCGTACAGCTTCCGTATTTTGGAAGATATTTGCAACCGTGCCCGTACCTATATTCCGCAACGCGCCGGCAAATCGTCCAACAACCCGTTCCTGAACTATTCGTTTGCCAAGCCGTCCGGCAGCAACACCCTGCAAATGCGTTTGCGTAACCAGGGCGAAGGCTGGGAAAAGGCTATTATGGGCGCGGTTAAAGAAGTGTTCACCTGCCAGGGAATGAATCCGGATTTGGGCGCACAAACCCTAGGTATTGCCAACCAAATTTTGGGACGTAACGGTATCGGCGACGAAGAAAAGCTGATGGAGGCCAGAGCACTCGACCAGCCGCGTTTGAAAGATATGTTTGATTTCCCGATTCCGGGCGAAAAGAGCACCAAAAAAGCCAGCCAGGAAGCTCTGCGCATTCAGGAAACGATTTGCAAAATGGTTCGCGAAAGATATCCTTCCAACGAAGCCAAGAGCAACGATGACATTGTTGACCCGTTCGTGATTGAAGGCGTTCTGACAACCGTCAGAGAAAATCCGTTAGAACAGCACGCTTTGCTCGGAAAAGCCATTTTGGTTAACAATGCCGAAGAAACCAATAACCAGATGCCGTTCCTCAAAAACGCGGCAGTGGTGGAAACGCTCGGTACGGCTTCGCTGGTTGAAACCAAGCATTTGGCCGATGTTGATGCGTTTTTGACCACACTGACCATCGACGGCTTGTCCGATAGCAATTTGGGCACGATTTGGCCGAGTATCTATTCGATGGACAGAAGTAAAGAGGAACCTTTGGAAGTTCTTTCCGGACGTCACGACAGAATTGCTTACAACTCGTTTATCTTGAAGGATGCTCAAGATAATCCGATTGCGCTCGATATTGTTCATGTTAAAATGCCGGACGGGAAGAAGGCCGGCGAATCTCATACGTTGATTGTCGGCGAAAAGATTTCTCCGGTGATGGCATTCCGCCTGAAACAAAACGGTATTACCTACATTGACCGTAACGGCGGAGATGTGGTCGAAAACGAAGAATCCGGCAAAAAACTGAGCGTGGAAAAGAGAATCAGAGAATGGATCAGCAGGGCCGAGGCAAATTCCAATTATGATAATTTGGAAGATTTGCTGACCGCGTCCGTTGATGAAAAATTCGATATTTCCAGCGTGGGTAATGTTCAAAGCCTCTTTAAGTCGGGTCTGGAGAGCCGCAAGGTGGATAACATGGCACAAATGACCACGTTTACGACTTCGGAACTTGACCGCGGCGTTAAAGATGCCAAAGCCTTTACCGACGAAGACGGCACCAGAATAAGCGAAGAAACCGCTAAGGTATATCAGGTATTCGCTAATTTGGAAGACAGAAGTAACGATTATTGACGAGTTAAACCGGCGTCAGCAAAAAACGCTGATGCCGGCGCAATTTTCAATAGTTTGCAGAAAGGTAAAGAATTATGAAAAGTAATGATAAAAAATTGGATATAATTTCCAGCGAAATGTTTTTGAAACAAATTTTATCCGGTCCGTATGAAACCGTCGGCACCTGCCGTGTGTTCAGCATTGACCGCGAAGCGGATATCAAAGAAGCCGCACGTTCCGATAAAGTTGCCGTATGCGCCGATATTGCCGCATTTAAGCAAAACCTGGAGAGCAACGGTGCGCCGAATGTGATGATTTCGCAACATTTGTTGAATAAAACATTGCTTACCCGGTTGGCGGAGGCATCTTCGTCCGAAAAAAATATTATATGGATTAACGACTGATAACCAGGAGTAGGGGCATGAATAACGCCTATAAATCTGCCGATGAAATTATGCATAAACCGTTTGCACCTTTGCGTATGGAAACGAGTGAAAAGTTTTTTGCAAAAAAGCTGACGATGACGGATTTCACCGAGTTAAGCACCAGAATGTTGCAAGCCGCGCAGCTTATGCCGAATATTTCCGTATCGGATCTCGGTATTGAAATCAAAAAGGCCTATGAGTTTTTGAAGACCGGTAAGTGCGAACAATATCCGGATATTAAAGACCCGGCGCAACAATATGTGTGGGGTATGGCGTTAGCCTGTACCGAATGCGATCCGCAAATTCGTGCCCGTTGGCAGGGACCGGAAAAGAATCGGCCGATTTATAAACTGGAAGTTTGGGATAAATTAAAACGCAGCGCACCGGCAATCAGCGAGCTGCGACGCCACGCCTTTATGGTGGCGGAAATGCCGTTTTTGAAGGAAGATGTCGAACTTAAATGGGGCGCTTGCCAATATCCGAGCGTCGGTTTCTATTTTGACCCGCAAAACAATAAGATTAACCTGGATTTGGTGTGGGCGCTCATCGGCGGTTTCGAACATTCGCGTGCGGCGCAGTTGCACGAAATCGGACACAGCCGCGGCACTTTGAAGTTTACGCGCAAGCTCAACGAGTTGAAAAAAACATACGACGAGCTCAATGAAAAGGCGCGCAAGCGTACCATTACCAAGGAAGAGTATAAACAACTCAAGAGCGTGGCACGTGAATATCAATATCGTTTTTCTATTTTTGATGAAGCGGAAAACAGCTATGCCAACCGGTTTGCGGTAAATGCTTCCGATTTCGGTATGGTGCGTCAGGATGTCGGTTATGACCTGAACTCGATTGAAACTCAGCTGTTCAGCGTCGGTGCCGATATTTTGCTGAACCGTCAGGAATTTAAGTTACCGCCGGATACGCCGGCCAATCGTGCTTATAACTTTAAGCGGGCATTGCGTTTGTCTTTCCACGTCAATAACGATATTGTCGAAGACGATGCCAAAGGCTGGCAGGATTTGGGTATCAATGTCGATTGGATTGAGTATACCGACGACAACGGTAAAGAAATCAAAGGTCCGGAAGCGCTGAAGAAATTGCGCGAAATGGCGACTCGCCTGGAGAAATTGCAATTAAGCGAACGCGATTATCATAAGCCGGAAAAGCAGATTATTAAGCTGTTTGAAGATTATTCGGAGAAGAGATGTGAAGTAATCGATGAAATATTCGAGCGCTTTGCCAAGAGATATTATGACCAGACCAAGGATAAGGAACGCGAAGACAACAAGCAACAAGGTCAAAACGGTCAGAACGGCCAGCAGGGTCAAAACGGTCAGCAGGGCCAGCAAGGCCAGAACGGTCAACAAGGCCAACAAGGGCAACAGGGACAACAAGGACAACAAGGCCAGCAGGGCGGTCAGAGCCAGGGCGGTCAAGGCCAAAATCAGCAAGACCAGGAAGGTCAGCAGAATCAAAACGGCGGTCAGCAAAACCAAGAAGGTCAGGGCGGCGGACAGGAAGGTCCGGAAGATGAAAACGGCGGCCAGGGCAGTCAGGAGCTGAACGACGACGAAAACAATTCGCGTCAAGGCAAAAATAATTCCGGCGACCACAGCGATTTACCGGGAACCGACCAGGAAGACGATAAAGTTGACGAAGACGGTCGCGGCGGTAACGGCGACGAGAAGGACAAGTCCGGTAAAGGCGGTGACGAAAAGGATGAATCCGGCAAGGGCGAAGGCGACGAAAAAGACCAGTCCGGTAAAGGCGGCGAAGGCGACGAAAAGGATAAGTCAGGCGAAGGCAACGAAAAGGGCGAAGGTAATAATTCGAGTAATGACCATGACGATTTGCCGGGCATTGACGAAGAAAGCAAGAAGAGCGGCGAAGATGCCGAAAACGAAGATAACGACGATTATCCGGGCAAAAAACAAAAGTCGGGTAAAGATCATGACGATTTGCCGGGTGTGGGCGAAGGCGATGACCGCAGCGGCGAAGACGCTCAGAAAAACAAAAACAAGAAAAAGCCTAAACCTCGTGCCGGCAGTGATGAAGAAAAAGCCGAATTTATGGAGAATTTCGAACAGCAGATTTCAGATGAAGATTTGACACCGGAAAATATGGTGCCGCTGGAAGATTTGCCGGAAACTCCGGAAGAGGTATATCGGCAGATGATTGAAGCCATAATGGAAAACATTGATGACGGCGAGGGTATGGACGCCACGGATATTATCCGTATGTCGCCGGAAGAGGAACAGGCAAACTGCGAAAAAGAACATTCCGAAGACAACAGCGACCATCAGCGGCAGCAAACTTCCAAGCACCAAAAAGTCAAGAGCGACAGCGCTGCCGTATCGTACGAGTTGCCGAAGCATCTGGTAAAGGAAAACGAGTTCCAGAAGATTATCGGCAAGCATCAGGAAACCATTGAAAAACTGCGCAATAAGTTTATTGAGCTGCAAAACAAATATTATGACTATGTTCCGGATCAGGATGTTTTGGCCACCGTTCCGGATGCCGGCAATTTGCGGGTGGATATTCCGTCGTATATCGAGCGGCTCAAAAAGCAGGCCATGGGCGAGGAGCTTAAGGAGAAGGATTTTGAAAACTATATCGTCAGCTCCGAGGCCAGAGAAGAAACCAAAGCGCCGATAGACGTTGTTATTCTGATTGATAACTCCGGCTCAATGACCTATAACAATATGGATAAGACGGCGATTGAAATCGGTTGCTGTTTATTCCAGGCAACGCGCGATAATCCGGCATTTAACGTATATGTCGAGATGATGCACGATCCGGTTACGTGGATTGCCAAACCGGGCGAAAACAGCGTGGAAATTTCGCGTCGTTTGGCCACGGTTATGCACGATACCCGTTACGGCGACGATAAAATCGGTGCATGTATCGAAGATACCATTGAAGAAGTGAGCAAGCGCGACCCTACCTCCAGCCATGAGGGTATGGTAAACTTCTTTATGATTACCGACGGCGGACACACCGACGGCGGAGACTCCTTCGAACTGGTAGAAAACATTGTCGAAAGCGATTTGCCGATTACGTTTAACTGGGTACTGACCGAATCGTTCAGAAGAAGCTATGTTGAGGACCTGATTGAAGAACATAGTACCGGTACAGGCAACAAGCGTATTGATTATGTTGAACATGTTGACGGCAGAAACGTTTTGGAAAAACTGGTACCGATGATTGAAAAGCGGGTGGAAGATGCCATGCATATCTCGGCACAAAAGACCAGCGATAAACAAATGGATTTGAATACTTTTATGGAAAAGAAAGGACGCGGTGATTACGATGGTTAAGATTACGGACACGGTAGAAATTCATGACGGCGTGGCGTTGATGATAGGGCGACACGACGAGGCCAGTGGCCCGAATATTATGCCGCGCGGCGCGATGTTTGCTTATGCCATGGGTAAATACGGGGCGGAATATTTCAAAATCGACCCGCCGGAAATGATTATGCATTCGCCGGTATCGCGGGCACGCAATACGGCATTGATGCACCGTAATACCATGATTTTCAACGAGATGGGCGAGCCGGAAATGTCGACGGATATGCGCCTGCACGAACAAGCCGGCGACGAGCTGCTGTGTCTGGCGGCGGAAGAGGCCATTCGCTATGCGGCGAATATGGGCTATAAAACCGTTGAAATTATCACCCACTCCGATTCTCCTTTCAGTATCGCCCACCATTTCGGCGGTTATAACAGCAGCGGTTTGAACTACGGCGGTATGATAGTGCTTAAAGCCGACAACTGGGAGGATATGCTGAACAAAAAAACATACGGACAGGGAGTTGTTTACGGTTCGCAAGAGTTGGCGCGCAAAGTTTTGGGCAATTTAGCGGTTGATACGCTTAATGTTATGAGTATGCCGAATAATACGTTGTATTTGGATGAATTACACAAAAACCAAGAAGCACAAAAAATCTGGCGGGAAGCCGGCATACAAGATCATTCCGAGCTTGAGGTAAAGCTTAATGCGATTATTAAGGCCAAAGAAGCAGAATCGCAGGAATGGCTCATAAAGGCGCTCAAAGGTGAAGAAGTCGAATCGGTGGTGGCGCCGAACGAATTTATGCAAATGTATGATGCCTATATATATTGGGTGCAGAATATGGCGCTGACGGTGGGAATTAATCCGTATGAAACGACCGACGGGCGGTTGTATGATTATGACGGCAATTTCAAAGATAATCAGGGCAGAATGCAATCCAAGATGATGGATAAACTGGCGGGGCTGGATAAGCGCGCCCGTACGCTTTCGGCGGCGCTTTCCGACGATGATCAGGATTATTTGTACCCGATTTTGAACGCGGCGGTACAAAAAAGGGAAGACGGACGCTTTACGGAACGCAAGGGCAGAGTGGCCGGGCATGCCGGCAGTATCGGTCTTAATGTTCCGGGATATACCGATATGATGCAGCCGGAGAAGTTCAGCCCGGAATTTGTCGCGAAGAAGAAAGATGGTTATCAGATGGAAGAAACCGAGGACCATCCGCTGTTGAACGCCTTGTTGGCGGCCAGAATGCGGGCGGCGGCGCGTAAAGAAGCGGAAGAAAATGCGGAGGCGCAAAGAAGCGCTCCGGCAACATCCGGCGGAAACGCTCCGTCGGCGGTGGATATTGCTTTAAGTAAAGGCGGCAACGACGGCAAATAATTATTACATAAACAGGGAGAACAGTAATGGCCGGGCATGATTGTATTGAATTGAACCGAAAACTCACAGATGACGGACTCTTTAGTCCTTATTATATCTTGCACGATATAGATGATGAAGAATTCGGCTATCTGAAGAAAGATAAATTCTATTTGGATGCGGCTAAAAAGACTTTTGATATAACCAATTATGCCAAAAGAGAAGACCCGGTCGATGAGGTTGTTTTATCGTCAATAGCCAGGTGGAAACCGCAGAAAAAAGATGACGGCCATGCCATTTCCGAATTGTTTGATGCCGAGAGCATTCTGCGCGAATCGATTAAGCGCGACGGCGGTAAGAACTTTACCAAACTTCTTAAAGAGAAAATGGAATATGATAATTATCTCCCTGCCGAATATTTAGAATATTTGGCTCAGCATGAATTTGCCGCGGAAATATTGGCCGCAAATCCGGATATTGTCGCGGCCGTAAAAGAATCGTTCAACGTTTATAATTGCGGTTTCAGGTCTAATTATGCTGTATTTGAAACCAGCATGAAAAACTATGCGGAGAAACTCGAAAAAATTGCCGACAACGAGGTGTTTAAGCCGTATTTTGACGCGCGGAAACAAATAGAAGAATCGCAAAAATTAAGTAAGAACGATGCCTGGGCTAAGGCTTTGGCGGCATCGGAGAAAAGACTGTCTTTAGATACTTTGGAAAAGAATTTTGATAGAATCGTCGAGGCATTGCCGAAGCATCCGGAGTTGATTCCGCTGGTGGCCAACAGCCTTAATGTCAAGCGCAGTGACTATAATCTTGATTGGCACTATGACGACGACTATGCAAGAGGCAGGAGAAGAGCCAGAGAATTAAGAGAATCCGGCAGGCTGACTTATGATTGCTATGTGGCCGCCTTAAAAGTCGATGAGCTGGAATATGCCGAGTTTAAGGACCGCGAGGAAATCATTAAAACTTATTTGCAACAAAAAGATTTGAATATCTTTGAACTCAGGAATTGTCTGGCGATTAACAGCAAAATTACCGAGGAATTTATCCGCAGCGTTCCGGAGATTCGCGAGAGGGTGGAAAAATTGTTCGAGAATCCGCGCAATTATAAGGCGCAGGAGCAATTTAACGACTCGCCGACACTCAATAAGTTTTTTAAGGTGTCGAAAAAGTTGGCCGTTGCCGAAAAGAATTTGCGCAAGATGAGCGGCGACGAAGTGTTTGATATTTTAACGCAGGATGTAAACAATATTCCGGAAGCGCGTGAAGCAGAACGACAAATGGAGATGCTGCTGAGATATTTCAAACAGACGAAAGGTTTGAGCGAATACGACCCGGGGGCGGATTTGTGTTATTCCGGTTATAATAAAGACGGACGCTGGGAGAGTTTGAACCCGTTGCTTAACGATGTCGGCACTTATAAATGTTCGCCGAAAATGGCCGAGGTTTTGGAAAAGCGTATTGCCCGCATATTTGCCCATCATAACTATCATAACGTGCCGCGCAAAGAGGCCAGTTACAGCTATATGAGCGATGTCGGAATAGAGCATTTTGCCAAGGAGATGGCAAAGGCGCTGATTAAAGACCCGGATTCTCATCAATCCAAGTTTTATTTGAAATATTCGCAATATGTGTTAAATCAATGGCAGGGTGGCAAGAGCTCTTACAAAGATATGGCAACGGAGGTGTTGCCGGAGATGGCGAAAAAAGGGCGCTTTGACGTTTTTGAAAAGATTTTGCACGATATGAACACGGCCGAAGGCAAACAATATGAGTTAAAAGAATGGATGCCGGAAAATATGAAAAAAGAGCTGGAAAAAGGCGTCAACTCACCGATTTCAAAATATTATCTGGAGCGAATTGAAACCAACTTCCAAAACACCGAAACTTTGGCCAACGTGGTCGGGGATTTTGTGGCTGCGGATAAGGGTAAGCATCTGCCGGAAACCGAAAGATTGTGCAATGCTTTGCTGAACTTATATAATAAGAAAGGCATCAATAAAGAAAACGCTCAAGAATTTGAGAACAGCTTGGTCAATATCTATCAGCACCATAAAGATGCCAACATAGCCGATGTATTGGAAAAGAACAGCAAAAGCATCGAAATTGATAAAGGGGAGAAAAAAAGCAAGCAGCTGTTTGAATATTACGTTAAATGGCAACGCACCGGCCTGAAATGCTTTGAAGATGTGGTTGATAAGATTTTGGCCAAGACCAAGGAGTTGAGCTTAAACGGTGTAGACGAGTTGGATAAAAATATTGATCTTACCGCACTGCATGAGAAATTTAAGACGGCCGGAATTGAACGTATCAATTATGAATATCATAAAATTGAGTTGCCGGTATTGAAGCAGTTGATGAGCGGACATCCGCATTTGAAAAAAATCTATATGGATGTGCGTGATGAGGCAGAACTTCCGCTTGAAGCTTTTGCTCCGGCGCCGAAGTTGGAAGAAATCTTTATAGACAGCAGCTCAAGAGCAGGATTGGGTAATATTCCCGAGATAATCGCCGGCTGTCCGAATTTGGAACAGATAGATGACAACAGAACAAGAAGATTAAGCGAGAAGGAAACGCAGGAGTTATATGAATATCTGATGGCAAGCAAACCGGGAAGATTCTTTGACATCAGCTACGAATTTACAAATGAACAAGCCCGAAATCTGATGGAAAAATATCCGACGCTGACGGTAGGAATCCGGTATTTCGGCGGCGATAAGGAATATGAGAAGTTGGCGGAGTTGTGCGGACGCAATCGACATATTCAGGAAATTGTCCGCGGTAAGGATGCTTATGACGACAAGGTAAGAATTACCGATGCCAAGACGTTGCAAGGCTTGATTGAAAAGAAGGTTTTGGCGGAGTGTTTGGAGCTTATGGAGCCGAAAAGACGTCCGAGTTTTGAAAAACTGTGCGGCTCAATGGACGGTTTCCATGATGCGGTCAAAAAGAGTTACGGCAATGAATACAGCAAAGTTATTGCCAAAGTTGCCGATTTGACCGGTGCCGTCGACTTCAAAAACGAGATAGATTTGCGGCAGGCAATCGCCAAAGATAAGGTTATGGAATTTTTGAACGGATTTGCCGATGATAAGCGGCCGAACGTCAGACTGCTGAACGGACATCAGGTTGACGATGTTACGCCGTTTGAAAACTTGGCCAAGAAAAAGAAAAACCGTATGGAATTGGCGGCGGTAATCGAAGCCTTTAAGCCGAGCGATAAGGATTTGGATGCTTTGGCGGCCGCCAGCAACGCCAAGTCAGCGTTGCACGGGGTGGTTGAATATGTTAAATCCGAACGGCAGGAAAAAGCTCGGAAAGAAAAGGAAAGGGCCAGATTTGCACAATGGAAGGCTAAAAATATCCGGGACGATAAGTAGGAGTTCGTAACATGGATAATCAGGAAATATGGAAAAAATTAAAAGAGCAGGCGGCAACACAAGGGTATGTCGATTTAACTGACTTTCGGAAGCTGAATACCGAATTTGTTAAAGAAGAATTGCCGAAAGATGCGAAGATGCTGGCGGCGGTAATGAAGACGGTCGATATTGCCACCTATGCCGATACGGAAGAAGGTGTTGATGAATACAAATTGTCTTATATAGTAAGAGCCGCCAAGGAATTTTGCGATACCGAGAAAATTTTTAGCGAATCGCTGCAAAAAGACGGCGGTAAAAATTTGGAAAAACAGTTGCGCTACATAGCAAAAGCACACAAAGGAGCTTCTGTTTTTAGCAGCCGCATGGAGTACTATATCGAGAATAATCCGTTTTTAGATAAGGTGTTGACGGAGAATCCGGATATAGTCGAAGGTTTGAAAAAATATTTTGATGTGACACGGAGCGGGTTGACCGGCAGTAAAAATAATTGTAACAGATTGGAAGAATATTATATCAAGTCTGTTGCCACGATTGCCGACAGCGGAAGATTTGCTCCGTATTTTGACGCTTATGCGATAATCAATTCTACAAGAGAATTAAACGAAAAAGAGAAGTTTTTGCGTCGTATGCAAAATGAGGCTGTCGAGAACGGCGGAAAGCTACGGCCGTTAATACTTAAAGAATATATGGATGAGGTTTTGGAAGCATTGCCGGAGCATCCGGAGATTCTGCCGATAATCGAAAAGAGCTTTGCTGTGGACAGTAAGGATAAGTATATAGAAGAACATGGTTATAAATATGGAGAAGAAGCATACGAAGCAGATAAAAAAGCGGCCGCGGCAATTTTGCTCTTTGGGAAGCTGAAAAAGTTTTTCAATGTGGAAAAAGCTTGGGCTTACGGTGAACCCGGCGGCAAAGAGAGGCTGGCTTATGATGATAAGGAGCGAATTGTCAATTTATATTTGCAACGCGACGATTTGAACATATATCAGCTGCGAGCCTGTCTGGCAATCAGCCGAAGTGCGACGGAATGGGCAATTAGGAACCATCCGGAAATCAAAGAGCGCGTCAATAAAATGCTGGAAGGCGCCCAATCGTATAAGTTGTTGCAAAGCTTTGCCAACGACTCTACCCTGAACAAGTTTTTTGATATGCACGAAAAATTCGAGCGCTCGGCCGAGGCAGTGCAACAGCTGAGCGGCAAGGAAGTGTATACGATTTTTACCACGCCGGAAAGCGAAATTCCGGAAGCGGCGGAGATGAACCGGCAATACCGGGTAATTAAAGAATATCTCGAACAAACTAAGGAATTGAGCAAACGTAGTTTTGATGCCGATTTGTGTTATACCGGTTTTCGTAAAGACGAACGTTGGTACGAAAACGGCGGGCTGAACGAGTTTTTGCAAGATGCCGGCACCTTTAAGGGTGCGCCGGAAATAACGCAAATGGTCGATGAATGTGTCGGGCGGATTTTTGCTCACTATATCTATAATACAGAGGGCAAAAAATCGCGGTTTTCCTACATGAGCACCAGCGGAATTGAGAAGTTTGCCGAGAATATGGAAGAAGAAGTAAAGGCCGACCCGGATTCGTCTAAGGCGCAGTTTTATTTGAAGTACGCTCCGATAGTGTTGGACCAGTACGGATCCGGTATTTATAAAGGGGTGGCTCAGGTTTTGTTGCCGGAAATGGCGGAAAGAGGCCGGTTTGACGTTTGCAAACAAATTTTTACGGGGATGAAACAGACGGACGGATATTACAGCGGTGCCAACACTTGGTGTACTTACAATATGCGGGAAGTGCTGTCGTCCGCGGAAACCGAAAAGCCGCTGTTTAAGTTTTATTTGCAAAACGCCAAAGAATTTTGTTCGAGCATCGACCAATATTTGGATTTTGCCGCGGTACTCATCGGCAAGGATATGAACGCGCATCCGGAAATTACCGCTCAATTAGGCAAAGAAATCGGCGAGATGTATAAAGAAATGAAGCCGAAAGATCCGCAAGAATGTGCCGATAAACTGGCGCGGATTTATCAATATTATCCGGCGCCGGAATTTGCCGAGATTATTGACGAGAGGAGCAGATCTTTGGAGCTGACGGAAGAAAATTTGTGCAAATATTACACCAACTGGCAATGCACCGGTATGAAGAGTTTCGAATTTGCGGTGGAAAACATTTTGATTGATATGAAAAAGTTTGTTTATAAACCGCAGGACGGTATTGATTATAAGCCGCTGTTGGAGCGACTTAAGCAGTCCGATATCAAGGAAATAGAAGTGCGTAAGCTGTTGCCGTCGCAAGATACCGATTTTGCCCTGAGCGGTTATAAAACGCTGGAAAGGATACACTTTAATTGCGTGGGCAAAATCAATGCCGAGGCGCTGTTTGACAATCCGTCTTTAAAGATAGTTGATAAGGAATACGAAGCGGGAGTTACCGTTAATAATTTGGAAAAACTGTTTGACGGCGCTTTACCGAGTTTGGAGGAATTCAAACTAAGTCCGACGGTTATACCGGAGCAGGAAGAAGCATTATATAATCTCTTGATGGAACGAAAACCGGAAAGTTTGCATGTATTATACTACGACTTTGAAAGAGAAAAAGCCGAGAATCTGATGGATAGAAATTTACTGTTAGTGGTGAACAGCCACAAGTTGGATACGTATCATAATTCTCAGATGTCGCGTAACGAGGAGTTTATCGGCTTTCATAAAGGCACGAGGTCGCTGGAGCAACGCTACGTATTGGATGACGTAATCAGGTATAAAAGATTGGTCGAAGCCATATCGGTTATGCCGCCGGAAAAACGGCCGACGCTGCAACAGATGGAGAATACTTTTAATCCCGAAGACCCGGGTAAACTGCATGAGCGAATCAAAGAATATTACGGCGAAGACAGATATCCGGAGGTTATACAACGCGTGAATGATTTGTCGAACGGCAAAGAAATTAAATTCAATCTTGATTTGCAGCTGGCTTGTCGCAACCATACGCTTATCGAACATCTGCAAGAGTTGCCGCCGGAGAAACGGCCGAAGCTTGCCGAGCTGTTTGAAGTCAACAATTTGCGAATTATCAAAGGAAGCATCGCCGATAATTTGATAGGAGAAGACAGAAAGGCCGACCCGAAAACCTGGCAGAAAGTTATTGATATATTGAACCCGAGCGACGAAGAACTCCTTGAAGCTGGCAGAACGAAAAAATGTTCCGCAGAAGTAAAGGAAATACTTGACAGAGTGGTTACGGTGCGCAAAGATGTCAAAGAGGATGCCTTAAAAGCAAAACGGCGTGCCGCTTTCGAAAGCTGGAAGAAAAACAATACAAAAGATTAGAAATTATTCGGGAAGGTAGACAATGGATTTGAGAGTATATTATAACAGTTACGGGCAAAGAGTGCCGCTGGGAGTTTTGTCTGACCGTGACGAAACATATATTTTTGAGTACGATGCCGGGTTCGAATACAGAGAAATCGATGTGTGTCCGTTGTTTCCGTCTGCCGACGTGCGCAAGATAAAAGGCACCAAAAATATGTTGCCGTGTTTGTTTTGGGACTTTTTGCCGTCGGGGTATAATGCCGAAGTTTTGCATAAGTTGAGTTCAACCTCCATCCCGCTTTTGAAACAGCTGGCAATGCACGGCCGGCGCGGTGTGGGCGCGTTGGAATTTGAGCCGGAGTTGGCTTACAGTTACGAAAAAATACCGGTTGATTTGGATATGGCGGAAAGCGATATTCGTTTTGAAAATAATTTGAGCCGGCAGTTTCGTTTGTCCGCCGGTATTGCCGGGCATACGCCGAAAATCTCGGTAAAAGTTTCAAAAGATAAGCAGCAAATTTATGAAGATACCGATGACGAAGGCTTTGCCGATTGGATAATCAAATTGCCGTCGTCGCAGAAAAATCCGCTGGACGGGGTGGCCGAGTTTGTATATAACAAAATGGCAAAAAAGGCCGGTATTACCGTGCCGCAGTTTTATTTGTTTAATGCCAGAGCTTCGGCCGGATATTTCGGCAGTAAGCGTTTTGATTATCAAAACGGGATAAAGCGCCATGTTCTTTCCATCGGCTCGCTGATGAACAAAAACTATCTGTTTGAAAGAATCTATCTCGGTTATTATACGGATATTGTCAGAAAAATCGCGCCGGAAGAAATCGAAAAGCTGCTGAGATTGCTGATGTTTGATTTGAAAACCGGCAACGAAGATATACGCGGCGGCGGGATTTCCATGATTTTGACCGAAGAAAATAAGTGGGTTTTGGCGCCGGCTTATGATTTGGTGCCGTTCTCTTTGGAAAATGATTATACTCCGAAAATGCTGAAGAAAGATTATGAAAAAGATGCCGTCGATGCGCTTATTTATGATTTGTGCGAAGCGGCGGAATTTGACTTTGATACGGCCGCAAAAATGATTGAACAGGTTGAGGACGCGGTGGCCGAATATTCTCGCTTGAGTTTAGAGTTTAAATAAATTATAACGATTTATCAATATGTTAAATGCCAGTAGGAAAGTGTTTTTGTCGGTAAAAGGCAAAAACATCTTGACATTTTTATTTTTGGAATTATCGTAAAATTGTTCTCGGTGCCTGCAGGGCTTATAGGCAGAGAACAGTATAAAACCGAGCCGGTTTAATGAGATGAAAGTATTTTTATTTTGTTGACGGCTCCTGTTTAAGGAGTTTTTTTTATGAGTAAATATAAGTATAAACACGGTTTTTGTATTATGCGTGCCCAGCCGTTTCATATCGGGCACCAAAAAATCATTGATCAGATGTTGAAAGAGTGCGAACGCGTAACGGTGGCTCTGGGCTCGATTCAGGAACAGGGAACGGCGCGCAACCCGCTCAACTATACCACTCGCAAGAAAATGATTCAGAATATTTATCGCGACAAGCCGGAATACGAGCGGCTCAAAATCATCGGGCTGTTTGATATCAATAATCCGGCGGAGTGGGGCGATTTTGTGGTTGATTTCCTGAAAGAGAGTTTTCCGGATTTGCCGCTGCCGGAGGCATATTATGCCGGTTCGGAATATGATGCGCACTGGTTTAAGGAGCATTTCAAGCATATTGAACTGGTGGACCGCACCGACCCGAATTTTCCGTTTGTAACCGGAACCATGGTGCGCGATATGATTAAATTCGGCGACAAGCGTTGGAAAAATTTTGTGGCGCCGGAAAATCATCATCTGGTGGAAGAACATTTTAACAAGAAAAAAGGTATTGTTTAATTTTATGCGTCTGCGTCTTGCGCAGGGCTTATGCAAGACAGACGATTTTAACCTGATAAGCCTGAAGGGAAGGAAATTATGACTCAAAATATTTTAATGCGGATAGATTTTCAAAACGATTTTGTGCATCCGCACGGCGCACTCAGCCTGAAGGCGCCGGAATTGATAGAAAAACAGCAAAAATTTGCCGATGCATTGTTTGTCGGCAGTTTTGATAAAATCATCGATACGTATGACACGCATTTTGCCGAAACTTACGGCAATACTTCGGAATCCGACAGCTTTCCGCCGCATTGTATTCAAGGCACTTGGGGCTGGCAGCAGGCGGCGCCGTTTAAGCCGGAGTTGGAGGCGGAGAAAATGTATAAATCCACCACCAATATTTGGAACGAGTTGAAACAATATCGCACCCTGCAACAGGATTGGAGCGATACCAACGTTTATTTGTGCGGCGTTTTGAGCGATGTGTGTGTCAAACAGGCTTTGAATGGTCTGTTAAAGCACGGCGCGAAGGTGGCGATTATTGAGGATTTATGCCTGGGAGCCGAGCAGCAAATCGGCGATATTTTGCAAAAAGAAGTTTATCAGCCGTTTATCGAGGCGGGTTATCTGCGGCGGATTACGGCGGCGCAATTTTTCCGCAAAGAATTGCATAATAAAAAAATTCAACACAATTTAGTTCATAAAAGTTTAGGAGAATAGCCATGACAAATACCAGACCGAATATTTTGGAAAACGGAACCCCGTTGTTTTGCGATTTATATCATTTAACCATGGCGCAGGCGTGGTTTTTGGACGGCAAAGCCGAGGAAATCAAAACTTCGGAAGCGTTCTTCAGAAAAAATCCGTTCGGCGGCAGCTATTTGCTGTGCGCCGGCTTGGGCGAGTTTATACAATGGCTGGAAAATTGGCACTTTACCAAAGAAGATATTGATTATCTGCGCCAGGAAAAAAATGCCGACGGCAGCGCGCGTTTTGATGAGCGCTTTTTGCAATTTTTGGACGGGAAAAAGTTAGAGGTCAGTATTAATGCGGTGCCGGAAGGCGAGTTGGTGTTCCCGAACGAGCCGGTTTATTCGGTAACCGGTCCGACCTGGCAGGTGGATTTGCTGGAGGCGGCGCTTTTGAATGCGTTTAACTCGCAGAGTTTGGTGGCAACCAAAGCCTCCCGTATGGCGTATGCCGCTTCTCTTGACGGCAAGCAACGCCCGCTGTTGGAGTTCGGTTTGCGGCGCGGTCACGAGCTCGGCGGATTTTCCGAAACCAGAGCGGCATTTATCGGCGGGGCCACCGGTACTTCCAACACGGCGGCGGCCAAACATTACGGGATTCCGGATTCCGGCACCATGGCGCACTCTTTTGTGATGAGCTACGAGAAAGAGGTTGATGCTTTTAAGGCCTTTATGCGCGGCAATCCGGGTAACACCACGTTGCTGGTCGATACTTATGATACACGCGAGGGAATTAAACATGCCATCGAGGCAACCAAAGAAGTAGGTTTGCCGCTGATGGGAATGCGGGTGGATTCCGGCGATTTGGCTTATTGGGCCAAAGAAGCGCGCAAAATGATTGATGCCGAGGGCGATAACCCGCTGTTTGCCAATGTTAAGATGGTGGCTTCCAACGATTTGGACGAGCATTTGATTGAAAATCTGTTGGTGGTGCAAAAAGCGCCGTACGATATTTTGGCGGCCGGTACTAAACTTGTGACGGCGTATGACACGCCGGCGCTGGGCGGAGTGTTCAAAACCAAGCAATATATGGGGCGGACGTGTATTAAAATCGCCGAGGGTAAAACTACTATTCCGGGTGCGACCAATGTGGTGCGAATCGTGCGCAACGGCAAGTTTGAGGGCGATATTATCTGCGGTGCGGACGCAACCGATTTGTTGCAAGAGGGCAAGCTGAGCCGCAATATTACTTCGTATACGCTTGACAGCCTGAACGGATTGAAACGCAATTTTAAGGCCGGCGAGCAGGCTTATTTGTTGTTGCAACCGGTGGTAAAAGACGGCAAGGTAATCAACCCGCCGGAGCTGAATTTGCAAAAATTGCAACAGCGTAGCAAGGAAAATCTGGCGCGGCTCGATGAAGCATACAAGCGTTTGGCTAATCCGCATATTTACGGCGTCGGACTGGAAACAAACTTGTATAATATACGGCAAAATCTGATTATGAATGCCGGGAAGGAGAGATAGGCGATGGAAAAACTGTGGCATAAATTGCAAGACGGTTTGCGCCAATATTGCGCCGAAAACGGCTTTAATAAAGCTATTCTCGGGCTCTCCGGCGGGATAGATTCGGCGCTGACCGCGGTGTTGGCAGCAGATACGTTGGGCGGCAAAAACGTTACGGCGATTATGATGAAAACCCGCTATACGTCGGATTTGAGCTTGCAAATTGCGCGCGAAATCGCCGAGCTCAATCATCTTGATTATCACGAGCTGGATATTGAGCCGTTGGTGCAAGCGGAAATCGATTTTTTGGCGCGGGCGTTCAACGGCGAAGTGCGCGGCATCGTGCAGGAAAATCTGCAGGCACGTATTCGCGGACAGCTGTTGATGGCGTGGTCTAACCAAAACGGCGGGTTGGTGTTGGCTTGCGGCAATAAGTCGGAGGCGCTGACCGGATATTGCACACTCTACGGCGACACCTGCGGCGGCCTAATGCCAATCGGCAACGTGTATAAAACGGCGATTTTTGCGCTGGCCGAGTGGCGCAATAAACAGGGGTATGCTTTGCCGGCCGCGGTAATTACGCGCGCACCGTCGGCGGAATTGGCGGAGGGGCAGAAAGATGAAGATTCGTTGCCGCCATACGCTGTTTTGGACGAAGTATTGAAATTGCTTTATGATGAGCAAAAGTCAGTAGCGGAAGCGGTTGCTGCCGGTTTTGATGCGGCTTTGGTCGAGCGTGTGGAAAAATTAATTCGCCGCTCGGAGTTCAAACGCAAACAGATGGCGCCGGCTTTGGCAATATGATGTTTCCGAAATCCGTACAAGAAAAACGTTCCGCAAGGGACGTTTTTTTATGCTATAAATTTTGCAGTCGGTCACAAACTTAATTATATTGCAAAACGACAAAAATAGTGCTACTATGGTGCGAAACAAACAAGGGGAAATTTATGACCGAAGAAAAAACGCAAAGAGAACGCAATCAGGATATCTTGAATTCATACGACGGGTCGGACATTATGCATCCGCAAGTGATATTGCGCAAGGTTAAGCAAGTCGACGGCGATATTCTTGATGATGGATTGTTCGGAGTAAAGCTCAGTTGCTATCGTGTATATGATGCTTATGAGATAATGGACAGGTTACCGGAAGAATATCAATGGGCGAGCCGGAGCATTGCTGATTTTATGGATGAATATACAAAGCTGCTGGAGCATCCGACGGAGAGAATACAGTTGGAAGCGTTGGCCAAAAGCGGTTGCCGGATTTTTATTGAGGACAAATGTTCCTCAACGGACGGAAACGGTAAAAGCGCGGGATATAGCGGACAATCTTCACATAATATTGCGGGAAAACCGGCCATTAAGTTGGTGGCATACAGATTCGGTAACAGAACTTTTTTGCACGAGGCCATACATAATTCGGATTTGCGGCTGTGCTGGAGTTATTTCACTAAGCAAAAGATTTATCAGGCGGCGATTATGATGCTTGACGCGCAAAAAATCCAGTCTTCGCACGGCTATCAAAGCGTAAAAAAACTGCGCCATATTAACGAGGTTTATCAAGCCGGCGAAATTTATACCGAAGGCTTGGCCTGGATCGGCTCCATGTCGATGGAAGAATTGGCTCATGAAAAAAATCATATCGGCAAAAACTTAAAAGTTCTGCATTCTCTGTATACCGAAGCATTGTTGAAAGAGCAAGGGGCGGTGTTGGATTGTTTTCGCTTTTGGCAACCTTCGGCTCATATAGGAAAATTGTTGGAAACTTATAATGCCAACGGCCAGAAAATCGGCAAAGAGCGCGATAAAATATTAAAACAACAGAAACATCTCTGGGACGAGATGATGAAATTCCGCAAGGAAATAAATAAACTCAAGGTAAACGGGCTGGAGAGCAAAACATTGTCGCTTTGGGGCGGTTCGTATTATTATTGCCAAACCGGCGGTGTTAAATCGCTGTTTCCGTTGTATATGGCGCAAGACAAGGCCGACAAAGCATTTCAACAAATTGAAGATGATGAAAAATTGTCGCCGAACACCAAAAAGCGGCGGCATACCGCAGTATTAAAAGCGTTGTTTAAGGAAATTAAGGCGGGAGATTTGAACGTTCCTTCATTGTTTGCGGAAAAGTTTTTGACCTGCAAGGAATATCTGTATAAAATGCGTAAATATTATCCGTCTTATGATTATAATGATATGCTTTTCGACTTGTCGCCGAAGGAAAACGAGCCGAAAGGAATCGCCGGACGTAAGCGGCTTTATGATAATTTAGAAGCTCAGGCCAATATTTTGTATATGCAGATGCATTCCGTTTATAATCTCAAAGAGTGTGCGTTGGCATATTTGTATAAGGCATATCACGAATCCGTGCGTTCCGGCGATGAAATGGTCAAGATGGCCATGATGAGCAATACTAGTTCGCTTGAACATAAAAGAGAGTATGTGAAAGACTTGATAACCAGAGCGCGGGAAAAAACGTCGCGGCGTATGACAGGGCGTTATGCGGCGGAGGCCTTTATGGGCATGGAATATTTGTTGCAGAAATATAATCTGTCGCGAAATACGCACGGGGTGTTGGAAGCGGATGATTTGCGGAATTTTTACACTTCGGAGAAAGTCGTCGACGATTTGAAATGGTTCAAAACCAAAGAGAATGCCGACGGTTTGTCGCTTGAAACGTATAAGTGTTTTGACGCGGGAATTGTCAGCGATTATTGTTCGCGACCGGCAAGCGCTTTTAAGGCAGAAAGCGGGGATTATATACCGAATAACTATAAAAACCAAGACTCACAAAAGGTTGCCCATACGCGCGCCTTGTATGAATTTTTGGCACTGCGGCACGCTTATCAGGCCAAAACGCATTGCAAGAAGTTTCCGCAGCATTTGCAGTTGCAGGCGTTTATGCCGAACTCCGATTATTACCGACAAATCAGATTTTTGGCGGCACCTCAGGTAATTTCCGCAAAAGATTCCAAAGATAACGGCGGGAAGTGATTTTTTACTTGACAAAATATTTAAATGTGCTACATTGAACCTGTGATGTTATTATGAAGATACCGTTTATTTTATGTAATTATCGGACATTCAGTCAGGTTCGTGTTTCTTCCCCCACCCAAAATATAAATACCGGGGATTAAGGAAGACGCACGAGGGAGAGTTTTAGCACGGTCGGTACCAAAGGAAGGTACTTGTAACCTATACGGCTTGACTTTCTTGCAATGATTTATCGTTGCCTTGTTTCTGATTGTGATGTCCAGTGCGTGGCTTATTCTTTTATCCGGATTAAAATCCGATATTGGAAATAAAGCCACAAGAAAGTGCCGTTTGCAAAACAAATGGCACGAAAAGTAAACGGCCCCGCTAAAACGTGGGCCCTTTTTTTATTTTAAAATATCGCACTTTTTTGTTTGACAAAAAGGAAAATAAATGCTACCTTGATCAGAGTTTATTTATTAGTTACAAATTTTTTTCAATTTATGTACAATCCAAACGAAGTTAATCCCTATTTTTTCGGGGATCCTGAAAAAGTTAATGAACTGTGCGAGTTGTTGAAGGATGCCCGCAACATCGTGGCTCCGGACGACGAGAAGTATTTGTTCAAACCGGAATATCGCCCGGCATTGTTCGAATACCTCAAGCATCATTCCCTACATGAGGTGAATCAGGGCCTGATGTTCCGTCCCGAGAACGAAGACGTGCTCCTTTTCTTCCTGGAGAACTGGGTTCTGGGCTCAGTGTTCGAGGCTATGCTGTTCGAGCCGGAGTTCCGCGGTAAGTATCTGATGAAGTACATCGAGTTCCATAACTTTGCGGACCACGACAACGAAATGTTGCTGTGGGGCAGAGGGATGCGCGAGTACCGTCGTTTCTACATCAACCAAACGGAATTCCATATCCGCGAGGCTGAGTTGAATCTCTTAAAGCCGGAGAACGCCGAGGACCTGCAAATCTACGTCAAGAACAAGCGCAGGTTCTTCCGTGACGTCGAGCCGGAGTTCCGCAAGAAGGCGGCTCCCGAGCTGGTGGCTCTGTATGATTTGTACCATAACGCTAAGGCGTGACTATATCCCCGAAATGCTGCTTGAATGCCGCTTTCGGGGATAAAATTTATATTAATAACAATCGTCGCCGTTGAAATTAAAATCCGTTATAATATTGTTGCGGATAACGAAAGCGGTTTTGCAATAAAACAACGGCGGCGGCAGCGGCAAACCGTAGTTCGGAACCGCCATGGCGGCATAACTCAGCTCGCCGGCATAGGGCTGATAATCGTCAGCAACGGGTTGGCTTTCCGCGGAGTAATAAACGGCCAAATAAGTGTTGTCGGCAACCGGAATTATCTGTTGCGGCTGGCCCCATGAGCCATAAAGATAAGCGGCGCTTTTGCCGACCGTATTTTCAAGCTTTTCCTGATATGCGGAGCGGGAATAGCCAACGTTTTGACAGGCGGCAACAAGCAATATTCCCGCCGACAAATATATGAATTTTTGCATTTTATTTCCTTATACTTATATCCTGATTTTGTTCGCATATTTTGCTGAGGCGCGCCAAATCGTCCGCGCGTATGCTTACGGTATAAGTATTTTCGTTTTCCGAATTTTCAAGTTTTTCGATGCGGCTGTTTTGGTGCAACCAGGCCGCGGTTTTGCCGTCGGATACGGGAAAAATAACCTGGCAGCGAATGTGAGCCGAGGTCAGTTTTTGTTCGATAAGGTGCAAGAGATTATCGCAACCGGCACCGTTATGGGCCGAAGTCAGGACCGTTCCGCTCTTATCTTTGATTTTGTTGTGCCAACTCTGTCTTTCGTCAGGCTCCAGCAGGTCGGCCTTGTTCAAAACTTCGATATAATTATCGGAATACTGAATTTCGTTAAGTCCGAGATTGGCTAAAACCTGCAACACATCGGTGCGCTGGGTGTTGCTGTCCGGGTTAGAAATATCGCGAACATGGAGGATAATGTCGGCATTCAACACTTCTTCCAAAGTGGCGCGAAAAGCCATAATCAGTTCGTGCGGCAAATCGGAAATAAAGCCCACGGTGTCGGAGAGGATAATCTCCATCCCGTGCGGCAGGGCAATTTTGCGCATGGTCGGGTCGAGGGTGGCAAACAGCATATCCGCCGCCATCACGTTGCTTTGCGTGAGTTTGTTGAACAGGGTTGACTTGCCGGCGTTGGTGTAGCCGACCAGCGCTACAATCGGGTAGGGTACTTTGCGGCGGGCACTGCGTTGAATGTCGCGGGTTTTGCGCACCTTTTCCAAATCTTTTTTAATGCGAACGATTTTATCATCGATAATACGGCGGTCAAGTTCGATTTGGGTTTCGCCCGGGCCGCCCAAAAAACCGGCGCCGCCGCGCTGACGTTCCAAGTGAGTCCAACTGCGGACCAGGCGCGAACGCTGATAGGTCAAGTGTGCCAACTCAACCTGTAATGCGCCTTCTTTGGTTTGCGCCCGCTCACCGAAAATCTCCAAAATAAGTGCGGTGCGGTCAATAACTTTCAGTTTGAGTTCGCGCTCAAGATTGCGTTGCTGAATCGGACTTAAGCGGGTATCTACCACCATCAGGTCAATATTTTGCTCGGCAATAATCGGCTGCATCCGCTCGATAAAACCGCGACTGAAATAGGTGGCCGGCTTGAGTTCTTTTAAGTTGACGATTTCGCTGTAGGCAATATCGAGATTGATAGCCCGGGCCAGACCTTTGGCTTCTTCCAAACGGCTTTCGGGAGACAAACTCAACGTTTCGCCCGCAACAATCGGGCAAATAACACAAGTTTTGCAAACGGGATTTTGTTGATATTCTATCACTATTCTTCGGCAATATCCAATGCAACGCTCGGCATAATGGTAGAAACGGCGTGCTTATATACCAACTGCGTATGGCCGTCGCGGCGCAACAACAAACTTTCTTCATCCTGTGCCGTAATAATGCCCTGAAGCTTAACTCCGTTAATCAAAAACACGGTAACGGCCACTTTTTCTTCTTTAATATCGTTCAAGAAATCACTTTGTACTTTGTTCATTATTTTTATCCTTATTTAAAAGTATCTCTGAGATTACGATATAAAACTTTTTTGCATAAAAATCCACGATATTTGTACTTTTTTACACGGAATATTTACGATTTTACGCCTAAAATATCAAAAAATACGCAAACAAAGGAGGACAATATGAAAAAAATAATTTTTACCGGCGGCGGTTCGGGAGGCCACGTAACGCTGAATTTGGGGCTGATTCCTTTGTTTATGCAAGCCGGATGGGAAGTGATTTACATCGGTTCTAAAACCGGAATTGAAAATGAGCTGATTAAAAAAATTAAGGGTGTGAAATACTATCCGATTGCTACCGGCAAGCTGCGTCGCTATTTTTCGTGGGAAAATTTTAAGGACGCGATGCGGGTACCGCTCGGGGTGTTCGAGGCTTGGAACATTATCCGCAAAGAAAAGCCGGATGTGGTGTTCTCCAAGGGAGGTTTTGTATCGTTTCCGGTGGTGTTCGGAGCCTGGCTTAACGGCATTAAAAAGGTTTATATGCATGAATCCGACGTTACGCCGGGGCTGGCCAATAAAATGTCGTTGCCGTTTGTCGGTACCTTTTTCACGACTTTTGCCGATACGGCCGAATATGTCGGCGATAAGCGCAAGGTGCGTTGTGTGGGGCCGGTGTTGACCGATCGGCTGGATAACGGCGATGCGGAAAAAGCCCGCGATATGTGTAATTTTAAGGCGGATAAGCCGGTGTTGATGTTTGTCGGCGGCTCGCTCGGGGCCAAAAGCATCAATAATGCGGTGATAAAAAATTTGGAGGCACTGCTTGAAAAATATCAGATTATTCATATCTGCGGTAAGGGGCAGACGTCACTTGCGCGTTGCGAAGGTTATGCGCCGTTTGAGTTTGTGGATAAGGAATTTAAGGATTTGATGGCGCTGGCTGATGTGGTAATTTCGCGCTCCGGCTCCAATGCCATTTTTGAGCTGTTGAGCCAGAAAAAGCCGATGCTGTTGGTGCCGCTGCCTTCAACTTCGAGCCGCGGCGAGCAGGCTCTCAATGCCAAATCGTTCCAAAAACAGGGCTTTGCCGAAATTTTACGCGATGATAAGGTGGAAGCCGATTTGCCGGAGGCGATTGAAAACGTGTTCAAATATCGGCAGGATTATATTACCAATATGGAAAATGCCGAGTGGAAACGCACTACCAATCAGGAATTGTTTGAGGAAATTTGTAACGATGCGCAAGTATAAAAATATTGTTATTCTGACCGGTGCCGGTATTTCCGCCGAATCCGGGTTGGCGACTTTTCGCAGCGAGGACGGATTGTGGAACAAGCATCGGGTAGAAGATGTTGCTACCATTGAAGCGTTTTATCGCAACCCCGATTATGTGCATGAGTTTTATAACGAAATGCGGCCGGAGCTGTTTAACGCTCAGCCTAATGCCGCGCATAAGGCAATTACAACCCTGCAGGAAAAATACCCGGCCGAAATCAGCGTGGTGACGCAGAATGTCGATACATTGCACGAAAAGGCCGGCAACAAAAACGTATATCATATTCACGGACAGATTAATCAGATGCGTTGCTTAAATTGCGGCCATGTGTTTGAAACCTGGGGCGAATTTTCTTCGGAAGACGTGTGCGAAAATTGCGGCCTGGCGGCAACTTTGAAGCCGAATATCGTGTTTTTCGGCGAAGATTTATTATATATGGATAAGGTCGATGATTTATTAAGGACGTGTGATTTGTTCTTATCAATCGGCACTTCGGGGGTGGTATATCCGGCGGCCGGATTTGTGCAAATAGCCAAGATGTTCGGGGCGGATACTTACGAATTTAATATGGAAAAAACCTCAAACAACCTGATGTTTGACGAACATATCTACGGTCCGGCCGGTACGACGTTGCCGGAGTTCGTGGAAAAATTGCTGGCGGAAAAATAAAAGAGCCAAACGTTCGTAAAGAACGAATGGCTCTGTCATCTTTAGAGGTTGGGATGAAACTTTTCAATCATCTGACTGACTTCATCAGCAACCTTGGGCTCAACCGGCGCTATTTTCTGCAGCAAGGTCTTGATTTTCGGAACCTCCTCAATGGGGATGTTTTCAACTTCTCCCATTTTGTCCTCCAACATCTTGACGATGCCGGTGCGGATTACGTGACTGTTCTCAGATTCCGTTTTCAATGATTGGCTGATAAGGCGCAACGGTAGCAGGAGCCCGCTTGTTTTCTTGTTTTCACTCATAGATATGTAACTAAATAATTTTTTTCACAATTCTCTATTATATGCTCTCAAAATATAAATGTCAAGTATATAAAATCAAACGCCATAAAAAACTATTCGGCATTTATCCATTCGACGGTGTCTTTGGCAATGCATACCACCGCGGCAACAAACAGCCGAAGCATTCTCCACAAAGCGGAGACTACCCACAACAAACAGATGACGAATGAATAGCAAACCACAAAATAGATGAGCAGAACTACCATCAAATTGATGAAATAGTTTAAACAAGAGAACGATTCATTTTGCCAATAATTACCCACCTCGGCAAACAACGCAAGCAGTACGTTTACAACATACAGCGCCCTGCAGATTTTTTGCATGTCGGGGTGCTTGGTAAAAGTGAATTTCTGATACCGCGCCAACGGTACGCTCATGTCATTGAGATAAAACTCGCAACCGGCCAGAAAAGCCGCCAGCAACAGACCGATCCAAAAAATCGGGTTACCGTAACTAAATAATAACTCCATACATAAAGATATTAAATAACACACTAATTCTTAATTGAGGGGCAGTGTATTATTCTTTTATCAATATGTCAACAAGTGATTTATTTATATGAGGCGCGTTTCAGACGGTCGTTGATGGCCAGGCCCAAACCGTTGCGCGGAACCGGGGCTACGGCGATTTTGCCGCGAGTTGCCGAAGAATCGGCCAAACGCAGATAGGCAAACAGGTTGCCGGCAGCTTCTTTAACATCGCCGCGCGGGCTCAAGTTTATGTCGCCGTCGATTTTGCCGAATCCGATGAAATATTCGTCCTTATCCGGCCGGACTACATTGATGCGCAAGACGTTGCGCGGAGCATAGTGACGCAATAATTGCCCCGGAGCGGAAGGTAAATCCGGGTTGCCGGCAGAAAACAAAACTTCTTCGCCCAAAAATTCTTCAATATCTTCTTTGGCCGTACCGCCGGCACGCAACATAACCACTTGCGGACCGGTTAAATCCAAGATGGTTGATTCAACCCCGACCGCACAAGGGCCGCCGTCCAAAATCATATCGACCTTATCGCCCAAACCGTCGGCAACGTGCTGCGCCGTGGTCGGGCTGACTGACTGGTATTTGTTGGCCGAAGGCGCCACAATCGGTACACCGCTTTTGCGTATGAGTTCCAGCGCCATCGGATGACGCGGCATTCTTACCGTCAGCGTGCGCAAGCCGGAACAAGCCAAATCTATTGCCGGATTTTCTTCGACGCGCTTCAAAACAAAAGTGAGCGGACCGGGCCAAAAACGTTTGGCTAAAGCAAATACACGGGCATCGGTGGCGGCATATTCTTTTAAGAAATCCACCTCGGCAATATGCGAAATCAGCGGGTCGAAATGCGGGCGCTGTTTGGCGGCAAAAATGGCGGCAACCGCCTGTGCGTTGTATACGTTGGCGCCCAGGCCGTAAACCGTTTCGGTCGGGAAGGCCACCAGCCCGCCGTTTTTGATAATCGCGGCGGCTTTTTCCATATTTTGCGGAGTATTTTTATAAATATTATCAGTCATCTCAAAAATTAAAAATCTTACTCAAAGCATAGTCCAGCTCGACATCTCCGTACTTGTCCGTAACCTTAAAATCGTTGCGGTCGATAATCAGATATTCGCCCAGTGTGTAATCGTAACAAAGCAAATCAAAATCGTTGTATCCGAGCAAAATGGTGTTTTCCGGCTTTTTCATCTGCTCGTTTTTATCAATGATATCCAAATCGTCGTCAACGGTGGCGCCGAAAAGATAAGAACCGTCGAACTTCATCCCGTTATAATGGTGAAGAAAATCGGCATAAGACTTCGGAATCATGCCCAGTCCCATATTATGCAGAACTTTTTGGGCGATAATCAGCGCCTCGGCTTCCAGCTTTTCGCCGTGAGCAAACTTTTTGCCCTTGATTTCATCCAGAAATGTATTCATAGCTCATTTCCTTTATTCTTTTTGGTCAGCTTCAGATTTTTCCCCGCGGCCTTGTTGATGCTCTTTTGAGCTTTGGAATCAGGCACGATCCAATCGGTGAAAATCTGTAAATCTTCGGCGGAAACGTTGATTTTATCTTGCAACATACCAATCAGGTTGCGGCGCTCGTTGCTCAAATCGCGCTTAGAATATTCAATGTGGTAGCGGTCAGCAATTTCCGGAATATTGTTAAAGCGCTGTAGTTGCATTTCATAATAGTTAACCACGTTTTGCTTATCTTGCTTAATGCGTTTTTGCAAACTGCTGTTTTTATCCCATTCGCAACTGATTTCAAAATTAAAGCCGTCAAGCAGCGCCACATTTGAATCATACATATTGATACGGGAAAAATACATTTCGTTGTTTTTTGCAACTTCGTCGGTATCGTCAAACCCGTGGAAATAAGCGCGGTGCATTTCGTGCTCAACCAACACCAGGTTGGTCGGGTAGTTAACTTTGGCCAGATAATCGTCGTCGTTGGCAAATTTTACGGCATTTTTATGATGCACCTCAAAGCACGGCATATCGTCTTTGCTCAGCGGCATGCCGTTTTCGTCGCGGGCAACGAGAATATTCTCTTTATCGGCCAAAAACATTCGGTCCATCAGCTCTTCCGGTATTTTATCGCCGACTTTATAGTCTTCGCTGTAATACGGGGTGTTGCGCAAATCTTTGATAATGCGCGGAGTGAAATTGATTTCCGTCACTACCAGGGTAGCAATATCGCAGCAACCGCTTTGCGCCATACGTCGACACAGCGAAACAACCTTGCGCTCGTCCAAACCGTTGGCAATCAGCCGATTATACAAGGTTTTGCCTTGTTCGCGCATAAAACTCTTAACAAACTTCTTTTTATAGCCGGTTTTAAGGAACAATGCTTTCATCGATTCCGGGGTCTTGGCAAATGATTTATGAATAACATCGCAGAAGTCGCTGACCGACATTACCTTGAGCGCATCGGGATTAATGCCGTTTCTGTACATATAGCGGCGAACATTCGGGGCAATCGTGCGGAAGCTCTCAAACTGGTTGAAAACGCGCCACATCGGCGATTGCGATAAATCATAATCTTTCAATCTGAATTTGCCGCGGTTTTCGTTTTTGCAGAAAAACTTGTAATACGAGCTGAGTTCGTGTTCGCGACGGGCATCAATGGAGCCGTAACATTCCATCCGCACCAGCTTTTTTTCGTCATCGGACAGCGGATAATAAATGTTGCCGGCATCATAAAAAGAACCGCACATCCAACCGATCATCTCGAGGCAATCGGCGCTTAAATCAAGCAATTTCTCCTGCATTTTGGCCGGAGAAATCGTGACTTTGTTATAGGTAATGTCGTGCAACAGGTCAACCAGGGCGATTTGCCGCGGATAGGCCAGATTGGTAAAATTTTCCTGAAAATCGATGGGGTTGCGCAGAGTTTCCCATAAGTCGGCATTATCCTTGATAAATCTGCCGGTCAGCTCAGAGGCGCTCGGTAGAAAATCAAAATGTTTTTCGGCGTATGTTTTTTTTCTGCGGCTCATTATATCAACCCCGTTTGCATATTGAAATTTGTTTTGTCTAAACTATAACAAAAAAATATTATAAAGTCTACTATTTTTTAACGATATTCAACGATTATAATAAAAAAAGTTCTGTAAAGGAGGAAATAATGGTTGAATTCGTAATCGGGCGCAATATCGGCGCCAAAGGGGATAAAGTTATTGCGGCGGCAAAACCGGAAGATATCGTTAAGTTACTTAATGATAATGAAGCGGGGTTGGTTGCCGCCGTCAAAAAGCAAAAACCGGAAGATAAAATCAAAGAATATGATTTGGGCGAATATAAGGTGTTTATTGCCGTGATTAGGGCCCCTACGTCGGTAGAATGGCAAAAGTTCGGCGGGGCAATGTGGCAAAAAATCAAGAATTGCCGCACGGTTAAGGTGGCTCTGCCGAAGGTGAGCGCGCAAAAAGTGTATGACTTTGCGCTCGGCGTTGAGCTGACTTCGTATCGCTTTGATAAATATTTTACCAAGAAAAAAGAATCGTTTTATCCGAAACTGGAAAAAATCGCTTTTACCAACACCGGTCTTAAAGATATGAGCGGCTATAAAGATGTTGCCGCCGTGGCCAATGCCGTGCGCTATGCCCGCGATTTGATTAACGAGCCGGCAAATGCCATGACGCCGGAAATTTTGGCCGGGGATATCAAGCGCTTGGAATATCTCGGTCTGGAAGTGGAAATTTTGGAAGAAACCAAAATGCGGGAGCTCGGCTTTAATTTGGCGCTGGCGGTGGCGCAAGGTTCGGTTAATCGGCCGCGGATTGCGATTATCAAATGGCGCGGCAACCCGAAAGACGATAAATTTGCGGTCGGTCTGGTCGGCAAGGGCGTAACTTTCGACAGCGGCGGTATATCGATTAAACCGGCGGCCAATATGGGCGATATGAAACAGGATATGGCCGGTGCGGCGGCAATGACGGCGGTGATGAAATCGCTGGCTTTGCAAAAAACGCCGAAAAATGTGGTGGCGGTTGTCGGTTTGGTGGAAAATATGCCGTCGGGAAGCGCTTATCGTCCGGGTGATGTCTTTACTTCTATGTCCGGCCAGACGGTGGAAGTTTTGAATACCGATGCGGAAGGGCGGTTGGTGTTGGCCGATTGTCTGACCTATATTCAAAAGACGTTCAAGCCGAAATGTATTGCCGATATGGCGACTTTGACCGGAGCGATTATTATTGCGCTGGGCCATACTTTTGCCGGTATTTTTGCCAATAACGACAAGCTGGCGGAAAAAATTACGGCGGCCGGCAAACAGAGCGGCGAGCGGGTATGGCGGTTGCCGATGGATGCCGAATATGACAAGCAGATGGATTCTACGATTGCCGATATGCGGAATATCGGCGGCGGACGCGTGGCAGGTTCGGCAACGGCGGCGTGTTTCCTGCAACGTTTTGTTGAGAAAGGGACACCATGGGTGCATATCGATATTGCCGGTATGGACCTGAGCGAAGGTACAAATGTTTTGTATCCGAAAGGAGCCAGCGGCTTCGGGGTGCGTTTGCTCAACACGTTTATTAATTCGCTGAAATAATAAATCAGCCGCTGCAACGGCGGCCGGAAATATATAAAATCCGCCTGAGGCAAGATGCTTTAAGCGGATTTTTTTTATTAATGTCATCCTTCGCACGGCACGGCGCGTCCGTGCGTCCAAGGATCTCATCTTTCAATGCCGTCGGCATTGCTTCCGATTCACAAAAAATATAGCGCTTCGCAAAGGTCAGATGTCTTGACGCGGTGATGCACCGCACACCGCGAGGCATGACAATAAAATGCCGCCGTGCGACTTTAGCAGTAGGATTTTTTTGTTTGACTCCGAGCTGTTTTTTATTTAAGGTATGCGTCGGAAAATCTATAATTATAACAGCGAATTATTAATCAAACAAAATATTATTAAAGTATGGAACATGTTATTGAATCTCGTGTTATCTTGGGATTGTTGATCCTGATACACTTGTTTGCCGGTTATGCCTCCGGTATTTCTTGGGGACACATCAACCGCAAAGTGCTTCACAGTGTCATCATAACGGAGCTGATTGCAGTAACGGCGTATATCATATACGACAACCTGCAGACGCCCCCGTACGATGGCTGGACTCTCGCCATTATCGGTTATCTCTTGCTGTATGCTCTGATTCTGATGACTTGGTACGGCTACTACATTTATACGGAGCTGGACAGGGATAAGGTTTATGAAATGACCATCCGCGACCATATACGTTATATGAACGAGGATTATTTCCGCGGCACGGTAGTGGATGACAAGCGCGAAGTTGAGGTATATCTTCCTTATTCAGAGGAGCTTAAGCCGAAAGATAAAACCGCTAAAAAGCAAAATGTCAAATATGACAATGTGCTTAGGGGTGTTCACATTCTGGTAAAATTAACTTAAAACATAAACGCGTATGGAAAAAAACAGTAAAGCGCCGCAAGGCAAGAAAGCTTACACAGCTCAAGAAGCTGAAGCCATGGGTTTTTCTATCGAAGAGCCGAAAAGGTTACGCTCTTTCAAGAGCAGTCCCTATTACAGATGTAGTAACTCTTAAATACAAAAGCGTATGAAAAAGTTAGTCTTTGCGTTAATTGCCGCGCTCAGCGTAGCATTAACCGGTTGTTCCTCCTTTGAAAGCGACCCGATTGAGCCAAACATTATCGGCACGACATTCTTGCAAGAAGAAAAAGGCCTGATTTTTGCGGAGTTCGACTCTGTGCGCTATGCCCCGACAATCATCTACATCGGCAAAAAGGTCGGTCGAGACGGTATAGAGGCAAAAATCGAGCCGATTGCTGGTATGCAGGTTACGGCATTTACCAGCAATATGCATCAAAAGCCGGTCTTTTTTGCCGGTCAGGTAACAGCCGATCAGATTGAGAAATACTATCACAGAGACTTTACGGCTTTGATTATTCTCGCAATCATAATCATCGGTCTTATGCTGATGTGTATTATCATTCCTGCTGTCAACGGCAAACGTACCGCTAAAGTTGCAGATGTTCATGATTAATAAAAACTCCCCCGCCGCTAACCGCCGCGGGGGAGTTTTTTTATTATGGTCATACCTCAACCTGCGCTGTGCGTCAGGTTGTCAAGGTATCTAATCTTTCAATGCCGTCGGCATTGCTTCCGATTTACAAAAGATATAGCGCTTCGCAAAGGTCAGATGCCTTGACGCGGTGATGCACCGCACACCGCGAGGCATGACAATAAAAGGGCGCCGTGCGACTTTAGCGGTAGGATTTTTTTGTTTGACTCCGATCTGTTTTTTATTTAAGGTATGCGCCGGAAAACCTATAATTATTCGAAATTATTAACTTTAAATATTATTACTTATGGATTTAAAACTACTGAAAATCATTAGAGATGTGTGTCCGAAAAGTTGCATCGTAAAAAGTCTGTCAACCAGACGCAAAGGCAATCCGGACCTGGTGATTGTAAAATTTCCCGCCGTCAGGATTATACGGGGTTATACCGTAGATGATTGGGAAATTGAACAAACGCATGATTTACATCACAGCAAAATCCGTCCGTTGAAACTCCCCGAAGGATGCAGAGTGTTTTATTGCTGCGGAGAGTTTTTTGTGTTTTATTCACCTTTGGGCGGATTCCTTGAAGATTTCGGAGGGTACATCACATATAAGGTATTCGGTAAAGACGAATATCAACGATATGTCGGTATATGCTACGATATCAACAAACTTATTTCTTATCTGACCGATACGGAAGATATTGTTTATTGAATAAAAAACTCCCCCGCCGCCATCGTGCCGCGGGGGAGTTTTGTTTTATAAGTAACTAAATGTTACCGAACAAATCAGCTTTCAGCATATCGCCGAGCTCGATGTTGTATTTATCGGCCTGACCGGCATTAATCTCCAACACCGCACGCGGTCTTTTCGGAGCAACAATCGGAGTAATGTCGTTCGGTTGTGCATTTTTATAAATGTAGAAAACAACGCCGTTTTCATCCAGGAACAGCATATCCAGCGGAATCAGCGTATCTTTCATCCAAAATGCGATCTGGGCATCTTTCGGCGCAATATTAACATCAAACAGCAAACCGTAGTTCTCATCAATAGAGGTGCGTCCCATTAAGCCGTGATAAATCTTTTCCTGTGTATCGGCAACATTGATTTGGAAAGTATTCTTTGTCTCCCCGCCGTCTCTAGCCACAACCGCGGCTTCGGAAACTGCAGGCCATTCAAGAGAGGCTTTGTTGGCGGCCTGGTTATTTTCTTCATCGGAACATGCAGACATCAAAACCATTGCTGCCAGCGCTAAAATTCTGTAAAACTTAAACATAATCACTCCTATTTTTATCGTTTGACGTGTGTATGGTACAGCACATTTTCAATAAGTTCAAACATATTTTAATAATTATTTACAAAAAAAACGTTAATTTTTTTGGGGAAAAACCGCTTTTCCGTTTGTGTTAATATGTAATATCTCATAGATTATAAAGCAAAGAATTTTAAAGGAGATATGATATGAAAAAGTTGTTATTTGTCGGTATGTCCCTGATTTTAAGCGGTTGCGCCGGGTTATTCAACGGTCCGGATTGCCGTTTATCCGAAGATGAATACGTTTCCAAAATTGCCGAGGCAAGATTGGAGGGAATTGTACATTTTGACGACGGTAAGGCCGATTTGAAGGAAAAAGATTTGCAAATCATTCGCGATGTTGCCGCCAAAACAACCGACGATGCGATATTGGTCGTTTACGGACACGCTTCGCATCGCACCAGAACCAAGGACCCGATACAGCGGATTTTGGTAAATATCGATATTTCCAACGAGCGAGCGGTTAATACGGCAAAAGCTTTGGCCGCGGCCGGAGTTTCTGCCGATAAAATAAGCACTATCGCCATGTTTGACAGCCGTCCGGTTAAAAAGGAAGTTACCAGAGCCGATGAGGCCGCCAACCGTCGTGCGGAAATCTATTTGTATCGGCTTAAGTAATGCAAGACGATATTTCTTTGGGCGGAAATATATGGAACGAGCCGGAAACGGACGATAAACTTTGTCATCATATATCGGAAGTTTGCGGGGTTCCGCTTTCTATTGCGCGGATTTTGTGTTTGCGCGGTATTGCCGCCGAAGAAGCCGATAGTTTTTTGCACCCGAAAATTCAGAAACTGATGCCGGAGCCGACGGTATTAAAAGATATGCAAAAAGCATCCGAGCGCATTGCCGCGGCGGTGGAAAAGCACGAGCAGATAGCGATAATCGGCGATTATGACGTTGACGGTGCCACCTCAACTTCGATTTTAACCCGTTTCTTCCGCCAGGTGGGGATTGAGCCGCTTATCCATATTCCGAGCCGGGAAGAAGGCTACGGGCCGAGCGATGTCGCTTTTAAGGAATTTGCCGACGGTAAGGCAAGTTTGGTTATTACCATAGATTGCGGTACCACGGCGTTTGAGGTGTTAAATCGGGCGGCCGAAAAGTTTGATATTATCGTTATCGATCATCACGAGGCTGAGCCGATTTTGCCGAAGGTGTATGCGGTGGTTAACCCGAAACGGCTGGATGAGGATAATCCGTATACCTATTTGCAATATATGTCGGCGGTGGGAGTCGGTTTTATGGTGTTGGTGGCGGTGAACAGGCTGTTGCGGCAACGCGGCTTTTATCAAAATCGTCCGGAGCCGGATTTGCTGCAACTGCTGGATTTGGTGGCGCTCGGCACGGTGTGCGACGTAGTGCCGCTGCTCGGTCTCAACCGGGCTTATGTGCGCCAGGGCTTAAAGGTTATGCATAAGCTGCAAAATGTCGGATTGCGGCAGCTGATGAAGGTTTTGAATTTGCAGGAAGCGCCGACGGCGTATCATTTGGGCTTTGCCATCGGACCGCGAATCAATGCCTGCGGTCGGGTGGGCGATGCGCGGCTCGGCAGCCGGTTATTGTGTTCGGAAAGCGAAGAAGAAGCGCAAATGTTGGCCGAACAATTCAACCAGTTTAATTTTGAGCGCAAAGAAATCGAGAATTTTGTACTGCTTGATGCAATTGAGCAGATTGAAGGCACGCCGCAGGAATATCCGATGGTGTTTGTTTACGGTCATGACTGGCATCAGGGAGTTATCGGCATTGTGGCCGGAAAGTTGCGCGAACGTTACAATGTGCCGGCATTCGTAATGTCGGTGGAACCGGACGAGGTAAAAGGTTCGGCACGTTCTACCGAGGGAATTGATTTGGGTGCGTTGATTCTTTCGGCCAAAGAAAAAGGCGTTATCAGCGGCGGCGGTGGACATATTATGGCGGCCGGTTTTTCGCTGAGTGAAGAACAGATACCCGAATTCAGGAAATTTGCCGGCGAATATATTTTGTCGCGGCTCGGTAACGAAAAAATCGTGCCGGTGCTTAATATCGACGCGGTGGTAAGCCCGAGCGCGATTAACGAACAATTTGCCGAGGATTTGCAGCTGCTCGAGCCTTACGGCACCGGAAATCCCGAACCGCAGATTATGTTGCGGAACGTGCGTTTCGGTTGGGCGCAGATTGTAGGCAGCGGTCATGTTAAATGTACTTTGCTGTCGGCCGCGGGCGATAAAATCCCGGCGATTGCTTTTCGCGCCGCCGATAATGATATCGGTCAGGCAATATTGCAAAATAACGGCGAAATGTTTGATGTGGCGGGATATGTGCGTTGCGACAGCTGGCAGGGGCGCAAACGCGTGCAAATGTTAATCAACGATATAAAGAGGAAGTCATGAAACAGGAAAACAAAGCGGAAGATACCTTCTTTCGCAGATTGAAAAATTACTTTTTTACCGGCGTTATTGTGGCGGCACCGGTGGCGATTACGATATATATGTCGTATCATCTGGTGATATGGATAAACGAGGTAACCAAAAAGCTGATACCGCAACAATGGAAAATCGGTGATTTTGTGCCGTATGCCGTGCCGGGGCTGGGTTTGTTGTTGCTGATTTTGTTGCTACTGTTTATCGGTATGCTGACCACCGGCTATATCGGCAAGTTTTTTGTGCGGCTGTGGGAAAAAATAATTCGCAAAATGCCTGTAATTTCAAGCATATACTCGCTGTTGAAGCAGATTTTCGAAACGTTTTTATCGCAAAAATCCCGCTCGTTTAACGAGGTGGTGTTGGTGGAATATCCGCGCAAAGGGCTGTGGTCGATTGCGTTTGTCAGCAACACCGAAACCGGCGGCGAAATCGACGCCAATACCAAGCAAAAGACCTTGAGTATTTTTGTGCCGACCACACCGAACCCGACTTCCGGATTTTTGATTTTTGTGCCGGAAAATGATGTGATTAAACTCAACATGAGTGTTGAAGACGGCATTAAATATGTGATATCATGCGGCATCGTGACGCCGGATATGAAAGATAACGAAGAAGAATAAAGGAAACTGATATGAGAACGAAACTTTTATCGGCTGTGGTGTTACTCGGTTGCTGCTTCGGTTTGCGGGCAGAAGCCAGTTGGTGGGCCGACAGTTATAATTTTTTGAAAAACGACATCAAAGAAGTGTGGTATGAGCACGATTATGAATTGTTTGTACCGTTCTATGCCTGGCATAACCGTTTGACCTATGACAGAGAACACCTCGACAGATATAACGAATATCCGTGGGGCGCGGGTTTCGGTATTTCGCACAGCAACGAAGAGGGAACATGGTCGGGGTTGTATGCTCTCGGTTTTAAGGATTCCAACTCGTATTTTGAAACATATTTCGGCTACGCTCGTCAATGGAACTGGTTTGCCGGCGAACAAGACCAATGGCATGCCGGTGTCGGCTATACATTGGGTCTGACCCAACGCCACGAATATCACTATATTCCGGTGCCGTTGCCGTTGCCGCTGGTCGGTGCGGGATATCGCAATTTTGAAGTACACGGGGCGTATATTCCGGGCGTTAAAAACGACGGAAACGTGTTCTTTATGTTTGCCCGTTTGCGTATATAGGAGGTAATATGGAACAGAAAACTATCCAAATCGGGAAGGTGGCGCTCGGCAATAAACTGCCGTTGGCGCTTATATCGGGACCATGCCAGATAGAGAGCCGCGAACACGCGATTTTTATTGCCGGTTCGTTGGTGGAAATTACGCAAAAACTCGGGCTGCCGTATATTTTTAAGGCTTCGTTTGATAAGGCTAACCGTACCTCGATCAACAGCGCGCGCGGTGTGGGGCTGGAAGAAGGAATGAAAACCTTTGAGCAAATTCGCAAGCTGTATCCGGATTTGCCGATTTTGACCGATATTCACGAAGTATGGCAATGCGCCGAAGTGGCTAAATATGTGGATGTGCTGCAAATTCCGGCGTTTTTGTGCCGGCAGACCGATTTGGTGGTGGCGGCGGCCAAAACCGGCAAGGTGGTTAATATCAAAAAAGGCCAGTTTTTGGCACCGTGGGATGTGAAAAATATCGTAAAGAAGGTCGAAGATTCCGGAAATCATAATATTTGCATTACCGAGCGCGGTACCAGTTTCGGTTATAATACTTTGGTTACGGATATGCGGGCTTTTCCGCAAATTGCCAAAGATACCGGCTATCCGCTGATTTTTGATGCTACCCATTCGGTACAACAACCGGGAGGTTTGGGTGGAACTACCGGCGGACAGCGCGAGTTTGCACCGGTGTTGGCCAGAGCGGCGGTGGCCGTGGGCGTGGCCGGTGTGTTTATCGAAACTCACGAAAACCCGGATAAGGCGCTCTCCGACGGGCCTAACTCCATAAAGTTGAGCGATATGGAGCGGGTGCTGACCGAGTTGATGGCATTCGATAAAATCAATAAAACTTTGATAAAAGAATATTAAGAATTTTGTGCTATAAAAGGGACAACAGGGTTTTATTGACAGGTAGAATATGCAATTCAGCGGCGAAGGATATATCATAAAATTGCGAAAACACGGCGAACAATCAGCGATTGTGACGCTTGTTTGTCCGCATAAAGGCAAAATTGTCGGCTATGTCAAAGGGGCGCTCAATAAACGAGGTTTGGGCGTTTTTCAAATCGGTAATTATATTTCGTTCAATGCTTATGCGCGGGTGGAAGAAAATATGCTGAGTTTGCGCGGGGTTGAACTGGTGCGTTCGCACACCGCCGATTTTGTGCTGAACGAAGATAAAATCGAGGCGCTGGTTTCGCTGTGTCGGTTGCTTGACGAATGTGTGGCACAAAACGACGACTTGGGCTCGTTTTATGGCGCGGTGGATGATTTTTTTGAGCATATCAACGACGATAACTGGCTGGCGTATTATTCGTTTTTTGAGTTTTATTTGCTGGATTTTCTGGGTATCGGTCTGGATATCAAAGAATGTGCGGTTACCGGCAAACATACGGATTTGCTTTATGTTTCGCCGAAGACCGGACGTGCGGTGTGTGCCGAAGTCGGAGCACCGTATAAGGATAAATTGTTTGCTTATCCGCAGTATATAGCACAGAAAAACTATCGGCCGCAACACAAGGAAATTGCTGATGTTCTGGCGATGACCGGCAGCTTTTTGCAGAAAAATTTTCTGGCGCAGCATAACTTGCAATTACCGGAAAATCGGGTTAATCTGCTGAAATTCGGGAAAATGTATAAGATTTAGGGTGAGATAATGGTTGATGAAGCGCAAAAAATAAAAGACGTGCAATTCGGAGAGGAATTGAGTAAACGCTATTTGTCGTACGCGATGTCGACCATTGTATCGCGCTCGTTGCCTGATGTGCGCGACGGCTTGAAACCGGTGCATCGGCGGTTGATGTATGCGATGCGGCAGTTGCATCTCGACCCGAAAAACAGCTTCAAAAAATGTGCTCGCGTGGTCGGCGATGTTATCGGTAAATACCATCCGCACGGCGATAGCGCGGTTTATGGCGCGATGGTGCGTCTGGCGCAGGATTTTTCGGTGCGTTATCCGCTGGTTGACGGGCAGGGTAACTTCGGTAATGTTGACGGCGACGGGGCCGCGGCCATGCGATATACAGAAGCGCGATTGACCGAATTTGCCATGGATTTGATGGACGGGCTGAATTCCGACGCGGTGGACTTTACCGACACTTATGACGGCGAGGACAGCGAACCGGTGGTAATGCCGGCGATGGTGCCGAATTTGCTGTGTAACGGCTCGATGGGTATTGCCGTGGGTATGGCGACCAATATTCCGCCGCATAATTTAAGCGAGCTTAGTGATGCGCTGTTGTTGATGATTGATAACCCGGAGTGCAGCGAAGAAGCGGTGGTACGCAAGGTGCAGGGACCGGATTTTCCGACCGGCGGCATGTTGGTTGATTCGTTTGAAACGATTTTGAATAACTATAAGCAAGGTAAGGGAAATTTCCGTATTCGCGCCAAGTGGACGACCGAGGATTTGGGACACGGGCAATATCAGATTGTGGTGACCGAGATTCCGTATCAGGTGGTTAAGTCAAAGCTGATTGAGAAAATCGCCGAGTTGCTGTTGAATAAAAAATTGCCGCTGTTGAACGATATCAGAGATGAATCGGCGCAGGATATCCGTATTGTGTTGGAGCCGAAAAATCGCACGGTGGATGCGGCGGTGTTGATGGAACAGCTGTATCGGCAGACCGATATGGAAGCCAAGTTCAATATGAATATGAACGTGCTCGATTTGGACGGGGTGCCGCGGGTGATGAGTCTAAAGCAGGTTTTGCATGATTATTTAGTTCACAGAAATAACGTTTTTTTACGTAAAATCAATTTCAGATTAAGTAAAATTAATGCAAGACTTGAAATCCTTGAAGGCTATCTAATCGCTTATCTCAACCTGGATGAAGTAATCAGAATCATTCGCCAGGAAGACGAGCCGAAAGCGGTGTTGATGCAAACGTTTAAGCTGACCGATAATCAGGCCGAGGCGATTTTGAATATGAAACTTCGCAATTTGCGCAAGCTCGACGAGGAAGAAATCAAGGCCGAGCATACCGATTTGCTGGCGGAAAAGGCGGGGCTCGAAGTGTTGGTCGGCGATGAAGCCAAACGTTGGGCCGCAATTGCCGAGGAAATTAAGCGCATTAAGGAAAAATACAGCAAGAAAACCGCACTGGGACGGCGTCGTACCGAAATTGCCGAACCGCCGGCGGAGATTGAATTTACGCCTGAAGTATGGATAGAAAAAGAGCCGATAACCGTTATTTTGTCGCAGAAAGGCTGGATACGTTGTTTGAAGGGTTATGCCGATTTGAACGAGGGCTTTAAGTTCAAAGACGACGACGCTTTGGCCTTTGCCGTTCATGCGCAAACCACCGACAAAATCGTGTTGCTCGACAATAAAGGCAAGTTCTTCAACATCGCTGCCGGCGATATTCCGAGCGGCCGCGGTTTCGGCCAGCCGGTGCGCCTGATGATAGATTTGGCGCAAACCGACGATATTGCGGCGATGTTTGTGTATGAGCCGGATGCCAAATATCTGATTGCCTCGGATAAGGCTTACGGCTTTATTGTGGACGAGAATCACATTTTGGCGCAAACTCGCAACGGGCGCAAGATTATGAACGTGGCCGACGGCGAGGTGATTAAGTTCTGCGTCAAGGTTACCGGCGATTATGTGGCAACCGTGGGCGAAAACCGCAAACTTTTGGTGTTCAAGGCCGAGGAAATTCCGACGATGGCGCGCGGACACGGAGTTTTGCTGCAAAGATACAAAGACGGCAGTATTACCGACATTCAGTTCTTTAAGGGCGAGGAGGGTTTCAGCTATAATCGCGCCGGCGGAATCAGTACCGAAAAAGAGTTGATAACCTGGCTCGGACATCGCGCCCAAGTGGGTAAACTGGTGCCGTTCGGCTTCCCGAAAAACAATAAGTTTTTGAAGTAACAGGGGGTTGTTATGCGACCTGAGGAAATCAATGCAGGTACAAAATACATAATTACCTTTAATGAAGAGGAAAAAATTAAGAAGGTTATCGCTAAAGCTTTTCATAACGATATAGATGAAAGACTTCTTAAATTTGAGGTAAAAGGGCATATTTATAAAGTCGGGTATGATAATATCGTAAAAATAAAACCTTTATGGGCACGCTGGCTCAAAATTTCAGGTATAATACTGTTAGCCGCGGCTGTTACTGCTTTACTGTTATTATTTTGGTACAGAACTCCGAGATTCCATAATTGCGGATATTTTCGCAGTGGTTTGATTATGGATGGTAGCTCCGGTTATGAAGAAGGTGATTGGGTGTGTAGAGGGATACATTGTTATTGTTACAAGCCATTGGAATATATGGATAAGCCCATAATTTATCTCTATCCGCAAGAAACGACGGAGGTACGGGTTGAGTTGGGGTATCCGGAAAACACGTTGCACACTTATCCGAAATATAAGGATTATTGGCAGGTGCGGGCCGAGCCGGACGGTAATTTGACCGACATGGCAACGGGGCGGCATTATTATGCCTTGTATTGGGAAGGCAAAAATACGGTTTCCGTGGCGCATCCGAGCGAAGGTTTTGTGGTTAAAGGCGAAGATACGATTGCTTTTTTGGAAGAAAAATTGGCGCAGTTGGGCTTGAATGAACGAGAGGCGGAGGAATTTATTGTTTATTGGCTGCCGCAGCTGGAAGATTCGCCGTATAATTATATTCGTTTTCAGACGATGGCGGAGCAAAATAAAAATATGCCTTTGCTGATTACGCCGAAACCGCAAACGGTAATTCGGGTAATGATGGAGTATGATAATCTTGAGGAGCCGTTGGAAATTGAGCCGCAAATTTTGCCGACAGAAGCACCGACACGCACCGGCTTTACCGTCGTGGAGTGGGGCGGTACGAAAATAAGTTTTTGAAAATCAGCAAGTTAAACGTTGTTTTTGGCGGCGAATTTGGCCAAACGCAATACGGTGTAGCCGGCGATTTGTTCGGCCGGCATATTAGTGGTTTTGCAATCGCGCTCACATTCATAAAGGGTGTTGATGGCGCTTAAAAGCTGCTCTTTATGCCATATCCGCAGTTGCTTATAAAAATCATTTTTGCGATAAAACATCAAATTGAAAAATTTTGTGGCCTCGTCGGCGGATTTGCCGTCAGCTATTTGCGCCGAAGCTTCCAGCAACCGCCCGAAGTGATATTCCAGCTGCCGTACCAGAGTTGCCGGCTCTTCGCCTTCTTTGAGCAGGCGATTGAACATGGCACAGGCCTTTAAGGCTTGACCGCCGGCGGTGTAATAACACAAATCCTCAATATTGGCGCCGGCCACATCGCTGACCGCATTTTTCACGTCTTCCACGGTTACGGTGGTGCGCTCGCCCATATACATAGCCAGTTTATCAATCTCGCTCTGGTTGAGACGACGGTCCGGCGAAAGCCGTGCTCGCAACACCTGCAACGTGGCGTTATCGGCCATCAGCCCTTTGGCTTTCAGCATGGTTTCGACATCGGCGGCAATATCGGTTTCGCGGTCTTCGTAACAACCGACCAGCATTATGTCTTTGCGGTCTTTGGCCCAAGAGATTAAGGCCGAGCTTTTTTTATAAACCGTCGAGGTCAAAATCAGCAGATTTTCCGACGGTGTATCCGGCAACATATTTTTAATCAGCGGTGTCAGGTTGTTGTCGGCGTTTTGCACCACAACCGCCCGTCTGCCGCCCATCAGCGACTGCGAGTGGAATTCGGCATAAACTTCGCCGCCGTCTTTGGAAATATCTTCCATTTGCAGCAAACAATAGCGGAACGCATCGTCGGTTGAGCCGCACGCCGCTTCGGCACATTGTTTTTGCAACATGGAAATCTCGCCTTCGTTATTGCCGTACAGGACAATGCACTTGACGGCCGGGTCGGGATTTTTGCAAAAACTTTCAAGCTGTGCCGGTTTAAAATTCATCGGGATTGCCCACCTTGGTGTTGACGGAGTGGAAGTAAGCACCGATTCTGAGGGCTATATCGTTGGCAATGATTTTGGCGCCGTCTTTTTCGATTTTTTTCTTATCCATGGTGGTGGAATAAGGATTATCAAGCAAGTCGTAACTCAAAATCGTGGAACTGTCGCCGCTTATGAGTTTGCCTTTTGTATTGCTCCAAAGTTCATAATTGACGGTGTATGTAACTTTTTCGCGGGTGGCGGTAATATCATCACGCAGAGCTTGTTGTACCGTCTGCGATACGGGCGCGTGAATCTTCAAAAAATATTCGGAATTTTTCGGCGCGCCGTATGGGTTAAACATATCTATCAATTCGTTTTTAATCAGCTGCCCCATACGACCGCCGGCCGCGTTGATTTTGATTTGCGCCATTTGCTTGACAATATCGGCATCATACTGATTGTTATAATACCATAAATCATCGCCGCCGGTTTTTTCAACGTATAACGGCTCAAAACCGCAGGCGGAAAGACCGCAAATCAAGAACGCTGCCGTAAATATTTTCTTTGTTGCCACCACTTTTACATTCCCACTACAATGTTAACGATTTTATTCGGTACCACGATTACCTTCTTGATGGTTTTGCCCTCAAGTTGGCGTGCCACGTTTTCGAGCTTCAAGGCTTCGGCCTCGGCCACATCGTTGGCCGCGTCTTTGGCAATGGTAATGGTACCGCGCATTTTTCCGTTCATCTGTACGCCGATGGTAACCACGTTGTTTTCCGCCAGTTTGGCATCGCCTTCCGGCCAGCTTTCGGCAACAATCAGCGTGTTGTGGCCCAAACGAGCCCACATTTCTTCCGCCAAATGCGGAGTAAACGGCGACAACAGCTTCAACAGAGTTTCATACATGGTCGCCGGAATTTTATCTTTGTTGCCGAGATAGTTGACATAGGTCATCAGAGCCGAAACCGCCGTGTTGAACTTCATCTGCTCGATACGCTCGGAAACATCCAAAATGCAGCGATGCATTTCGCGCAAATCTTCGGAGTTCATCGGGGCATCTTTGTCGGCATAAACTTTGGTAAACAGGGAGTATACGCGGCTGACAAAGCGATATACGCCGTTTAAGCTTTCTTCCGACCACATTGCCACCTGATCGAACGGACCGATGAACATTTCATACAAACGGAAAGTATCGGCGCCGTAGTTTTCGACAATCTCATCCGGATTAACCACGTTGCCGCGTGATTTACTCATTTTCTCGCCGTCGGCCGCCAAAATCATACCGTGCGAAGTGCGTTTTTGATACGGCTCCGGCATCGGCACATAGCCGCAATCATAGAGGAATTTGTGCCAGAAACGGGAATAGAGCAAGTGAAGTGTGGTATGCTCCATACCGCCGTTGTACCAATCTACGTTCATCCAATATTTGAGCGCTTCCGGAGAGGCAAATTCCTTATCGTTGTGCGGGTCGCAATAACGCAGGAAATACCACGACGAACCGGCCCAGTTCGGCATTACGTCGGTTTCGCGCCGGGCGTGTCCGCCGCATTTAGGGCAGGTGGTATTTACCCACTCGGTAGCGTTGGCCAGAGGAGAATCGCCGTTATCGTTCGGGCGATAATCCGGTACATCCGGCAACGTCAGCGGTAACTGATCTTCCGGAACCGGTTGCCAACCGCAATGTTCGCAATAAACCATCGGAATCGGCTCACCCCAATAACGTTGACGCGAGAACACCCAATCACGCAGCTTGAAATTGACTTTAGCGTGGCCGAAACCGTGTTCTTCGGCATATTTGATGGCGGCGGCCATGGCGTCTTTTTTATCCATGCCGTCCATAAAACCGGAGTTAATGTGCGTGCCGTCTTCTTCCCAGGCTTCTTTGGAAATGTCGCCGCCGGCCAATACCTGAATAATCGGCAGATTGAACACTTTGGCAAAATCATAGTCGCGTTGGTCGTGCGCCGGAACCGCCATAATTGCGCCGGTGCCGTATCCGGTCAGAACATAATCGGATATAAATACCGGAATTAAAGTGCCGGTATATGGGTTGCGGGCTTTAATACCTTTTAATTCCACACCGGTCTTGGTGGTATCGGCGGTACGTTGCAGTTCGGATTTTTTTGCCGTTTCGTTAACGTAATTCTGCACTTCGGCGGCATTTTCAAACTTATCCATTAAGTCTTTTACAAACTGATGTTCCGGCGCCATAACGCAATAAGTTGCACCGAAAATCGTATCCGGACGGGTAGTGTAAACCACCATTTTTTTGCCTAAATTGTTGCCGCTGTCGTCGGTGAGCTCAAATTCCAACTCAGCACCCTCTGAGCGCCCAATCCAGTTAATTTGTGTGGTTTTGACACGGTCAATGAAATCAACCGTTTCGATATCGTTAATCAAACGGTCGGCATATTTGGTAATGGCGAGCATCCATTGTTCCTTGTCGCGGCGTACCACTTCAGCCCCGCAGCGCTCGCAATGACCGTTGACGACTTCTTCGTTGGCAAGTCCGACTTTGCAGGACGGACACCAGTTAATCGCCATTTTATCCTTATAGGCTAATCCGTGTTTCCAGAATTGAATAAACATCCATTGCGTCCATTTATAATATTCCGGATCGCAAGTGTTGAAACATCTGTCCCAATCAAACGAAAAACCGAGCGATTTGAGCTGACGGGTAAAGGTTTCGATATTTTGTTTGGTGGAAACGGCCGGATGTACACCGGTTTTGATGGCATAGTTTTCTGCCGGCAGACCGAAGGCATCGAAGCCCATCGGATACAAAACATTGAGGCCCTGCATACGTTTTTTGCGAGCAATTACATCGAGCGCGGTATACGAACGCGGATGGCCTACGTGCAAGCCGGCACCCGACGGATACGGGAACTCAACCAAAGCATAGAATTTTTCTTTGTTATGGTCGATATCTACCTTATAAGCCTTTTCGTCTTCCCAAATTTTTTGCCATTTTTTCTCGATGGTACGAAAGTTGTAGCGCTCCTCGTTTTGCCAAGTTTCGCGCCATTCTTCCCAAGTTTCTTTTCCGTTATATCGTGCATTTCCCGACATTGATTTTTCCTTTGATTAATATACATTACAAAACATTACGGCGAAAATAGCACAATATTTGATAAATTTCAATGCTTAACCGCATTATACACAAAACAAAAAAACGAGTTTTTTTAACGAAAAAATAACGCTTGTGCAATAAGATAACCCCTAAAGGGGACAACAATGAACGATAAGGCTTTTTTACGATACGCTCTGGAACAGTCTTTTCTCCGTCCGCAAAATAACGCGGCGGAATGTGTTGATTTGCAATATAATATCAAAAATTCAAACGGTTATACGCTGGTCGATAAAAGGCATGCGGAAATTGTGCCGTACCTGTTGCCGGGGGCTACGGTTAAAAAATGCGTTAAATCGGTGACCCACGATATCGGCCGCAACACGCGCTTGTTTGAAGAATACGAACGCTATAAGCACGATTTGGCGGAAAATATAATTATTCCCGAAAATGTGCCGGAAATAGGGCGCGCCCGCAAGGTGCTCGATTTGGTTACGGTCAATCGGCAATCGGCGCAAAAAAAGAAAATCGCCGCAACGCTGATTCCGGCGACATTTGCCCTGAAAATGAAGGATATTCATCGGGTTTACGGCGAAATCTGGCTGCAGTCGGAAGCGGAATTGCAAAAAAATCCCGAGGCCGTCGATTTGTCGCTGATTAAGGATTTTGCGCAGACGTACGATACGGCCATGCGGCGTTTCGGTCTGGCTCACCCGCTGTATCGGCTGAATAAAAAGCGTATGAAATACTATTTGAATGAGGCGGCGCAAATTTTGAAATCGCATCATCCTTTGGCTGATGATTTTTGCGTAACTCATTGTTTTTATGAAATGAAATTGTTCGGTAATAAGGTTTCCAAAACCTGTGCCGATATGTTGTGCAATATGGTGGCGCAGTTGCAGCGGATGGCGCATCAGCCGCAGTTGCTGACCTTAGCGCAGATTTTGTTGGCCGATAACCGCAAATTTGCCAAGGCTATGCAGGATTACGCCGCCGAGCACAAAGTTGCTGATTCGGCGCGGGTCGATACCATTCGGCATGATGTGCAGAAGTTGTTTAAAAAATACGCGTTGTTGTGCTATTTGGACAGTGCGCGTTTTGCCTTTGAAAACAAGTTTTTGAACGAATGCCCGGAGCCGCGGCATCCGCCGTTGCCGACGGTATCGCCGACCGACGAGCTGCGGATGGTTTCGCAAATCGTGGAAGAAAGCCATAAAATCACTATTACAGACGGTAAAATCTGCAAAATCTATAATGACGCGTTGGCGGCTTATGAACACGACCTGACGGCTTTGCAAAAAGTTCTGGATGGCAAAGCTTGATTTTTCTCAGCAAAGCGGGGGATTAGCCCATTGAGTTGCCGCCTTTTTGCATGGCAACCAGATTGTTCAGGCTCAAAGTATTGTCCTGAGTACCTTGTTGCTTGGTGCTTTCCTTGGCATAGGTTTGCGAGCCGCTCATCTCGTTGATGTTTTTCTGAACCACGGCCAAACCGACTTTTTCTTGGTCCAAATTCGGCGCTTGCTGCAGGTCTTTCATAAACTGATTGGCCTGAGCTTGTGTCATCGGTTGGTCATTGACTGTAAAGTGCATGATGCGTCCGCCGTTTTCAAACGTTACGGTGCGTACCTCGTTGCCTTTGGTAATCTTAAAGCCGTTTTGCGTAGATTCGGCATATTCGGTTTCGGTAACCGGCGTATCCTTCGGCTGTCCGGCGGCGGTTTGACCGTCTTTGCCGGCCTTGGCTTCCTTACCTTCCTTGCCTTCTTTACCTTCTTTACCGTCCTTAGCCTCTTTACCTTCTTTACCGGCCTTACCGTCCTTGCCTTCGTCTTCTTTCTTTAAGCCTTGTTCTTTCATCAGCTTATCCAGTTCTCCCTGCAGGGCTTTGGCTTTCTCGTCGTTACCCTTACTCTTGGCCTTTTCAATTTTCTTTTCCAGCTTTTTAATCTGCTTGGCGGCCTTTTCCTGGTCTTTAAGCATTTGTTCTTTGAGCTTTTCTTCTTTTTCCACGGTGTTGATGACATCGAGGTTATACTTAGCCTGACCGGTCATTTCTCCGTTTTCTGCGGCCTTTTCGTAGCCTTCTTTGGCTTTTTTGAACTTTTTAGGGTCGTTTTTATACAGCTCATGATAAGCCTTCATATCTTCATCGTGTTTCTGCGCTTCGGCCGAACCTTTAAGATAGCCGTAACTGTCGAGCTCTATCGGTTTTATCTGCATCGGGTCGGCATTTTCCTTGGTTAAGGCCACACCTTCAACCGTCGGAATTTCCGGACCGGCTTTGACTCTTTCCAAGTTCTCGGCATGTTCAATTTGCTGGATTGCCGCTTGTGCGTCTTGAGTAAATGCCTGCTGACCTTCCGGAGTATCGGCATATCCGGCCTGTTTCATCATTTGGAGAGCCAACTGCATGAGGGCATCCTCAAGGTTTCCACCGTTGGCAAGCTGGCTGACCGCCGAGGTGAGGTCGCCGTATTGTTCCGGATTGTTGGCCTTCATATCCGCCAGACCTTCCTGCAGTTTTTCCTGCGGGCTCTTGTCCGGTCCGAGCTCAGCCGGCGATAAAGCCCGATCGGCGTATTCTTTAGCTTGTTCCGGCGACAGGTTGGCCAGATAGTCAACCGCTTCACGCGAATAGGTTTGTGCTCTGCTCGTAATGGCTCCGTCGGCATGGCCGTTAACATCATTCGGCGCCATTATGGCTTCGTTCAACAGGGTTGAAGCATTTTCGCCGTAAAGGTCGTGCATTTTTTGCGCGGTTTTTTGCGGGTCGATATATTTCGACGAACCTTCTTCGGCATTGTTAACCGTATTCATATATTGGATTTTTTTAGCCATCTCGGCGATATCCGGACTTACCGCTTCCGCCTCATGACCTTCAACCGTCGGAGTGGCAGGGGCTGCCGGAGATTCCTGTTCGGCCGTAGGAGCAGCAGGGGCTGCCGGAGCCGCCTGTTCGGCCGCAGGGGCTTCCCGCGGAGTAAATTTGAATTCACCGTTGCTGATATCAACCGTTCCGCGTTCGAGTTTAACTCCCGGAATTCCGGCGAATGCCTGCGCGGCATCATCCATTACTTTATCCATTTTGGCTCTGGCGCTTGCGGCGTTTGCCGGCGGATTAAGGGTAATGGTTTGCGGTTGCGGAGCTTCCGGTGCCGGCGCATCGTGGCCTTGGATATTATCCATTACACGTTGTCCGGCCTGCTGTAATGCGGAGAAAGTGTTTGGATCGGCTTGTAATCCTTCCGAAGAGGCCAAATCAATCGTTTCGCCGGCATTCAAATCAACATTATCCATTACACGTTGCCCGGCCTGCTGTAATGCGGAGAAAGTAGCACCGTCATTTTCCATCGCGGCAACATTTTCCGGCGACATGTCAAGTTCGTCGGTCGGCAGAGGTATACCGGCACTCACTTCGGCATCGGTAACATTGGTAACCTGTTCGCCGTCCTGCACTTCGTGAGATGTCCATTGTTGCTCCATTTGTTGAGCATAAGCTTCATTTTCCATGGCTCTCACGTTTTCTTGCGACATGTCGAGTTCTTGAAAATTCTCCTGTTCTGCATCGTGTATTTCGTGAGATTCCCACGGCTGTTCCATCTGTTGAGCAAATCTTTCGGCACTCATATCAATTTCGTCGGTCGGCAGAGGAATACCGGCACTCACTTCGGCATCGGTAACATTGGTAACTTGTTCGCCTTCATGGATTTCATGAGATACCCACGGCTGTTCCATCTGTTGAGCAAATCTCTCGGCACTCATGTCAATCTCGTCGGTTGGCAGAGGTATACCGG
>JAEEMQ010000011.1 GCA_016283295.1 Alphaproteobacteria bacterium
AAAATATTTTTTTGTCTTGTTATTAAAATATTAATAAATTCGTCTTAATCTGTACGCAGAAAAGTATATAAGGAGAAAGATTATGCTTAAGCTTAGCCGTAATGGTATAGGGGTTTTATCCTCGCAATACAGAAGCGTATTGAAAAAGTGCGCTTTATTGAATCTGGTCGCTGCCGGTATGTTGGTTTTTGCGTCGCAAGCGCAGGCAGCCCATATTACCGGTGTAAACTCACCGAGCCACGAACTTGATTTGTTGAAAGGAATGGGTACTACCGTCGGTAAATACGAAGGTACGACACCGGTCGGTACATACGGAAAATTATATATTACCGGAAGTATGGCAAACACGAATACAAAAGAAATGTTTTCTGCAGTCAATTCTTCCGCCGGTTGGCTTGTTAACTACAGCACCGTTTTCTTCGGTACTCAGCCGCAAGATCCGGATCATCCGGATGAAACTACCTATATTAAGGTACCGGCTACCGTAAGTGATAAGCACAACTTGCTGAACGGCACTTTGAGCAGTCTTACTCCGAACCAGGGCGGCGGCGTGATTCGTAATGATACGGATTTACACACGGGAAGCCCGGTCAGCGGACGGGTTGATATTTACGGAAGTACGTTCAAAAACAACAGCGTTACCAATTTCCAGCCGGATAACGATGCAGCAATCGCAGCCGGCGGCTTTATCTCCAACGTTGGTGCTTATGATGCAAGTTCTCCTTCAAGTTATGTCGCCAGCCAAGGATCGACTTATATCAACAACTATACCATGCAGTTTACGTACGCTGACGGCGGTGCCATTTATAACGGCGCGTACGCGGGCAATTACGGCCGAGACGTCTTTATCGGTAAATTCTCATCAAAAGAAGATACTTTTGAATATAACCATACCGGTAACGAAAATATGCAGAGACCGGAGGCTTATGATGTGGTAAGAGAGGCTGTTACCTCTGATGTTTACACCAATATTCTCTACGATTGGGAACAGAAATCACAGCAGGCATTGTTGCCTAACGGCGTGACCTATATGGCGCGCGGCGGTGCTATTTATAATGCCGGCGAGTTTACCATCGAGAGCGATACTTTCCTGAATAACTATGTGACCGGTTATACCTCATACGGCGGCGCAATCTTTAATACCGACAGACAATATCCGTATGCGGATACTTCTGCTGCCATCAAATCCGATGACGGACACTTGGATATCAGCGGTACTACCAAATTTGATAGCAATAAGGCTTTGGCTACCGTTAATCCGAAATCGGGAAGTGCTCGCGGCGGCGCTATCGCCAACGAAGGTACCACATTGAATTTCAACAGCGGCCTTATATCGTCGGTAGCGTCTAATTATACCTTTAAAGATAACAGTGCTGAAGCTCGCTATCAAAGTTACGGCGGTGCCATTTATAACGGTAAGAGTTTGGATACTGAGCCGAAAATCGGTGTTGTCTCTAATATTAATCATGCAACCTTCAACCATAACTATGCAATAGTGCTGGATGATCTGGCTGATAAAACTTATGCTTGGGGCGGTGCAATTTATAACGACGGTGATATGACGATTTTGGACGCCACCTTTACCAATAACTACGTTATGACGTCCGAAGGCTTCATGAACGGAACCCCTTACGGTGGTGCTATCGCCAACAATACAGGTACATTAAAACTCGGTGTACATGACACCGAATTGGGATATCAGCCGCAAGATATCATATTCAGCAATAACCGTGCCGGTATTGACGATGAAGGTCATATAGCCAGAAACGGACAGGGCGGCGCTATCTATAACGGAGGCGGTAAAATCGACGCCGTTATTGCGAAATCCGTAGTCTTCACCGGCAACAGAGATATCAAAACGCACGTAAGTGCGGACAGACACGAAGTAAGCAGCGCCGGTGGTGCTATTTACGGCGACGTTACCTATAATGACGGAGAAGGAAAATATTATGCCAGTGATACCACGTTTACGCTCAGCGGAACCGGTGCGGTAAAATTTGAAAACTTCGGTCAGGATAACGTCTTTATGAAGAAGCTGGATAACTATTCGGCTACCATTTCGTTCATCGGTAATAACTCCGTACCGGTTGAACGCAATTCATCAAACGCTACCACCAGCAGCATCGATGAAAACGCCACCAGAGTTGATTTGGGCGCAACCTTTACCGGTACCGGTAAGTATGTTATTAAGCAGACCCAGTTGAACTTGATTGACGGCGCAAACGGTGCCGGCACGGGTTATATTCACTTTGACCCGAGCATTTCGATGAAGGACAGCGTGGTTAACATGGAAGGTACGGGCGATTCGTATATCTATTTGACCTCGCAAAACGATACTTTGGAAAATAACGATTTTTATATCGATAATAAGAAGGCCATTCTGTATTACGGCGATTATGACAGCACATACAGAAACTTCACTCTCGGTAACTATATCGAGAACAACGGTTTGATTATTTATGATGATAAGCCGCAAAACGGTATTGCCGGTAAGATGTATCCGGATGAAAAGACCTCCGGCGATACGGATATCAAAATTGCGACAACCCTTGTCAACCGCGGTATTGTTACCACGGCATCCGATAACTTCATTACCAAAAATATCCATATCGGCACTCTCGAAAGCGAGAACGGCGCCATCTATATCAACATGGATAACGACCATCTTATCAGAGGCGATAATGAACACGTTTTGGTACCTGAAGAAAAAGAAGGTTATGATTTCGGTACCTACTTCGGTGACCACTATGAATCCGAAGTTATCGTGATTGATAAGGCGGTTTCGGGCACCACCAAGATTACGTTGGTTGATTTGGAAAGTAATGACTACAAACAAATCAAACTTGATGAAAGCCAACGTATTTACTTTGCCAAAACTCAGTATGACGAAGGCTTGGAAGGCTATCAATGGAACGTTGTAAACGCCGTCAACGATGATTATAAAATCAGCATCGGTTATGACCAGAACGGCTCGGTTTACGATTGGTTCCTGTATCGCGGCAGTGCAGCTCCGGTTCCGGGCATTACTCCGGAAGAAATGGTATCGATTACCATTCCGCGGGCTACGTTGGAACAGTTGCGTTCGTTCAGATTCCCGTTGGATAAGACCAACCGCGGTCAATGCAGTTGCTACAAAGATAACTGCGATAATTCGTTCTGCCAATATGAACAAGGCAGCCCGAAGACCAGATTGTGGGCAACCCCGTTCTATCGTCAGGGTACTTTTGAAAAACCGTTTGATACCGACTTTAAGTTGCTCGGTATTGATGCCGGTGTCGATTTCCAACCGACAAGTACGGATTTAATCGGCGTGTTCGGTTCATATCGTTTCGGTAAGTACGAAAACGACGGTAACCAGAAGCACTACGGCGATCCGAGCTACTACTTCTCGGAACAGGGCGGCGAGTTTGAGCTCAAGAGCTTGTCAGCCGGACTTTACTATCGTAAATATATCGATAAATTGTACCTCATGGGCGCAGTTTATGCCGGCAAGCTCGACGGTGATATTAAGGCCGATAACGGTGTTAAAGGCTCGATTAAAGGTAAGCACCTCGGCGTACAGGCTGAAATCGGTTATGATGTCAAGCTGACGCGTCGTGATACTTTAACCCCGTCGGTACGCGGAACTTATGACTACATCAAATATGATAAGGGTCATACCAGCAACGGTAAGGAAATTTCCATCGGCAAGATTAACAGCTTTGAAATCGAAGCCGCTCTGAAGCTTGAACATCAGTTCAACAACTCTCAACAGTTGCCGACAACCGGCTACGTTAAACCGTCGATTATCCAGACCATTCCGGACGGCGGCAAGGTTAAAGTTGATGACAGAGAGTATAAGAAGACTTTGGATAATGAAACCTTGGGCAGAATCGAAATCGGTGCGGATACCAATCTGACTACCGGCTTCTCGGTTGGCGTATTCGGCAACTACACCTTCGGTTCTCATTATGACGCTTGGGGTATCGGCGGTAACGTCAGATACGTGTTCTAATTTCCCGAAATATTATTAGGTCCGTAAAAGAAGGCTTTATCAGCAATGATAAAGCCTTTCTCTTTTTTTAGCGGACGAAGCCGTTATTTTTTGCTGATTTTTTTATCGAGCTTTTCCAGTTCATCAATATAAGACGAAATCAGCTCCAACCCGTATTCCCAAAACTCGGCGTTGTTCGGATTAAGCGCAAACGGTTTGAGGATCGTGGCATAATCTTCAAGAGCTGTTTTGGAAAGCATATCCAAATATTTATCGGCAAAATCTTTGACCTTTCCGGATTCTTTGACGCGATACAGCGAATTGACAAAGCAATCGGCATACGAATAAGCATATACATAAAACGGCAAAAAGAAGAAATGTCCGACCATCGACCAAATGTGCGTGCTGTCTTCGTCAATCTCCACATAATCACCCAAACTTTCGCGCATTTCTTCTACCCAAATTTGGCTCAGTCGTTCTTCCGAAACTTCACCGTTTTTACGCTCGTTATGCGCCCGTGTTTCAAAACAATGGAATGCTATCTGGCGGATGGCTGTATTAATCATATCGCCCACCTTAGAGGCAATCAGACACAGCTTTGCCTTATCGTCTTTGGTGTTGTTGAGCATGGATTGAAACACGATCATCTCACCAAACACCGAAGCCACTTCTTCCGAAGTCATACGCGTATGTTCGTTGAGCTCGCCGTTTTTAATACGCAACTGATGGTGGCAACCGTGTCCCAATTCATGAGCCAAAGTCAGCACATCGTTCTGCTTGCCGGCAAAATTGAGCATCAGATACGGATGCCAAGTGGTAATCGGCGAACTGCAGAAAGCACCGCCGCGTTTGCCGTCGCGCGGCGGGACATCCACCCAGTTGTTATCAAAAAAGTCTTTGGCAATCTCATACAGCTTCGGCGAAAATGCCTTATAGGCATCCAACACGATTTTTACCGCTTCATCCCAAGTGTAATTAACATCGGCGGAAAAAGGAAGCGGCGCATTGCGGTCCCAGTAATTGATTTTTTTCATCCCGAGCCACTTGGCTTTGAGCTTATAGAAACGATGGGCAATATCTTTATAATGTTTTTTAACTGTGGCGGTCAGCACCTCCACGCTTTTATCACTGACATCTTCGCTCATATTGCGGGCGGAAACCGGATATTTGAACCCGCGCTTATCATCTTCAATCGCTTTATCTTTCATAATCATATTATAGATAAAGGTAAACAGATGGCTGTTTTCAAACAAAACGCGATTCATTTCTTTGCCGGCTTTGCGGCGCAGTTTTTCGTCTTTATCGAGCAAGAGTTTGGAGAGCTCGGCATCGTTATATTTTTTGCCGTCAACCGTATATACCAAACGCGACGACGTTTCTTCATACAAACGCACCCAGGCATCGCCGGAAGTTATGGATTTTTCGATAAAAATTTGCTCCTCCGGCTCGGTTAACTCGTAATCTTTGAATTTGCGCAGACGCTTAATCCAATACCGGTATTTTTTTATGCGCTTGTCTTTGAGCCATTCGTTGATTTTGGCCTGAGGCAGTTGGTTGAATTCGAGCGAAAAAAATACAATCGGCTTAACATAGTCGGTCATTTTTTCTTCAATCGATTGATAAAACGCGACCGCCGCGGTGTTTTTCATCTGCGTAACCATATTAAGATAAGCAAAACCGCCCAAGCGTCCCGACAATTTGGAGCGTGCTTCTATATCTTTAATCGCCGCATAAAATTCATCGGCGGAAAGCTCGTGCAGACGCCCCTTATAGGTTTTTGCAAACTTTACGGCGCTTTTGCGGTAGGTTTCCAAGTCCTTTTTTATTTGCGGGTCGTCAATACTCTTATATAAGTCCGACAAGTCCCAAGCCGGCATATTTTTTTTCATGTTTTAATTTCCTTTCCGTAATTTATCTTCCGTTTGCTTTTTAATCTCTTGCAACAGGTCTTTATTTTGCGGCGCGACAGCTTCCGATGTTTCCGGATTTTCCGGCGGTGTCATGGTAATATCGGCCTCATCGGCGATATCACCTTTGTCGGCCTCCAGGTCTTTCTGTTCGGTCGGATTCGGCAAAACGGCGGCCGGAGCCGCGTTATCCGGATTATACAGCAGAACATCTTTATCCGGGTTAATCATGCGCTGCTTGGCTTCCTCCAACTCCTGATTTTTTTGTTCGAAAAGCTGGTTTTGATATTCGATATCCATCATATCGTTCAACGCGTTGCTTTGATATATTTCCTGGTCTTCGGGCGCTGTCAGTTGCGGCTCAAACAAATAATTTGCCCACGGTGTTTTCTGTTTTCCCTTCAGCCAATCGGCGGCACCGGTATAAATAATACCGGCGTTGCATTTCATATCGCGCCATAAAAACTTGAGCGGGCACCCCATTTTGCCTCTTTCGCAACCGGAGAGGTTATTAACCAATTCTCTGGTGCAAACGATAAAGCCGCGGTCATAAACGTCTTGGCGCGGCGCCAAAAACAGCATTGTTGTCAAATAGATTACACCGCCGACGAAAAGCGTTAAAACCGCATAATACAGATATCGGAAAATTTTATCCATTACATTGCCTTTTTATAAAAAACTTCCAACTGTGCCAATTCTTCCAGAGTGTTGGCGCTGGCGACTTCTTCCGGATTTCCCTCCAGGGCGGTGCAGTTCAGCCCCATTTGGTGGGCGATGGCTACCGCATCGGTCAGATAAAATTCGCCGGCGGCATTATGGTTTTCGATTCGCGAAAGAATATCAAACAAATATTTGCCGTCAAAGGCCATAACTCCGGAATTGCAGAATGTAATGGCGCGTTCTTCTTCGTTGGCGTCCTTATATTCGACAATGCGGTCGAGTTCCGAGCCTTTCATTACCAGACGGCCGTAACGCCCGGCATCTGCCGGCACAAAGCCCAAAACCACCACCGAAAATCCTTCGGCAACTTTGGCAACGGCACGGCGGAAAGTGGCGGCCGTAATCAGCGGAGTATCGCCGAATACAACCAGAATCGTACCGTCAAAGCCTTTGAACAAATCTTTGGCGCAATTAACGGCGTGTCCGGTGCCGAGCTGTGCCGATTGCACGCAGGTTTCGTACGGGGCGACGGCAGCGGCCACATCATGACCTTCCGGAGAAATCACCGTAACTATTTTATCCACCGGCACGGTTTTCAACGTATCGATAATATGATTAATCATCGGCTTGCCACATACCGGCATCAATACTTTCGGTTTATCCGAGTTCATTCTGGTACCTTTTCCGGCGCCCAAAATTATTGCTGCGATTTTATTGTTCATATAATATCTCCTTATAACTTTTTTAATGTGTTGCCAATAAAATATTATAGGCATATTATCAACGTATAGCGTATTTGTAAATACAAGGACGAAGGTTATGAAAAAGTTTTTTTTGGCAGTAATAAGTATATGTTTCGTAATGTTGTCGGCCGCGACGGTGTCGGCCGAGGTTTTCCCGCTCGGTTCTCCCGAAATGCGAAATCGGCCGCACCCGCAATCTCAAGATGAGTGGCAGAAAAGCGGCGACAGTTGGTTGCCTGACCCGAAAGACGAGCGGGCAGTACGGGCATACTTTAAGAAAAGATTTGAAGAAGTTTCGCACTCCATAATGGATAAAGATACCGATTTAAATAATTCCATCGGCGTCGATATCGTGCACTCGGCGGAATATCTTAAGGCACAGGAAGAACAAAATAAAAAGGGCTTGTTTCAAACATTTTATGAAAAAGCGCTGGCCTCTCTCGGCGGAAAGTTGCCGGATTCGGAAGAAACTGCATATAAACAGGACGAACAGACCATGCGCGCGGTGGCACAGGCAGCTCAGAAGTTTTATTCTTTTGCCGAAGCCAAACCGGAAGCAAAACCGCAAATTCCGACTGTCGGCGTCACCTTGCCGAGCGGTCGTCGGATTTTGGCGCCGGCACGCGAGCATATTGCTTATTTTTTAAGCTATATTGATGTTCAGGCCAACGGGTATTTAACGGTTGAAGATACCATCACGCTGGTAGCCAACAACGAAAAATTCGCTTACGGTTTATCGCGTATGTTTCCGAAATATGCCGCCAAATACCAAAAAATCGATTTTATGCTGGAAAGCGTTACGGTTAACGGTACCGAAGTACCTTATATGGCAGAAGAAATCGGCGATAATATCGTTATCAAGCCTAAATATAACCAGCGTCTGGATGCCGGGGTTTATACCTATGTTTTCCGCTATACCGTCAACAACAAACTTACCTCGACCGGGGAAAAACAATTTTTGGATTGGAGCCTGACCGGTCGCCCGATGGATATTTTGATTACGTCGGCCAATGCTATTGTCAGTATGCCGAGCGGCTACGATTCTCCTCTGTTTAACGAAAATGCCGGACAGGAAACCGATATTGCCGCAAAATACGGATTTGATGATGCCGTCGCGCTGGTCGGACGTGCCGAATCAATGACGCAGCAACGTACCAGACGCTTTATTTTAAGCCCTAACGTGGTGGCATTTTCCAACGTTACGCCGATGCTTAACGGCGAAATGATGCACCTGTTGACGGTTATGGACGATTCGGTCTTTATTAAAGGCTTTAACCGTAATTTTTCGCACTTCTTAACCAACTGGGGCAATATTTTGTATGCGTTTCTCGGTTTGGCCGCTATTTTGATTTCGTTTGTGTTGTCGTTGCTCAGCCTGAAAAAAGACCGCAAAAATCGGAAATACACTCCTTCCTATAACGGTTCGCTGATGCGCACTATTATGATGAATAAATACGACAGAGTGGCCTTTGTGGCGCAAATTTTGGATTTATTCCGTAAAAATGCCGTTGATATTCAGCAAAGCGATAATCGGGTTTATATCACCAAAAAGAACTCGGGCACGGCTAAACTGACTTCTGCGGAACGCCGCGCCGTCAAAACGCTGTTCAAAAAGCAGGGCAATGCCGTTGAAGTGAACAATGCCAACAATGTCCGCTTCAAAAAAGCCAAGAAAATATTGGAAAAAATCATATTGCGCCAAATCAAAAAATACAATATTTTCCATAACATAAGCTATGTTTTGTTCAGCACGGCCATGTTACTCATAACGGAAATATTTATTGCTTTTATCAGCGTGAACTTTGCGCAAACCCTCATCATCTTGCTGGCCACCACTCTGATGTATGCCTTTTACATCTGGATTTTGCGCCACGACTTTAAGCATTGGTATATCACGATTCCGACCAAGGTGCTGACTCTGGTGGCGATGGTGCTGATTTGGGGATTCAGCAGTATTTACATCGGCGGAATCTGCAGTTTTCTGATTATGCTGATGATTGTGGTCATCTTTGCCTTTACCGGTATATTTGCCAAGCAAAACAGCTTTGCCGAGGAGGCGCAGGATGCCATAAGACAATATAAGGAATACCTGACGGGTAATGCCGAAACCATCAATCTCAGCCGCAACTTTATCAATCAGCAATCAAACATATTTGCCTTGGAAATCGGCGAATACTTCCCGCAGAATGTCAGTAACAAGAGTTACCACCGGCTGGATGTGGCGGAAGAACTTAAACAACGTTTGATTGATATTCTGTAAGGCAAAAAAGAAAAAAACTGCTGTTTAAGCAGTTTTTTTCTTGGCTGTGCGAGAGCGTGCGGTTGATGTTGCCCGTTTAACCGTTTTGGGCGCTGCGGCCTTTATCAGAGCCATTTTTTGACCGACTCGGGTTTTTTGCTCACGGGCTAAACCGCCGCTGAATTCAACTTTATCTTTTTCAAACAGGCAAATTACGGTGCTTCCCATCATAAACTTGCCGATTTCATCGCCTTTGGCAAAAGATATGTTTTGCTTTTCATAAGTTTCGGTGCTGACTTCCGCCCTGCCAGCCGGAGCAACCGTGCCGGCCCAGGATGTAACAATACTGCGGACAATCGCCGCCCCGACAAAAACTACCGCCATTTTACCGGCCGCCGTTTCAAACAGGCATACAACGCGTTCGTTGCGCGAGAAAAGTTCCGGAATATTGGCGGTATACAGCGGATTAACCGAGAATAATTCTCCCGGAATATAGGTCATTTTGAGCAGCTTGCCGGCGAGCGGAATATGTACCCGATGATAGTCCTGCGGCGAAAGATAAACGGTCATAAATTTACCGTCGGTAAACAATGCGGCATCATCGCGACTGCCGAGCAGTGCCGCCGTCGTAAAGTAGTGTTCTTTGGCTTGCAGTTGAAAATCTCCGCGCAAATCGCCGAATTCGCTTATTTTACCGTCAGCCGGAAAAACCACGCTGTTTGCCGCGGCATCAATCGGTCTGGCCCCGTCTTTCAACGCTCTGGAAAAAAAGTCGTTAAACGTTTCAAAATCCTCGATTTCTTCGTCTATCTCATCCATGTTTACATTGTATGCTTTGATAAACATCTTTACGGCGTAATTGGTGGCTTTGCCGAGCTTTGCGGCGGCCAAAAGTCCGACCAAACGGGTGATTATATGTTTAGGTAAAAAATACTGCAAATTCACTTTAATCGAATCAAGATTCATAACATTATCCTTTCATTGGCTTTGTCCAGTATATATAGCCATTTTCGGGTCGTGTCAATCGGTAATTTTTTACTTGATTTTTTTGTAAAAATGTAGTACCATTAATAAAATATTAAAATGGACGTTGTTCTATGAAATATGGATGTTGGTTACCTATTGTATTTTTAGGGTGTTTGTACAGCGCACAAGCACAAGCGCTTTGGGACGGCCCGGCCGATAAGATTTATGCGGCTGCGCGTCGCGGCGACGTGGGTACCTTAAACTACTATCTTAACAGCGGATATTATATCGATTCTCCTAACAGCGGCGGAGTAACGGCGCTTTGTCTGGCCTATTATGATAAGTCCTGGCAGGCGTATGATTTGCTGATTCGTTACGGCGCAAATCCGAATAACAACTGTATGTATAAAAAATCAAGCGGCGTCGGTAAATACATTTTGGGAGGCGTTTTGGTTGCCGGTGTGGCCGGCGGAGTCGCGATAGCTGCCGGAGGCGGCGGTGGCGGCGGAGGCGGCGGCGACAGCGGCGGCAGTTCCAACAGCAGTTCCGGCGGTAGTTCCGGCGGAAGCGGCGGTGATGACGGCGGCAAGACCGGCGTCGATGACGGCAGTATTCCGGGCGGCGGTTCCGGTTCCGGCTCCGGCGGAGATTCGGGTAGCGGCAGCGGTTCCGGCTCCGGTTCGGGCAGTGGCAGCGGTAGCGGTTCGGGCTCGGGTAGTGGCAGCGGCTCCGGTAGCGGTTCCGGCTCCGGTTCAGGCAGCGGTTCGGGCTCGGGTAGCGGTTCAGGTGGCGGCAAGACAGATACGGGATCAGGTGGAAGCGGTACTATTATTGTTCCGATAGAAACGCACGAAGACAACATCAGAGCGCGTATGGCCAGCTATCTCAATTCAATCGGTTATACCTCGATGAATCAGCCGTCGTTCCACTATTACAGCGAGGATTATTTCCGCAACAACCGCGAATACAACGGTAAATATTTCAGCGAGCACACCACCAACGGCGTTACCTATAAATCCGTGAATTTCCACGATTCCGTTCAGGCCGCCACGGCATACAGCAAGTTCTTCGGTTATGACAGCGGAAACAATTTGGTCAGCCGTTTGAACAAAGTAGTCACCGTCGGAGTTATTGATACCGGCGTCAACCCGAATCACACAGAATTTCAAGACGACAGTATTGTCGGCGGAACCAAAGTATTCGGTCACAACTTTGATTACGGACCTTGCCACGGCGAATATAAAAACTGCTGGGTTATAACTTCCAACTGCGTCGGCTCGATGTGCTATTCGCAAAAGAGAGAATTGTATGACAGCACCGGCAAAAAGATTATCATAGACACGCGTTCCAGCTTTTTTGATAAAGGTAACGGTATTTTCGATAAATGGGCGGCCATGTACCCGTCCGATTACAGCTGGGAGGAAGCTAAAGATGACCCGACTCCGCTTTCCGGAAAAGACCCGTTAACCAACAGCTCGTATGCCCACGGAACCCACGTTGCCGGTATTATTGCCGCAAATTGGAACAGATCGCAAAGCGGGATGATGGGTATTGCCTTTTCCAACACTCTTATAGACGCGGTACGTTGGGACTTTACGTCGACGATTGAAGCTCCGGTTAAGGCATTGGTTGATGATAAAGTCGTGGCCATCAATATGAGTTTGGGACGCACGGCATCCGCAAACAATAATGCCAGTTTGGTCAACAGCCTCAAAGACCACTTGTTCTACGGAATTCTGCCGGCGGCGGCATATACGGTAAACAGTTACGAAAAACTGATTTATCAATCGTTTACCGCATATAAAGGAGCAATATGGGTAAAGGCGGCCGGTAACGACGGGTATGAAGAACCTGATTTGGAATCCGGTATTAAAAATCTCGGTACGGTTACGGTAAACGGCAGCACGGTTGATATGAGCAAATTAATGATGCTGGTGGTAGTGTCGGTGGATGTTAACTTAGACGATAACGGAGCGGTGACCTCTTACAGCAAATCAAGCTTCTCCAACGCGTGCGGCAGTACGGCAAAATATTGTATTGCGGCACCGGGCGGCAATTCTTCAGACGGCTCTCGCAGCGATTTGTATTCAACCGCCGACAGCGGTTATCTCGGTATGAAGGGAACATCGCAGGCAACCCCGGTAGTAGCCGGAAGTATCGCCTTTTTGCAAGCAGCATATCCTTTCCTGCATTCGTCGGAAATTATCGAAATTCTGCAGGAAACCGCCAACACCAACGGTGTCGGCTACAATCACAACACCGAACACTATGATGCCACCTATGGCGCCGGTTTGGTTGATTTGGGCAAGGCCGTGACTTATTACCTTTCGCCGATAATCGGGACCAACAACGTAATGACCGTTTCCGGTAACAATGTGGCGTCGTCGACGGTACGCTTGGATGACGCTTCCTTAAATATAACGGCGGCTTGGGCGGATTCGCTTGAAGATGCGCTGCCGGAAACCATAACCGCGTTTGACCGTTATATGCGTCCGTTTGAGTTCCCGACGGCAAACTACATCAATGTTACTCACTCCGGCTATAAAGCGCTGAAACACGATGTGAACCACCTGGTGCCGAATCAAAAGAGAAAATATGAAACCTATAACAATATGCGGATGTCTTATGCCGAAGGGCCGCTGAACGGCAACGGTATGGGCTTTGCCGATACGGATTATGACTTTGACGGCAGCTCCGCCGGATTCTTCTTCAGCGAAAATACCAGATACAACAATACCGCCGGACTCAGCTCGGAGCAGATGAACCCGTTTATGTCGTTTAACTCAGCTTACGGCGCGCACTACAGCCGCAAAGTCGGCGAAAAGTGGGGCGTCAGATTTGAAGCCGTGAGTGGCCGCAACGGCTTATACGACGGCGATTACGATTATCACGACAACCAATTTATTAAACAGGCATACGGCTTTAATTCGGAGGTTGAATTCCAGCCGCGGACTAATTGGACCTTGACTTTCTCGTCCGGTATATTGCACGAAAATGATGCCATGCTCGGTATGAACGGCAACGGTGCTTTCGGGGTTACGGGAAGCCATACCTACCATACCGGAGTTCGCGCCGCTTGGAAAACAACGCCTAAGTTGACCTTGAGCGGCAGCTACTTTGCCGGATTTACCAAAGCTCAGGACTTTAATTCGTCGATGCTTGCCACTTCCGATTTAATCAGCGACAGCTTTGCGTTTGAAGCCGACTATAAATATAATCCGACCACCAATTTCGGTTTCAGATTATCGTCGCCGCTGAAGGTTGAGCACGGCAAACTTTATGTTGACTTTGCCGCCGGCCGCGATAATTATTCCGACGAAGTATATCGCAATCGCTATGCCGCCGATTTGAAATCCAAAAAACGCGAATATAAGTTGGCATGGTACTTAAATAAAGACGTAACTGACAATCTGAGTGTCAGCAGTGAATTTGACGTACGCCTCAATCCGGAGCATCGCGCAGGCCGTAACGACTATCGTGCTTTGTTCGGGTTGTCGTGGAATTTCTAATAATATAATGAGGCTTTGATGAAAAACGATTTATGGAAAGGAATGCGTTTTATACCGCTCCTTGTGACACAATTTTTCGGCGCTTTGAACGATAATTTATTCAAAACAACTTTATTGACTTTTGTGGCGTTTAAGATGGGCGCCGACGAACAGGTTTCCGGCATATATTCAAATATTATTGCCGGTGTTTTTATTTTGCCGTATTTTTTGTTTTCGGCTTTGGCCGGATTGGTGGCGGATAAATACAATCGGGCACGTTTGGTGCGGATTCTGAAAGTTACCGAATTGTTGTTGATGATGGGGGCCGGTGCGGTGTTTATTACCAAAAGTGTGCCGCTTTTGATTGTTATTTTGTTTTTTATGGGAACGCAATCCACCTTTTTCGGGCCGATAAAATATGCTTTGTTGCCGCAGCTGTTGCGTCGGGAGGAGCTGATTGGCGGTAATGCTTATGTTGAGGGCAGCACTTATATTTCGATTATTTTGGGTACGATTCTCGGTACGGTGCTGTCGGTCAATGCCGGTATTGCGTTGCTGATTTGCTGTTCGCTTATCGGTATGGCGGCGGCTTATAAAATTCCGAATAC
>JAEEMQ010000001.1 GCA_016283295.1 Alphaproteobacteria bacterium
ACTTCGGCATCGGTAACATTGGTAACCTGTTCGCCGTCCTGCACTTCGTGAGATGTCCATTGTTGCTCCATTTGTTGAGCATAGGCTTCGTTCTCCATGGCTCTCACGTTTTCTTGCGACATATCGAGTTCTTGAAAATTCTCCTGTTCTGCGTCGTGTATTTCGTGAGATTCCCACGGCTGTTCCATCTGTTGAGCCATTCTTTCGACACTCATATCAATTTCGTCGGTCGGCAGAGGAATACCGGCACTCACTTCGGCATCTGTAACATTGGTAACCTGTTCGCCGTCCTGCACTTCGTGAGATGTCCATTGTTGCTCCATTTGTTGTGCATAGGCTTCATTTTCCATGGCTCTCACGTTTTCCGGCGACATATCGAGTTCGTTATTTTCCAGAGGTACTTCCTGCAATTCTACGGTTTGTGTTTGGGTTTGCGGCTGCTGCAGTTGTTCAAATTCCTCAGTTTTATCTCTATGGATGCTTTCAAGCACCATCATATATTGCTCGGCCGCTTTTATCTCGCCGGGAGTGGAGGCGCTGTTTTCACTTTGTTCTTTGTAGTGGGTGTAAATTTTTACAAAGTTATGGGATTGCGTGGCGAATTCTTCAATAGGGCATCGACTCAACGATTTAATATAATCTTCAGCGGATGCCTGTCCCGCCTCGTATTTTTCAAATACCGTTTGCGGATTGTCTTCCCATACTGCTTTTTCTTCATCTCCAGCCATGTTCTTTCTCCAAACTCTTACCGAATAATCATACAGCCATTGTACACTGATTTTGCAATTTCGTCAAGTTTTTTCGCAGGCTTCGGCAAGGGGAGGATTCGTGGTAAAAAACGATAAAAGAAAATGCGCGAATGCCGCTATTTTTCTGCACTTACGGTGGTCGGCTCACTATGTCCGGAATACAAAATCGTCGGGTCGGGAAATGTGAATATTTTGTTACAAATGTTAAAAATCAGCTGATTGTAGTCGCCGCCCGGAATGTCAGTACGACCGATGCCGTGTTTGAAAATCGTATCGCCGACAAAAGCCAGCGAATTGGCGGCATCATAATAGACAACCCCGTCCTGCGTATGGCCCGGAGTATGAATAACCCGCAGTTTTACGGTCGGGTCGGCTTCAAGCGTTATTTCGGCACCGTCGGCAAGGTATTTTGCATCGTTCAACACAATGTCATCACCGAAAAATGCGGAAAGATTATAGGTGGGATTCGGCAGATATTCGCGGCCGTTTTCGTGAGCAAAATAGGGGATATTCAGTGTTCGGCTGATTTGCTCGACGGCGCCGATATGGTCAAAATGTCCGTGAGTTATGAGGATTTTTTCAATGGTCCAGCCGTTATCTTTGATGATTTTAAGCAGCTTTTCGGCCTCGGCACCGGCGTCGATTAAAAAGCCGTGTTTGCTCTTTTCATCAATGTAAAAATAAGAATTGGTGAGGATAATGCCTTGTACCGGAACCTGTTTAACAATCATTGAGCGGTCCTTTCTAAAAAATCAAGTGGGTCAATAAGCCGCCGATAACACCGCAGACATACAGCGCGGCGGTTATCAGCAGATTTTCGCGCAAACGGCGGTTGACGCGAAACAGTACCAACAGACCGACACCTCCGTTGACAAGCGAGCCGCTGATTAAGGCACCGAAGGGGATAAAATCGTCCATATACAATTGGGTCAGAATAACCGATGACGAACAGTTCGGAATAAGGCCGATTATGCCGCTGATTAGTTCTCCCGCCAACGGTATCTGCATATAAGCGGTAACGGCGGAAATATCAAGATAACTCATCGAATAATTCAAAATCAGCGTGAAAACGAAAATAAACGCGGTAATGCGCAGCGAATGATGCAGCGCCGGTTTAACCACGGAATCTTCACAATGACAATTTTCGTTGCGGCACAGTTCTTCAATGTTGATTTCCCGATATTTGTGATATTTATGCCAGATAAAACCGACGGCATAACCGAAGACAATGCCGCAGGACGCTTTATACAGCAGAATTTTCGTAATGACCAGCGGCGGAACGGCGGCCGAGAGCATAATCGGCAACATCTCGTCGGAGGTGGAAAGAAAAATCGCCAAGAGGGTGCCGATACCTATCAGCCGCGCGGCAAAAAAATTGGCCGCGGCCACCGAAAAACCACACTGCGGAAGAGCTCCGCACAAGCTGCCGATAAGCGGCCCGCTCCAGCCGGCTTTTTTGATTATTTCCGCGGTTTTATCCGATGTTTTGTGTTCCATATATTCCAGGCACAAATAGGTGATAAATAAAAACGGAAACAGCTTTAAGTTATCAATCAGTGTGTCGATAAGTATATCCATCATCGCCTCAAAATTTGTGATTTTCACGCATTATAGCGATACGCACGGCAATGTCAACACATAAAAAAACGCCGACGCTGACGACGGCGCTTATGTGCGCGAAAATCCGGTCTATTTTCCTTTAATGTGTGCGCTCAGCACCTTCAATACTTTTACCAGTTCCGGTTTCATTTGCGAGCGTTCCACTACCATATCGACCATGCCGTGTTCCAGCAGATATTCGGCGCGTTGGAAGCCTTCCGGCAGTTTTTCGTGAATGGTCTGTTCAATCACGCGCGGGCCGGCAAAACCGATAAGACAGCCCTTTTCCGCAATATTGACATCACCGAGCATGGCAAATGAGGCGGAAACACCGCCGGTAGTCGGGTCGGTTAGTATCGATATATACGGAATGCCGGCTTCTTTCAGCTCGTTTACGGCTGCGGTCGTGCGCGCCATTTGCATCAAGGAGAGCATACCTTCCTGCATCCGGGCACCGCCGGAAGCCGCAATGGCGATAAACGGCTCTTTGTTTTTGAGGGCAATATGCGCCGCGGCAATAAAGCCTTCGCCCACGGCCAAGCCCATGGAACCGCCCATAAACGAAAAATCGACCGCCGCCACCACGCAACTGATACCGCCGATTTTGCCGCGCGCTACCTGAATGGCATCATCGGTGCCGTTTTTCTTGCGGTTGGCCTTCAAGCGGTCGGTATATTTCTGCACGTCTTTGAATTTAAGCGGGTCGTCGATAATCGGCGGCAGCGCCACGGTTGTGTATTTGTCGTTGTCAAACAGCAAACGAAAGCGCTTTTCAACATATAAGCGCAGGTGATGGCCGCATGAAGTGCAGACGTAAAACGATTCCTTGAGCTCTTTGGAAAACAGCATCTGATTGCAATTCGGGCAACGTACCCACAGATTGTCGGCAATTTCTTTCGGAGTGGTTTTTTGTATCTTCGGACGTACAATATCCGTGAGCCAATTCATTTTAAACTATCCTTTCTTGGTCGGGGCTTTCAAACGTTGCCACCAGCGGCCCGTCGTTTTTTTATCGGCTTCTTCCTGTTTAACTTTGGCTTGCATGCCGATAATATCCTGCTTTAAGCCGGTAACCGTTTCGTTGAGTTTGGCTTGTTCTTTATTTAAGGCGCGATTGGTTTTTCTCTGCATACGCAAATCGCGGCGCAACGGAGAATAGCCGAACCAGGCACCGATTCGCCCCAAAAGGTAACCCAAAAGTAGAAAAACCGCCAGCACGTATTGGACTTTGAAACCTTCTTCCGGGCCATACGGAAAATGTATGCCCTCGGCCTCAACGCCGATAATCGCCCAGATTGCAACGGCGATTAGAGGTATTATAATCAGATAGTGAAGAAACTTCATATCTTCCTCCTTTGTTTAATTATATCAACCTTTAGGATTTAAGCGTGTATGTAATTCCTTGCCGGTTTTGAAATGCACAATATTTTTGGAAGGGACTTCCACTTTGGTTTTGTTTTTCGGATTAATGGCAACGCGCGGTTTTCTGGTGCGTACCGAAAATGCACCGAATCCGCGGATTTCAACTCTGTCGCCGCTTGCCAGGGCGGAAGTCAGCTTTTCGAAAACGACGCTGACAATGCTTTCAACATCTTTAACGGTTAAATTCGGCATTTTTGCCGCAATTTTTTCGATTAATTCTGATCTGGTCACTTTATCCTCACTCGTTAGTTTAGTTTGATTCGAAATTTTTATCCATTAATACACTTTAATTTTTCAGATAGCCAGATAATTTTTACGATTTTACACAAACATCGGGAGCTCTTAAATAGAGGGGTTTCGGATAGTTCAGCTTTTTGGCGTTGAATTTTTGAATGGCACAGGCGGCAATATCGGATACCGAAACGTTTTTATCCATGCGAATGGCGTGCAAAACCAGCCCGCTCGGCTTATCCAAAAATCTTTCGACACCGTTGCCGATGAGGGTAACGGTTTTACCCTTTAATAAGTCGATAATCTCGTTATAGTCGGCGGCGGCCGGCTCGGTCAGCTTTTCCAACTTGCCGTTAAACAGCTGAAAATAAAAGTCGTCGCGTTTGGTTTCGATAATTACGGCATTGAATGACGATAATTCCTGCATATCGAGCGAATGAACATAGGCTTCGAAAGCGGTTACTCCGGTTACAGCAACCTGCGGCGCGGCCATGGCAAAGGCACGGGCGGCGGCAACGGAAGAACGCACTCCGGTAAAAGAGCCGGGGCCGATGCACACACCCAAAAGCCCGATTTGCGCAAACTCCAGCCGCTGTTGTCGCAACAAACGCTGAATTTGCGGCAACAAAGCTTCCGCCTGACCGAACTCCATTTCTTCATAATACCTGGCAATAACGGTCGTATCTTTCAAAAGAGCAATCGAGCAACCGTTTGCCGTTGTATCAAATGCTAATGTGTACATCCTTTTTTTTGCCTTTAAAAATTAGATTTATTTGATAAAATTGTTGCTAATTGATTTATATAATATAAAATCATTTCAAGAGCAAACGTTTTTTTAAAGATATGTAAATGGATATGGAACTGCTGAAATATATTATGATTGCGAGCATCGTCGTTGAGATGACGCTGGTGGGAATCATTATTGCCATGCAGCTGAAAATCGCCAAATATCAGCGCAAAGTATATTTCATAAAACGCGACCGCGAGCGCTGCAACGAGGTTCTGTATTCGGCCAAAGACGGCTATCTGTGCTTTGTTTATCCGGACCAGAAGGTAAAGGATTTGCAAAAAGGAATCGTCGAAAGATGTTCGCGCCGGCTGGCGGTTATGCTCGGTCTGAAAAACGGCACGGCCTCGTCTTTTACCGATGTCTGCGAGGCTTTTTATAAAGAAGACGCGCGAATCCTGAAAAAGTATGTTACCCTGTTGCAACAGGAGGGGCACGCCTTTGAGGACGTATTAAAACTCAAGGGCAGCCAGCGCCTGGTATGCGTATACGGCAGCCGGATACAGGGGGCCGACAATAACCTCTATTGCGATATTATTTGGTGCCGTGACGTATCTTCGGAGGCCGAAAAGATTAATACTCTGGAAGATGAGATAACAAGCGCGCAGAATCGGGTGGCCGGTTTGGAAAATATGATTGACGGCGTTAACTATCCGCTGTGGCTGCGAGATGAAAATCTTAATTTGCTTGAGATTAATAAAAAATATCTTGAATACAGTGGGTTAGGTAATAAAAGTGAAGTAATAAATCAATCTGTTGAGCTGGGTAACAACAACGGAGATTCGGTGGTTAAGAAGGTTGCGGCCGAGGCGCAGAAGAGCAAAAAGATTCAGAAAAAAGCCTTTAAGATGGTGCGCGGCGGAGCGTTGTATAATTACGAAATACAGGAAAATCCGTACTTTGTTGACGATAACCTGGATAAGGTCGGCACGGTCGGCTATTTGGTAGATAATACTGAGCTGGAACAGCTCAAGCGCAGTTTTAAGGCGAATCAGAACAGCCACCTGGAAATTTTGGGAACTCTCGGCACGGCTTTTGCCATTTTTGACGGCCAGACCAATCTGTTCTTCTATAACAACGCCTTTCGCGATTTGTGGGGGCTGGATAACGAATTTTTGGAAAAAACACCGAGTTATCTGCAGTTTTTGGAAACGGTGCGCGAGCATAAACTGTTGCCGCCGGTGCCGGATTTTAAGGCTTATAAAGAAGATGAGCTGGCGGTTTTCGGCGGATTATGGGAAACGCGCGAAGATTTGTTGCATTTGCCGGACGGGCGCACCATTCGGCGTTTTCGCACGCCGCATCCGAACGGGGTTATTTTTGCCTTTGAGGATGTTTCCGACCGCTTGGCTACCATGCGTCGCCTGAACGAGCTGACCGCGTTGCAGCAGACAATTTTGGATAATTTGAATGATTCGGTGATTATATTCGGTGCCAATCAGCGTTTAAAATCGTATAATCGCGCTTATTTGAAGCTGTGGAGTTTGGATTTTGATAAAATGCAGGATGAGCCGAAACTGGAAAAAATAATCGCTTATCAAAAGCTGTTCTTTTCCAACGTGGATGATTGGGAAAGCTTTAAGCAGAGTATGATGGCAAACATAACCGAAGGCCGTAAATTTGATTTGCTGCGGGACGACAACGTGAATATAGCCGTTTCGCCACTGGTTTTCTATGACGGCTCCTTTATGATTACATATACCGTAAAAGCGATACGGAAAGGTAAATAGATGATAGCGGATGACGAGTTGAAAAAGAAAAACGAAGATAACGAAGACACCGACGATATCGTTTCCGGTGTTTCGAGCAGCAAAAAAGGGTTTGAGGAAAGCGAGCGTCTGACGCTGCGTATTGATGCTTTGGAAGCCGATAAATATCAGAAGAAAAAAACAAAAAGCAATATCAACCGGAACACAAAAAATCCCAATAAAATCAAAACTAAAGTGCGACAAATTGATGATGAAGACGACGAGGACGAGGATTTGATGGATCATACCGCCATGCGCTCACTCAACCGGTTGTGGCGGATGCAGATGCATCGGCAGGATTCCACCAATTCGGATACGTCGCTGGTCAATGCGCTGGAATCCGACGAACGGCGGCAGATTATGCAAAATATCACTACCGAAGTAACGCGTCAGGAGGAAAACGCCGGCAGGCATAACGCATTGGCGCAGGCCGATAAATTGCTGAAAAAAGCAAATTTAGAGCAAATGAATACGCAGGAATTTATGAACGAGATGAAGGATGCGATTTATAATCCGAGTAAGTTGCGGCGCGAGGCCTTGGCCAACAATATTGCCAAACAGATGGGAATCAAAGGCGAAATAGTCAAACACAGCGAAGGCGAGGTGGTTGAAGGCGTACGCAAGGTTAAGGCGTTGTCGGGCGGGCGCAAGGTTGATGCGCTGAAGATGGATGACGTGAAGAAAGTCGGTGAAAAGAAAATGACGCAAAACGAAACCGCCGAGCTGATTTTGCGTAAGTCGGGACAGACCGCGCGCTTATCGGAAATTAAGCATCAGAGCAAAACGCGAAATTCCGGCCGGGGAAAGGGGAATAAGTCGAAAAGCAATAAATCTTATTCGGCACAGATGAAAGAGCTGTTGAAGGAATCGCTCAAGAAAAATGATAAAATAGGGAGATAATCAAAAGTTACGATTTACTTTTTAAAAAAAGTATAATAAAGTAAGGAACATAAAATAACTCTTTAAGGAAAAAAACATGGAAAATCAATACTACACACTTATGGAAAAGCAGGATTTTTTCGAGATAATCGAAAATAAATACGGCGAATTGGCGATTTTTATCGATGCGCGCGACGGTGAGCCGCAAGAACCGGTTTTGCAGTTTGACGGCAAGAAAACCGCCCTGTTGAAGCGTGATGAGCGTCGCTCGATTATTTTGGATAACATCGACGTTGAAACCAAAGGAGTTTTGGCCGAATCCGAAGTGGTTATGATTTGCGAAATGCACGCCGACGTGGTAGTCAGAGTTTATGCCGTGGCGGTGGAAAATGTTGAAGATATCGTCTTAAACGGCCGCAGAACCCGTGCCGATGAAATATTCAGAGCCAAGAGCAAAGAAGAATTGCTCAAATCTTTCGGCGCAATCAAAACTTGGACCGGCGGTACCACAAAATGATCGGACTTGTTTTTGTAACACACGGCAATCTGGCGTTGGAGTTTTTGGCCGCAATGGAGCATGTTGTCGGCAAGCAGGAGAACGTGGCCTGTGTTTGTATCGGGCCGGAAGATGACATGGATGCCCGCCGGCAGGAGATTTTGACCAAGGCTAAAGCGGTTGATACGGGAAAAGGTGTATTGCTGTTGACCGATATGTTCGGCGGCACACCTTCCAATTTGGCGATGACGGTTATCAGCCACGGTAATTTTGACGTGATTGCCGGGGTTAATCTGCCGATGTTGATTAAGTTGGGTGAGGCCCGCAAAACCATGAATTTGGCCGATTGTGCCGATTGTGCGCAAGAAGCCGGCAAAAAATACATCAATGTCGCTTCACAGCTGTTGAACGGAACATCAAAATGAGTGAAGCCGAGGCAGAAGTAACGATTTGCAATCAGAAGGGGCTGCATGCACGGGCGGCAGCCGCTTTTGTTAAGTGTATTGCCGATATTGATGCCGAAGTTACGGTGGAAAAAGACGGGGTAGAGGTTGACGGCTGCTCGATTTTGAGCCTGATGATGCTTGCCGCCTCCAAGGGTTGCATCATCAAAATCAAGGCCACCGGAAACGAAGCGCAAAAGGCCGTCGATGATTTGAAATTGCTGATAAACAATCGTTTTGGTGAAGAATCGTGACTAAGCAAAAAGCACCGCGCAATAAAACAATTTGTCTGAACCTTAAAGAGGAAATCGCTTTGTCGCGCCGTGCCGTTAAATTTGCGCCGTTTCGCGAAGCACCGCGGCTGAATAACCAAATCGTTTGGCAGGATACGTTTTATGCCTTGCGGCACATTCCCGATAATTTTGCCGATTTGATGGTGGTCGATCCGCCGTATAATTTAACCAAGAACTTCGGCAAAAATATTTTTTATCGCACCGATTTGCAAACATATAAAAAGTGGCTGGATAAATGGCTGGCGCAAACGGCGCGGATTTTGAAGCCGAATGCCAGCGTGTATATTTGTTCCGATTGGCAGAGTTCGCTCGTGATACCGGAAGTTGCGGCCAAATATTTTGTGTTGCGCAACCGCATTTCGTGGGAGCGCGAGAAGGGCAGAGCGGCTGAAAATAACTGGAAAAACTGTTTGGAAGATATTTGGTATTTTACCAAGTCCGACGATTTTACCTTTAATTTGGATGCGGTTAAAATGCAGCGCAAAGTGTTGGCGCCGTATCGCGATAAGGGAGGAAACCCGAAGGATTGGCAGGAGAGCGACGGGCAAAAAATCCGTTATACCGCGCCGTCGAATATCTGGACCGATATAACGGTGCCGTTCTGGTCAATGCCGGAAAATACCGAGCATCCGACGCAAAAGCCGGAGAAACTGGTGGCCAAGCTGATTTTGGCTTCGAGCAATAAGGGGGATATGGTGTTTGACCCGTTTGTCGGCTCGGGCACTACGGCGGTGGTAGCGAAAAAACTCGGCCGGCGCTTTTTGGGGATTGAGCGCGAGCGCAAATATGTGGCATTGGCGCTTAAACGTTTGGATATGGCTGAGGAAAATTCGGCAATTCAGGGCTATGAAAACGGCGTGTTCAAAAGTCGCAACGCCGAAGAATAGATTTTCTCCTTATTCCCGTTCCTCGGTTTGCACTTTCATAAACGCTTCAAATCCGGCTTTGAGTTTTTCTTTCCTTGCTGCGTCATTTTGCGCACGTTCTTCGTGCTTTTTTTGCAGGATTTTATTTAAGGATAACTCGCTTTGATATTTTGTGCTCTCAATCAAGTCTTTATATTTTATATAATAATCGCCGTCTTCATCTTCCGCCTTCGGGCAATTATATCTTTCCAGCAAATCATCATCGCAATATATTTTTTTATCACACGACATTTGAGGCAACCCGAATAATGAGAATAAATTATCGTTTTTACTGCAATAAAAACCTCCGCCGACTTCTTGCGGTGCTCCGATCAAAGATGTTAATTGATTGCCGCCGCAACTAAAATCTCTGCCGACTTTTTGTGGCGCTCCTTCTAAGGTAGTAAGCTTATTATTGAAACAAATAAAAGACTTTCCGACTTTTTGCGGTGCTCCGATCAAGGAAGTCAGTTGATTATTATTGCAATAAAAATCTCCGCCAACTTCTTGCGGTGCTCCTTGCAGAGAAGTAAGTTTGTTATTATCACATCTGAAATATCTGCCGACTTTTTGCGGTGCTCCGGTCAAGGAGGTAAGTTGATTATTATTGCAATAAAAATCTCCGCCGACTTCTTGCGGTGCTCCTCGTAAGGTGGTAAGTTGATTCTTGTAGCACCAAAAACATCCTTCAACTGTAACTTTCGATAAATCCGGCAGTTCGGTTAAACCTTTTTTGCTCAAATCCACATCGCCCTCAATCACGAAACCGTCCGGAAGGTTATACAAATTGTACGTTTTCCCGTCTTGCTCAAACTCAAATTTATCGTTTATTTCCGCCATTGTTGTTCCTTATTCCCGTTCCTCGGCCTGTCTTTTCTTAAAAGCGGCATAGCCGGCATTGCGTTTGGCCTGAATATCTTGTTTTTCCTGCTGTTTTTGGCGGCGAATTCTGCTCTTGGCCAATTCGCTTTGAAAAAGAGGGGTTGCAATCAGCTCTTTGTAGCCGAAACCTTTTTCTTCGGCATCGGCAATACCGTATTTTTCGCCCAAGGCATTATCGCAGCATATATTCTTATCTTCATCCATTACGGGCATACCGAATAACGATTGCAGTTCCTCGTTTTTATAGCATTTGAAATCACCGTAAACCACTTTCGGCGCTCCTTGCAGGGAAAATAATTCGTTGCCCATGCAATAAAAGTTTTCGCCGACCTTTTGCGGCGCTCCGACCAGAGATTGGAGTTTGTTGTTTTGACAATGGAAACTTTCTCCGACTTCCGGCGGTGCACCTTTCAGCGAAGTCAGATTGTTATTATGGCAGGCAAAATATCGCTCGACTTTCTGCGGAGCTCCCTCTAAAGAAGTCAGTTTGTTTCTGCTGCAATAAAAACTGCCTTTAATGACTTGCGGCGCTCCTTTTAAGGTGGTCAGCTCATTGTCGTCACAGTTGAAAGTCCAGCCTATTTCTTGTGGTGCTCCCTCCAGAGATGTCAACTTATTATAGCAGCATTCAAACTTTCCGCCAACCTTTTCCGGCGCTCCCTTTAAGGAGGTTAAACAGTTTTGGTTGCATGCAAAATATCCGCCGACGGTTCGCGGTGCACCTTCCAGAGTTACCAGTTCGTTATCGCTGCAGCTATAAAAACCGCCGACAATTTCCGGCCCGCCTTCTAAGGAAGTAAGCTCATTGTTGCTGCAGCAGAAATCTCCGCCAACCTCTCGCGGAGCACCCCTCAATGAGGTCAGTTGATTATTTTCGCACCTGAAATCCTTGCCTACTTTTTGCGGCGCACCCTTTAAGGAGGTTAACCGATTATGGTGACATGAAAAAGAGCCTTCAACAGTGACTTTGGATAAGTCCGGCAGTTCGGTCAAGCTTCTCTCGGACAAATTAACGTTGCCTTTGATGACAAATCCGTCCGGCAGGTCATAAAGACTGTAAGTCTTTCCGTCTTGTTCAAACTTAAAATGTTCGTTTAATTCCGCCATGGTTGCCGCTCCGATATTGTATTTATGTCTAACATAACAGAAAAGTCCGTTTATTGCAACAAAATTTTTATAATATAACAGCTGGCACAAGTTGCATGCCGCGAAACAAATATGCTTCTCGGGCGTTCAAAGCGACAAAAAATGCCGCGGCGGGGTTATTCTTTGGTCTCGGTAAAGGTATCGCCCTTGTTGCCGACATAAACCACCACGATTTCGGCATCTTCGGTACCGGTGCTCTCGCCGTAGTGCCAGGTGTCGATAACCTCGATAATCGGGTCGCCGGCTTTTAAGACCAAAACATCGCCGGTTTGCGTATGTACGGTCAGTTCGCCCTTGGTTAAATAACCGACATTCAAAATCGGGTGCTGGTGCAACGGCAGTTTTTCGCCTTGCGGAATTTGAATGCGGACAACCGTTACTTCCGGCTCGGTCAGGTTCATTTGCTTAATCGGGGCATTGTTCCAGGATGTTTGCGATTTTTGCAAAATTTCCGAAGTGGCGGCCGCGGCGTTGAAGGCAAAGCAGCAGGCAATAAAAGCAATTAAAAGTTTATACATAGCGATTTCCTTTGTATTACGGTTAAACAGGCGGTTATATTACTTTTTCCATCTTTTCAGCGTCGGGAAAACGGTTTCGCAATGATGCCGCATTTCTTGTTCGGTCATACCGGCCTGCGAGGCAAACGGAACGCACATCTCGATATATTCTTCCATTGAAACATTATCGATAAATTCGCCGTCTTTGTAGCAATAAATGCAATAGTCCGTATTGGTCGAACCGTCTTTTTCGGTGCCGAATACCGCTTTATCTTCCATCGGCATACTGCAACTTTGGCATATCTGTACCATATAACCCTCCTTAAATAATTCTCGGGGTATTGTAGGAAATTTTTTGAAAAAAGTAAAACGGAAAATTTAAAATTATCTATGTCGTGGAAATAACGACGGTTTTTTGTTGTAATTTAAATTACCGTATTGTAAACTGAGCCGGAATAATTCTGAAGGAGTGTAAATAATGACGCAAACAGCACAACGCCCTTATACCATTGCCGAAGAAATAGCTTCCTGTTCCTGTCACGGGTTGGGGATTATTTTGGGAATTGCCGCTCTGGCGGTTTTGACGGCTTTTGCCTCAATTACCGGAGACCCGTGGAAAATCGTTTCCGCCGCTATTTTTGCTTCGTCCATGATTATTTTATACTCCACCTCAACCGTTTATCACGCGCTGACCAACCAGCGGGCCAAGGGGATTTTGAAAAAGTTCGACCATATCGCGATTTATTATTTAATCGCGGGCACATATACGCCGTTTTTGCTGGTTAATTTGCGCGGCACCATCGGCTGGACGATTTTCGGGATTATCTGGGGGTTGACGATACTCGGTACGGTTTTGAAGCTGGTAACTCCGCCCAACGGTACCAAAACGTGGTCCATATTGCTTTATTTAATCATGGGCTGGTTGATTGTGTTCGCGTCCAAGGCATTAATCTCAAATTTGAATACGACAGGTCTGGTATTCTTGATTTTGGGCGGTCTCTTTTATACGCTGGGTATTCCTTTTTATATGTGGAAGAGCAAAAAATATACTCACGCTGTGTGGCACGCATTTGTTTTGTGCGGTACGATTATGCACTTTTTTGCGATTTTGTTCGGTTGCGTGTTGGCCGGCTGACGGCGAGGGGGTTCAGACGGAAATGTGCGGGATTTTATGAAAAATAAGGGACAGATATGCAATATTTTTATCAGAATAACCAATCGAGGGATTTAATCGTATTTTTTTCCGGCTGGGGGTGCGATCAAAACCAGTTTGTCAATTTGCACGACGATAAGGATGTGTTGATTCTGTACGATTATCAGGACTTGCAGCTGGATTTTGATTTTTCGAAGTATGAAAATATTTACATAATCGCTTATTCCGCCGGGGTGTTTGTGGCCTCGATTTTGGCGGACAAGCTCCCGAAGGTGCGGCAAAAGGTCGCTCTGTGCGGCAACCCGTATCTGTTTGATAAAAAACTCGGCATATCGGCGGAAAATGTTAAGGTATTTAAGGGTATAACTCTGGATAACTATCTGGATTTTCGCAGAAAATATATGGTGGTCAGCAATGAGGAATACGAGCGCTACAACAAGCTGGAATCACTTCGCACGATAGAGAGTTGCGAAGCCGAGCTGGCGGCTTTGCAAAAGTTGTATGTCGAGCGCAAAGGGCAAATAAATCCGGTGTTTGATAAGGCGATGGTCGCGGAAAACGATTTAATCTTTGATTTGTCGGCGCAGCGGGATTTTTATAAGGATAAACTGCAAGTCATCAAAAACGCCAAACATCATATTTTCTTTAGGTTTAATCGCTTTGAAGATATGCTGGATATTTAATATCTCCGTTCACTTTTGCGGCAAAATTTCGGGGTAGCGCTTATTTCGGCTTAAATTCGCGAATAGCGGTGTCTAATTCGGTGATTTGCTCCGGCGTCAAGTGGGCTTTGGCCTCGTTTTGAATGTTTTTGATTTTATCGCCTTGGCCGATTGACTGCCAATAGTTGGCTCGCAATGCGGTGCCGGCCCATTGATAGGCGCACGCATAATCCTTTTTATTCAAACAGGAGTTGGCCAAAGTCCCCATGGCATGGACATCACCGTTTTGGGCGGCGGTTAAATCCAAATCGAACATAAAATCATCTTCAACCACAATAGTTTTTACTCCGGGAGCGGAAGGTGTTCCCAAATCTTGCTGCGACGGAGAAACGTAGTTGATAATCTCGGAATGCGCAGGCTGCGCAAAGGCCAACAGGCATATAACAAAATATTTTAGCATAGCGGCTCCTTAATTAATGTTTTGGAAATAGTCTTTATATTTTCCGATTGCTTCGGTTACCTTAGCCATGGTGGCTTTGTCGTTTTTCAGCTCTTTGGCCTTACGCATCAGCTCGCCCAACACCGAGTATTTGTCCTCTATGGTTATCAGATGATGCAGCGGAATAACGACAAAGTGAATGTGTCCGCCCGGCTTTTCATAAAACATATAGACGATTTTTTCGCAGTTAAAAATCTCCGCAATCGCCTTTTTGCAATGTACAAACAGAATATTTAATTCGTGCACTTCGGCCGGGGTTAAATCCGTATAAGAAGAAACGTGACGCAACGGAGAGATGACAACCATTCCGGGATAGGCAATTTCAAAATCCTGGCTGATGTCCCATAGGTTTGATTGATAAATGCGGCCGGCCACGAATTTTGTTTTATCCGTAACGATACATCCGGCGCACGGTGTTTCAATTTCTTCGTTAAAGATGGTCGTAAGTTTCATCTGCTTTTCCTTGTTTTCCGATGTGTGTATGTCGCGGCTTTTTCCGCCCGTTGCCGCAAGTATAAATAAATTTGTTTGATTTGTCATTAAAATAGTGCAGCCGCGGGTATAAATTTTGCCGATTGATATATAACTGTTCTAACCGGGATAAATCGGATAAAGTATGCTGTGTGTAAAGGTTTTACAGATGTGTTGACTTTGTATTTATTTGCGTTAGTATACCTCTAAAACGTGTAAGACAGTGCCGGATTTATGAAAGGAGTGGAAAATGTCTCATTGCACAAATTTTGATTTTCAATATACTGACCGTGATTTAATATGCAGCGCCTTTCAGGCACTGAACTTGAAATGGAAAGATGATGTTGTGTACTCCTATGCTTCCCAGGCCGATAAAGAAGCCGGTATTGTAGAAACCAGCTGGCCTGCCATTATAGCAGAAAAGAATGGGTTTAATTATTTTATGAAAAATAAGGGGAAGTATTACATATTAGGGATAGAAAAACATGATATGTCTTCTTATGATCGTCAAATAGCTAAAGAAATGGCCGATGAATTCAGAAATACATACATTAAAGAAGTTGCGAAAATTGTTGTGGAAGATATGAATTCGCAAGGGCAACAGGCAATATTGGAAGAAGCTCCCGGCGGATACGAGATAAAATTTGGTTTGCTCTATGACAAAAGTATTTTAATAAAATTTGACAATGGGCGAGTAATAGAAGAAGTAAAGGGTGTTAAAGGAAAAAATTGCGTATCTTTAACCGAAGCATTGGAAAATATGCTGTCGTCCGACGAAGTTGATTTAGATACGGAATGGACAAGCGAATATTATGAAGAGCCGGATAATGAATTAACTATTTATAATATGGAGCAAATATAATGATGCAGGTAATTTATATAGCTATTTTTATTTTAATAATACTTCTTATTTTGGGACTGATAAGCTGTTTTGAAGATGGTAAAAAACTCTGTTTAGCAATAGAAAATGGTGAAACAGATAAGGTTAAGAACATTTTGGCAAAATATGATAAAGATGCCAAAATAGAGTTTATAAACAAACAGCACCAATATAAAGAGAAACAAGCTAAAAAGCCGCTAATGTTAGCTATAGAATGTAATAACTTGGATATAATTGAGTTACTGCTGAATAATGGAGCGAAACTTTATGCAGATATTACCCGTAAAATATTTCAAGATGCGCTTAAAAATAATCAAATAGATGTTTTAAAATTAGCATTAAAATTTGGTATTGATCTTAATAAGAAAGATGATGAAGGAAATACTCTGTTGATGACCGCCGTGAGGGAAAACAACAAGGAACTTATTGAACTGTTATTAAACAATGGCGCGGATGTAAATATAAAGAACAAGGATGGAATAACAGCTCTCTATTACGTTAATCATTTAAGTATACCCGGTAAAAAAGAAGATACGAGCATTATAGAACTCTTGTTAAATCATGGAGCAAATGTTAATATCCAAAACAAGAAAAACTATTCGCCATTATTAGATGCCGTCTTAAAACATGATGTCACAAAGGTTGAAATTCTGCTAAATCATGGCGCTGATGCCAATATTAAAGATGAAAATGGGATAACGGCACTAATGCTTGCTTCGTTTATGGATAATACGGTTCAAGATGATACCGATATGGATGGAGATGTAAAAGCAATCATGGAATTTTGTTTTGATAAAATGAATGCAATGATTGTAGAACTTCTATTAGATCATGGCGCGGATGTTAATGCAGAAGTCAATGGTATGACAGCTCTGAAGATGGCTGTTAAGAAACATAATAAAGAAATTGCAGAACAATTATTAGAGCATGGAGCTGATATAGATTGGCAGAATGAAGATGGTGATACGTTGCTAATGGATACTGTCTGGGATGGTAATAAGGATATGACGGAATTTTTATTAGAACACGGTGCCGATGTAGATGCAGAAACTGAAGGTGGGCTTACTGCGTTGTGGTATGCGATAATACCCGAAAAAAGTAACGAAGATATTGTAAAAATTTTATTGGAGCATGGTGCTTATACCGATACACAAAATAAAGACGGAAAAACGCCATTGATGGAAGCTGTATATGAAGGTAAGAAAAAAGTTGTTGAACTTTTGTTAGACCACGGTGCCGATGTTAATATACGAGACAGATGGGGTTGTCCGGTAATAAGATGGATACTGGTTAATGAAAAAATTAACAAAGATATTGTGGAGCTTTTATTAAATCACGGTGCTGATGTTAATATACAGGATAAGCATGGTAGTGCAGCATTGCATGAGTTAGTAACACCGGTTTGTGATGATGAGCGCAGCGTTGAAAATGAAAAAGAAATTGCCGAACTTTTATTGTCACACGGTGCTGATATAAATTTGCAGAATGAAGATGGTGAGACGGCATTGATGAAGGTAGCGAGAAGGGATAATAAAGAGATGGTCGAATTTTTGCTCAATCACGGTGCAGATGTAAATATCTCAAACAATGAGGGCGATACTGTATTGACATTATCCAAACTGAGTATTTCTAATTTTATCAAACGCTATTTAAGAAATATGCCTTCAAATGTACCTGAAGTACCAAAGAAATCGGTAGTAGAAAATACCGGAAGAAGACGACGTGTTGTCCAAGATAATACAGCAGAAGATTCATCATCCGATGGCGAATCCCGTAAAACATCCAAAAGAAGGTTAGAACTATAATGACAGACATGAACCGGTTATATATCAATGCGGTAGAGCAAGGTAATTTGGCTGATGCCGAAAAATACTTAATGCAAGGCGCGAATATAGACGCTCAAGATAAAGACGGTTGGACGGCTCTGATGTTTGCAGTAGACAAGGGGTATAAGAATATTACGGAATTCCTGTTAAATCATGGTGCCGATGTTAATATTCGAGGATATGGTAACTTTACGGCATTAATGTATGCTCTGGTAAAAGATGAAATTGACAGAGAAGTTGTCGATTCTTTGTTAAACCACGGTGCCGATGTTAACATACAAGATGACGAAGGAATGACGGCATTAACACACGTAGCAACGAGAGATGAAACAGATACGGAAGTTTTAGAGCTTTTGTTGAAGCAAGGTGCTGATGTTAATTTGCAGAACAAAGGAAAGTCGGTACTTATGAAAGTGGTGGATAAAGGGAAGATTGATGAAAAGGTCGTCGAGCTTTTATTAGACCACGGTGCCGATGTTAATGCTAAAAATAAAGGAATGACCGTTTTGATGAAGGCGGTAGAAAAGGAAAATAAAAATATTACGGAGCTTTTATTAAAAAATGGTGCCGATGCAAATGCTCAAGACGACAAAAAAGATACAGCGTTAATGAAGGCGGTAAATAAAGGAAATAAAGAAATTACGGAGCTTTTGTTAAAACGCAATGCCGATGCTAATATCCAAGGTAACAAGAAAGAAACAGCCTTAATGATGGCAGTTAAGAAGAAAAATAAGGAGATTGCGGCACTTTTGTTAAAATATGGCGCTGATGTAGACCTGAAAAATGATGAAGGCAAGAATGTTTTTTATATGGCAGATACTGATATGTTGTTATTTTTGGAAGATTACGTAAGAAATTACGGCGTGGTATCAAATCAGAAATATGTTGTGCAAAACTCACATTCAGTTACAAATTCCGGGCGGCGAAGAATTATACATAATGTTGAAACAAGAGTTCAAACGTCAGATGATGATAATAAAAAACACTATGGGAGAAGGCTCGAATTATGATAAATGGTATTGTCAGAGATGCGGTAGAGCAAGGTAATCGGTAAATTTAGAGGAGAGGAAAATGTCTCATTGCACGAAATTTGATTTTCAATATACCAGTCGTAAGATTATTTGTCGCACTTTCCAGACATTAGATCTGGACTGGCATGATGGTATTGTTGCCACTTATAGTTCAACATTGACTAAAACTCTAGGTATCGGTGGAAAGGATAAAACACCAGCGATTGTGGCAGAACGAGACGGGTTCCAGTATTTTATGATGAATATGGGAGCGTACTATGAATTACTGATGGAAAGGCATAATATGACCCCTCAAGAAGAAAATATCAGCAGGCGAATGGCTGACGAATTCAGGCAGGCCTATATTATGGAAGTGGCTAAAGAAGTAGTCGAACAAATGAATGCTAAAGGTGAAACTGCTATTTTAGAAGAAACACCTTCAGGTTATGAAATCAGATTTGGTCAGACCTATGATAAGAGTATCCTAATCAAGTTTAATAATGGGCGTATAATTGAAGAAGTGCAAGGTGTTAAAGGAGAAAGTTGTGTATCTTTAACCGAAGCATTGGAAAATATGTTATCTTCGCCCGATGTAGAGCTTCAGTCGGAATGGACTGAAGAATATTATGATGAGCCGGATAACGGATTAACTATTTATAATATGGAGACATATTAATGAGTTTAATAATTGATACATACCATAAAATAATAATTTTAATATTGGTTTTATCTTTAAAGGTCGCTAATAAAAACATCATTAAATCAATATTAAATTATACCACAGACATTAATACAGGTATTTATGGAGCAACACCACTTATGTTTGCGGCTTCATATTGTGAAAAAGATATAGTGGAACTTTTATTAAGTTATGGTGCTGATGCTAATTTGCAGACTGATGAAGGTTCAACTGCACTTATGTTTGCCTCAACTAAAGGAAGTAAAGAAATTGTGGAGCTTTTATTAAGTCATGGTGCTGATGCTAATTTGCAGGCTGATGATGGGGTAACTGCACTTATGTGTGCTGCTTCGCATAATCATGGTGATATTGTGAAGCTTTTGTTAAGTTATGGTGCTGATGTTAATATACAAGACAATGAAGGTAGTACAGTTATGTTATATACCACAAATACAACCATTATTAATTATATGGAAGAAGCAAAAAACAATATTTCAAATTCAAATCTATCAAAACGGAAACGTTTTGTAGTAAAAAGTAAACAAACACAACGTAATAAAACAAGCATTAAACAGGGCAGTCATGACTCTTTAGCTCTAGAAGCTAAACGGAGATTGGAGTTATAAAATGACGGACTATACAGACATAAACCGGTTTTATATCAATGTAGTAGAGCAGGGCAATTTAACAAATTTGTGTCGGCTTGTTCTTGTTCGCGGAGGTTTATGATGGAAAATACTAATTTTAAGGCTTTAAGAACTTTTAGAGTATATTTTATTCCAATATATATTGTAATTACTTTAGTATTTTTGATCGGTGTGGTTTGTTTGGCATATATTCATGTGATTAGAGTCAGAGATAATGATTTAATCTCAAATGTTTGCAGTTGTATGGTAGCATGCGGAGTATTGATGGTGATGGCGCAGTTCTTTATATCATTCAAAGATATAAAGTTTGACCAAGGCTTTATTAAAATTAATTTGGAAAAAATAAAATATTCGGCCTTTAGTAGTGTGCATATCAGTAAATATCATGTTCTTTCACTTCGTTCAGATGCGCAGAAAATTATTATTGAAGCCACATTGATACTGCATAATAAAGACCAAATTAAACAAATAATCGAAGAGTTTGAAAAACGTAATAAAACAGTTATTGATGAGCGTTCACAATCTACGAAAGAAAGAACAAAATTTTATACAGAAGATATACTCCCAATAATAGGAATAGGTGTGCTATTCGGAGTTCTGGGTTTGTTCTACCTTTTAGAAGGTGGGGAAAAGGAGATTATAGTGCTATTGTGGTGCGCTTTGACTGTTTTATATTCCATATATGGTACTTACAAAGGCGGTATTTCCATTAATGATAAGAGTATTCGCATACAGGGCAATGATTTTATTCCGAGATATGTTTTATTGTCAGATGTTGCAAGAGCCAGAATCGGAGAAGATAATAATTTGATATTTTATGATACTTCTAATAAGGCTGAAAATAGTTTTGATTTAGATAAAATGCGCGATAACGATGTTCAAGAATTTATCAATGTATTGTGCAAAAAAATTCCGATAAGTATAGATCCGCAAATAGCGGTGGTTAAAAACTATATTTTACCGGAATATGCCTTAAAAGAAGCACCAAGAATAGCTAATAGGCGCAGGTATGTTGCCGGAACGGCAGAGATGCAGCCTGCTAAAGAGGTAAACAGAATTACGCAAGATATGGTAAATATTGAGCCAGATTCACAATCAGCTACCGGTAATAATAAAGGACGTAACCGGAGATTGGAGTTATAAAATGACGGACTATAAAGCAAAAAGAAAGATAAAAGTATGAGCCACAGTATTAATGATAATAATGAAATTGTAATTCGCTCAAAGAGAACAACATCCATAAAAGGTGATATTTTATATGTGTTGTTAGTCATATTTTTTATCATTGTTTTTATTGAGGCAATCAGTGATAAAAAAATATTGGGAGCAATAGCTTGTCTTGCATTTTGCATACTTATACTCCAGTACTTATTAATAGGTTGTAAAAGCAAGGTAAAAATATGCAGAGACAGTTTTTTGATAAAGAGAAGAAAGAGTTTGCTGGCTATTGAATTTGAATCCGTATGGTTAGCCAACATAGTGGTTTTTTTATTCGCTGCGGATAAAAGTAAAATTGTTCAGGCTAAGTCATTCAAATCTGTATCAAAAATAAAATTTAACGGCGATAATACACTTGTGATTTATGATTTAGATGACAAGATAGAGGAAGTTTTAGATTTAGATTATTTTTATGATGATGATATACAACTGATGATTAATGCTTTTTGCAGATACGCCATAGTGGAAATTGATAATAATCTTGCGCGGGAGAAATATCTGAAATTACCCGAATATGCGATATCACAAGAAAATAATTCATTATCGCGTAAAAGGAATATATATTCAGAAAAAACATATCAAGGAGATATAAATAAAGAATACTTTACAAGGGAAAATGCAACAAATAATAACGGAGCAACAGAGCTATCAGGTAGCTTCAATAATTCGGATGCGCAAAAAAACAATAGAAGAAAATTGGAACTGTAAATATGTCGGAAAATCAATATAAAACTTTTGTACTGCAACGAGAGACTGATATAACAATCTTTCAGTATGTGAATTTCTCCACAATAACGATATTGTCAATATTGGCGTGTGTGCAACAGATTGATACATTATTTGTGATTCCGTTGATGTTGTTGATAGCAAGTTGTACAATGTTTTTGTTTCAAATTAATAGGATGGTCATAGATAAAAATGCGGTGCGTGTAAATCATGGAATATTAATTACGGAAACATACAAAGATTCTGAATTTCAAGAGGTTTGTGTTTTGAAAAATGAACGATTGGTATTAAGAACGGAAAATCAACGAGTTGTATATGAAATAGATTGTACGGTAAAGCAATACAATGAAATACTTTATGAGTTTCAAAAACACGGTAAAAAGATTATAGTTGACAATATATGGGATGGAATATATTATCCATCAGATATAAGCCTTCGGAAAACTGAAAACAGGATATCCTTTGAGGCAGCGTATTTATGTGCTATACCGGTAGTAAGTATTTTTCTGGAAATTCTCATTTGGGTAGGTGAAATGTAAAATGACGGACTATACAGACATAAATCAATTATATATCAAAGCCGTAGAGCAGGGCAATTTAGCCGATGCGGAGCAGTTTATATTGCAAGGTGCAAATATTGATACGCAAGATCAAGACGGCATGATAGCCCTTATAACCGCCTCTAAGCGTGGTCACCTCAATATTGTGCGCCTGATATTGGAGCATAATGTTTGCGATGCCGAGCGTGATGACAAAATTTATGCCGCAATGTGGTATGCGATATATGGCGGTTTTATTGATATTATAAAGATTTTTCTGGAAAACGGAGCAGATGTTAACCGTGTAACCCCGGACGGTTATTCTCCGCTGATGATTGCCGTTGCCGGCGGAAATTATAAAGTCGTTGAATTTTTATTAAAACATGGGGCTGATGCATCATTTACCAATAAAGACGGGGCATCCGCAACTTTAGTCGCCAAAGCGGCAGGACACAAGGATATAGAAGAATTATTGGAGAAATATAAGGATATTTCAATATCTGAAGAAGATGCTCAAGATGACGATACATCATCAAGACCAACCAGGAGAATTGAGCTATGAGTTATAGTATTAGCGATAAAGAGATTAAACTTAAATCTAAAACAACTATGTCAATTACGCGGTATGCACTGAGTGTTATCGGTATTTTAGGTTTTTCTTTTATGGAATATCATTATATAAAAAAATTGATAATTACCGGATTGAAAGATGATATTATCACCACAATATTCGCTCCAATGGTAATATTATTGCTTTTTAAATACATTCTGACAGATTGCAGCAACAAGTTGGAGTTCGCCAAAGACAAGGTTATTATACATAAGGCCAAGAGAATCTTTGATAGTACGGTAGAACCGCTCTTAATACCTTATAAATCCATATCGAAAGTAAGATTTACGGATGATGAATGCCTGATAATCGATAATTTAGAAAATGATGCAGATGAAAGTTTGGATTTATCATATTTTGACAATATAGATATTCAGTTAATGATTAATCGTTTTTGTAAGAATGTGGTCGTTGAAATAGATGATGAACTCGCAAGAGAAAAAGGACTGACATTACCTGTCTTTGCGGTATCTAAAGCGGCGGATTCAACATCTCGCAGAAGAAGTATAAGCTCAGGCGGGCCTCAATCGGAGAATAAGGTTGAAAAGGCAGAACCGCTCAGAAAAAGAACCGTAGCAAACAACAGAAAATTGGAATTGGCTGATAATATCAAGGCAGAAGCTAAATCTAATAATAAGCGGAGATTGGAATTATGAGTAAGAATTCTGAAAATACAAAGACTTTTAAAGGGCAACGGCATGTTTATACAGGCATATTTATCTTTGCTATATGGGGTATTTTGTTATATTTATTGTATTATTATCCTCATTTAGAAGACTGCGATGATTATGAGTTTTTTATGTTTTATATGATGATTACACTTTTCTTTGTTTTCATACCTCTTATAGTGTTGATGTTTATCTCAGGAAAAATTGTGTTTCAGAAAAACGGGATTAAATTATCCGGCAATGGCGAATATAGCGGTTTTTACAAATATTCTGAATTTCAAAAGGTATCATATTCATCTTATGGTGTCAGCTTATTAACAGCAAGTGACAGAGAAATACTGCAAATAAATCTGGCAGATTTCAGTATTGACGATAGAAATAGTATATTGGAAGAGTTTAGAATAAGAAATAAAGAGGTGGTTGTTGATGATATGTGGTATGGAATTATTCCCGAAAAGATAGTTAAAGAAGAAAAACGCACCCCTTTTATGCGGCAAATTTTGGAAGATAAAGGATTTATCGCATATGCTTTAATTGTATTTTATATTTTCAGCTTTGTAGGGATGGGATTATCAGATAGTGTTTGTTATGATAAACACTATGACGGAGTGAAAAAAGAGTATTATGAAAACGGCACTTTACATCATGAGACATTATACAAAAACGGAAAGGCAAACGGAGTTGCCAAGACTTACCATCAAAATGGCAGGCTAAGTATAGAAAGCGAGTATAAAGATGGTAAACAAAACGGAATTAGAAAGGAATACTATGAAAATGGTAACTTAAGAATGGAGGGAGAATTTAAAAACGGTAAACAAAATGGTTTTGTGAAAGAATATGATAAAAACGGAACTTTAAGAGTAGAAACGGAATTTAAGGATGGCAAACAAGACGGCATTAGAAAAGAATATAGCGAACAAGGTCATCTTATGGCAGAAGCAGAGTTTAGTAATGATAAACCGCATGGTATTACCAAAACGTTTTCTGAACAAGGAAAACTCGAAGTAGAAATAGAATTTAGTAATGGAGTGGTAAATGGTTTGTTTAAACAGTATTTTGAGAATGGCAATTTGCTATGTGATGGTACTGTGGTAGATAACAAACCGGAGGGGATCTTTAATTTCTATTATGAAAACGGCAAGCTGAAATATATGGCGGATTTAAAATCCGGTGTCGGTATGGGAACGATATACGATGAAGATGGTAATCCGGTCGGTAAAAAGAAAATGGTGTGTGAGAGTGTCTTCAAGTGTGGGTTTGAGGATTGAAATATGGCCGATATAATCAGATTACATAACATCATAGAGCATTCTACCGTCAACGGGCCGGATAATCGTTTTGTTATCTGGACACAGGGCTGTCCGTTGCATTGTGTCGGGTGCTTTAACCAGCCGACACATGACTTAAAGGGCGGCTTTGATATGGAAATCACTAAATTAGCCGAACAAATTAACCAAACATCAGATATTCGCGGCATTACCCTAACCGGCGGAGAACCGTTGATACAAGCTGAAGCGATTGAACGCCTTTTACGGCTTATTCGCAAAGATTTGGATATTTTACTGTTTTCCGGTTATACATTTGAAGAAGTTAAAGCCGACAGCAGTAAAATGAAAATATTGCATCAGGTTGATGCAGCTTTACTCGGCAGGTATAATCAGGACCTGCCGCATCCGTTTTACGGGAAAAAATTGGTTCTGAAAGGCAACAGAATAAAAAAAGAAGAATTAAAGCCTTGGCTGAATACGGAAGTCTTTATTCAAGGTGATAACATACAAATAACAGGTTTATATAAACAGTCAGTATAAGGAGACTCAAAATGAGATTTGTCGATGAATTGAAAAACTATTTAAAAGCTCGCTACCCGTTGATTTTGATTAAATCGGTGGAAGAAGACAGATTGACGGTGGACTTGTATAATATTGCCAAAGAAATGGATCACGAATTAATAACATGGAGTATTGCCTCCGGTTTAAAATCGAATAGCAGACAATTTGATGCCGGAACGGTTGAACCGAAAAAAGCTATAGATACGTGCGAAAACATAGCTAAAACAAATAAACCTACAATATTTGTGTTTTATGATATTGTCCCGGTTATGGCAAATCCGCAGTCCGGTGCAATTTATCAGCGCAGATTAAAAGAATTTGCCCTGAATATTCGCACAAACGGCTCCAGAGGATACAGATGTAATTGTATTTTGGTATCTCCAAGCTCGGAAATCAGCGGTAGTATAAGCTCGGAAATAACTGTTTTGGATTATCCTTTGCCAAACAGAAAGGAAGTCCGTGAGCAAGTTAATAAGTTTGTCTATCAATACAAAGATGAAAAAAACGTATATGTCGACACATCAGAAAAAACCTTGTCTGCTTTAACCAGCGCTGCTTTGGGGTTAACTTACGGCGAAATAGATAACTGTTTGGCTCGTGCTTTGGTAGAAGACCACAGACTTGATATGGATGATGTTAAAAACATTGTTGACGAGAAAAAACAAATTATCAGGAAAAGCGGTATTTTGGAATACGTCGAGAACAAACTGTCATTAGAAGATGTCGGCGGCTTAAATGTATTAAAAAGATGGCTTGAATTAAGAGGTAAAACATTCTCTGAAGAGGCTAAAGCCTTCGGATTAAATCCTCCTAAAGGTGTTTTGCTGGTCGGTATTCCGGGTTGCGGTAAATCTTTGACCGCAAAATGTATTGCAAGTGCTTGGAATATGCCTTTGTTGAAGCTGGATATGGGTAAGATATTCGGAAAATATGTCGGCGATTCCGAAGCTAACATAAGACAAGCCTTAAAAACAGCGGAGGCTATTGCTCCTTGCGTGTTATGGATTGATGAAATTGAAAAAGGTATGGCCGGCGGCGGAAGTGATGGTGGTACATCTGCTCGTGTATTCGGTAATATTTTGACCTGGATGCAAGATAAAACATCTCCGGTGTTTACTTTTGCAACAGCTAATAATATTCGTAATTTGCCGCCGGAATTGCTCCGTAAAGGCCGCTTTGACGAAATCTTCTTCGTGGATTTACCGGATTATGAAGAACGCAAGAAAATTTTGGAGATTCACATAGGTAAGTTAGGAAGAGATGTCAAAAATTTTGATTTGGATAAGTTAGCTTATCTGTCCGGTGAAGATAATTTGGGAACAAATATACGTCTGGCCGGTGCTGAACTAGAGGCCTGGGTAAAAGATTCTCTGATGGAAGCTTATGCTCGTCGTACCAATGGAGATAACAGTGCGGATTTATCCATGGATGACTTTGATACGGTTTTGCGGAGAATGGTGCCGATGGCAAAGATGCGGGTTGAAGATTTTAGGGATTTGAGAAACTGGGCAAATGAAAATGCCGTTAGTGCTTCAGTTTCCGTATCTTCATCGAACAATACCGAAAATCCGCTCGGCGGCAGAAAGATTGATTTGTTGTAAAGGAATATCAGTATAAAAATCTCAAATATTAACCGCAAGTCGGCGATAACATCAGCGGCATAATGCAGTTGAAGGCCTATTTGTACGGATGAGTGCCTTTTTATTGCTTTTTGCGGAAAAGCGGGATATGATGGCGGCAAAAGAGGAGAAAATTATGAAAAAAGCCGTTTTTATGGTTTGTTCGGCGTTGGTCGCTTTTGGGGTGCACACGGCGCAAAGTATGATAAATCCGTGGGTTGAGTGCGGAAGTGATATCGCTTGCGGCGCGCAAAAGGCCGGATTTGACTTTCCGCTTAAGGTGGAAAACTATACGGTGCGCGCGATGGAGGGAATGCTGGAGTTGCGCTTTCCGTTGAAAGACGGGCGCAAGGTTATTGTCCGCAAGGCGCAAACCTTTGCGGGCGAGGCCGATGAAAACGGCATCATAGACATTTCGGGCGACTACAATCATTATCCGGTCAATAAGACGGTTACGCTGGATAACGGCGTAAAATTCAGCGTTCGCGGTGCGGAAAACAGCTATAAAGTCGTGAATTTCGGCGCCGAAACCGGTTATTACAGCATTATGTGTGATGAGGGCTTAAATAAGGCGGATATTGAGTATTTCTATGAACTGCTGGCCGCGGCGGAAGCCCCGAAATACGGCGAAAACGAGCCGGAAGAATAACGATAATTTCACAACAAAAAAAGCCCTGTTATAAAAACAGGACTTTTTTCTAATCAAGCTTAAACAAATGCAGAGATTGCCCGGTTGATTGCAGATAATTGTCGGCAAAGAACTCCATATTGATGTGACCTGACTTCAACATACGTTTATCCAGGTTGTTCAACAGGTTATAAATTGCCATTGAGAAGCATCCTCCGCGCATACAAATCAGTTGAGATAAGGCCAGGACGGTCCCTAAATCATCACAATGCAACATGAGAATACAAAGCGACTTACCTTGTGCTTCGCTGTATCCCTGCGAGTTTATGATCTTGATGAGCAAATTAAAAGATACGGAAGAATTGATGTTTTCAACCAGAACATTGATTGCATCATCGGAAATCGGGTGATACAGTATGTAGCGCTGAATAAATCTGAGCCAACCGGGTCTGCTTGTTTCGTTTATCGTCAATAACTTTTTGATAAAGGAAACCTGCACTTCACTGCTCAGCTTTTGCACACAAAACTCGGTGCTTTCAACGTAGGCGTCGGGGCCTAAAACGGAAAGACGGAGCTCTTCCAGTTCTTCTTTTTCAATACACTTTAAATAATCCATACGCTGTATTTTAATAATTTTTAATCTGTCGGTTTATGTAATACCTTTTGCGGCAAATGTCAAACATAATATTAAACAACTTATGTTTATTTGTTGACAGGGCCGACGGGCTTGTTATACTGGCTGTGTCGGTAATAATTCGGGAGAAAATTTATGAAAAAGTTGCTGTTATTGATGATGATGTGTTTGCCTTGTGCGGCTTGGGCCGGCGAGGGGGTTGTGGGCTATTGGACCACGATTGACGATGAAACAAATACGGCCAAGAGCGTGGTGCAAATCTATGAATATCAGGGCAAAATTTACGGCCGGGTGGTGGAGTTGTTCCAAAATAAGCAGGCGGTGGCAAAGTTGCCGGATGAGCCTCTAATTAAGGGTTTGGACGTTATTTGGGATATGGAAAAGGATGGCGATAAATATACTAACGGCGAGATTTTGGACCCGAAAAAGGGCAAGGTTTATGCTTGCGATTTGTGGCGAGACGGCGATAAGTTGATTGTGCGCGGCAAAATAGCTTTTCTCGGGCGCAACCAAACATGGGAGCCGAATACGACTTTTAAGCCGGAAACTACCGAAAATCCGGTGCCGAAGAAACCTCGTCTGAAATAAGGATAATACCATGAAAATTTTAATCTTAAACGGAAGTCCGTCCGTAAACGGAAATACGGTTGCTCTGGTGAATGCCTTTAAGGAAGGCGCAGAGAGCAAAGGTCATGAAGTAACTGTCGTAAATGTGGCACACAAGAAGGTAAACGGCTGTTTATCCTGTAATTATTGTCATAGCCGGGGCAACGGAAAATGCGTGCAAAATGACGATATGCAGACAATCTATCCTTTGATACAGGAAGCGGACATGATTACGTTTGCCTCTCCGATTTATTACTTCATAATGTCGGCACAATTAGAGGCGGTTATTCAACGCTTTTATTGCATTAATCATCCGGCGAAAGCAAAATATAGCGCTTTGTTGTTGTCGTCTTATTCGCCGAATGTTTATGACGGGGCAATTAGCCAATATAAGAATACGGTTGCCTATATGGGAATGGAAGACAAGGGAATTGTGACGGCGGATAATTCTACCAACAAAACGCCGGCCAAACTGGCGGAAGCAAGGGAATTGGGCGCAAGTTTATAAGTAGCGCAATCGCTCAAAACAATAGCAAAAGCCGAGTTTAACCGCTCGGCTTTTTTGTAAAAACGATGTCATAATTTGACAATTCTGAACAATTATACACTTGCGCTGTAGTAGAAAATGGTGTATGATATAGTTAGTTAAGAGATTTTATTTCCCCACAATACAAAAAAAAGGAAGCTGCCATGATTGAGCAAATCAGGCATTAATCGCTTTTGGTCGGAATTGATGACAATTCCATTTGTTCAAATGAAATTAAACTGAAACACAAGGAGGTAAAAATGACTACGATATTGAAAATTGAACCGGATAAATATGACTATTACGAGGATATTGCACTTCTTCGTGTTGATAAAAAAACACACAAAGCTGAATATATCTTTGATGATGAAACGGAATGGAAGCCGACAGATGCAGATGTAGAAAAAATATATAACGATATATATATAAACGACATCTCAAAACTTGAGTTTCCGGAAGATATGAAAATGATGTTAAAAGACTTCTTTGTATCGGACGTAAAGCTCGAATTAGTTTAATAGAGCACAACATTTAATATTTTATGGAGACATATAATGAAGCACTATCAATACGATATAGCAGAAGAAGACAATGGCAAAATGGCTTTATTTGTAGTCCGTTATGACGATGAAACAAAAAAATATGAAAGTTGGAGTAGCGGTCGCCAAGAGTGGCGAGAAAATCCTAAGATAGCGCATTATTTTCATGGTCTAGATACAGCCGAACTTA
>JAEEMQ010000012.1 GCA_016283295.1 Alphaproteobacteria bacterium
CTTTGAAGTCCGGTAACAACGTTCGTTTGGTTGGTTTCGGCACATTTGCCACCTCCAAGAGATCGGCTACTACCGCTATTAACCCGCGCACTCGTCAAACCGTAAAGGTTCCGGCTCGCAAGGTTGCTAAATTCAAAGCCGGCAAAGCTTTGCAAAATGTTGTTAACAACAAAAAATAATTTGCAATAAAATGTTATAAAAAGTCCCTCGAGAAATCGGGGGACTTTTTTTTGACAACATAAACCTTTCTTTTATATAAATAGATATTTTCCCCTACACTTTGAATATTGCCGAATAAGCCCTTAGAGGAGCAACTGTATCCTCTCGGTAAGGGGTTGTTCGGCAAACATCTGGTTGAGACGGATGTTTTGCTCTTTGCACGCCTGATAATGGCGCCCAATCCTAACGACATCCAGGAGTATTCAAAGTACTCTTACAACCTCTGGAAGAAGGAAAGTTGGGGCTTCGGCGTAATTCTCCGCTATCGCATGTGATAACGAAAAAGCGTTTCTCTTGATTGAGGAACGCTTTTTTGTTTGGCTTAACGCGGCTGATAGAAAAAGGTATATAAATAAACAAGGAAGAAATCAGTTCTCCCTTGCGTGTTTTTAAGTTCGGATAATTAGGTTAATGCGTGATGATTTTTCGACGCTGTGTACAAAGAGAAAGCAAGCACGCCAAAAAAACGCAGATAGCGTGTAAATACGACGAAAGCCTGTTTGCGTAGTGTACGAAAGATCAAACTATTTGCATAAAACCGTAAAGAACGTGGCTAATAGAAAAAGGTTTTTCCCTGTGATGTACAAAGTAGTACATGAAGGGAAAAACCTTTGAGTAGTAGCCCGTTATATACGGTTTAGCTTATTTGTATTGAGCGAGGTGTTCCAACAACGCCCTCTTCTCATCCACATTAGCCTGAGCCTTATTCAAGAGCATATTGTAACGCTCCGGATTAGCCTTGTTAACCACTTGGAAGCGGGTTTCGCTGGCCATAAAGTCGGCAAGCGGCTTGCTCGGCTCCTTAGAATCAAGCGTCAGCGGCGCGGTGCCGGCCTTCATGTTATCCGGATTGTAACGATAGAGCGGCCAAGAACCGGTTTCTACCGCATTCTTCTGGTGGCTCAAACCTTCAGCCATATTCAAGCCTTGGTTAATGCAAGGACAATAAGCGATGATGATGGACGGACCGTTATAAGCTTCGGCCTCGTTCATAGCCTTAATTACCTGCATGTCGTTGGCGCCCATGGCAACCTGTGCCACATAAACATTGCCGTAAGACATGGCAATCATACCCAGGTCTTTCTTCGGCAATTCTTTACCGGCAGTTGCAAACTTGGCGGAAGCGCCCATCGGGGTTGCCTTAGATTGTTGACCGCCGGTGTTGGAATATACGCCGGTATCAACAACCAAAATATTAACGTTGCGACCGCTGGCAATAGCGTGATCAACACCGCCGAAGCCGATATCATAAGCCCAACCGTCGCCACCGATAATCCATACGGACTTCTTGGTTAAATAGTCGGCAACTTCGCTCAAGTGTTTGGCTTCGTCGCTGTTAATTGCGGCCAATTTGGCACGCAAAGCCGCTACGTTGTCGCGCTGAGCATCGATTTCCATATCGTTGGATTGCGGGTTAGCCAATATTTTATCGGCAATATCGCCCAACTTATCCTTCATGCCTTCGAGCAAAGATTTAGCGGTTTCGGTTTCGTGGTCGATAGAAATTCTCATACCCAAACCGAATTCGGCATTATCTTCAAACAAGGAGTTAGCCCAAGCCGGACCGTGACCTTTTTCATCTTTACAATACGGAGTGGTCGGCAGGTTACCCGAATAAATCGAAGAACAGCCGGTAGCGTTGGCAATAACCATTCTGTCGCCAAACAGTTGAGTCAGCAATTTGATGTACGGAGTTTCACCGCAGCCTGCGCAAGCGCCGGAATATTCAAACAACGGTTGAATAAGCTGGGTTGTCTTCGGCATATTCTTAACCACATCGGTGCGTTTAACATACGGCAGAGTTTCAAAGAACTTCCAGTTAGCTTTTTCGGTATCGAGATGATTTTCGATATGATCCATATTGATGGCATGCAATTCCGGATTTTCCTTATTCTTGGCCGGACAAGCGGTAACACATACGCCGCAACCGGTACAATCTTCCGGAGAAATTTGCAAAATGAATTGCTTGCAGGCAAATTCCTTACCCTTATATTCAACGTGTTTCAAAGTAGCCGGAGCGCCTGCCAGTTGAGCATCGTCAGCCACTTTCATACGAATAACGCCGTGCGGGCAAACAATCGAGCATTTACCGCATTGAATACAGGTGTTCGGATCCCAAACCGGTACTTCGGTCGCAATACAACGCTTTTCAAATTGCGTGGTAGCGGTCGGCCAGGTGCCGTCAACAACAGCCTGCAATTCCGAAGTTTTAACGCTATCGCCCTTATCGGCAATCAACTTCGCGGTCAAGCCCTTAACAAACTCAGGTGCATTGGCCGGAACCGGTGCCAAACGATGGAAGGTCGAGGTAACGTGATCCGGATACTTAACTTCAAACATGTGTTCAAGCGAAGCATCAACCGCGGCATAGTTCTTTTGAACAACCGCATCGCCCTTCTTGGAATAAGTCTTTTTAATTGCGGCTTTAATCTGCGCAATCGCCTCATCCTTCGGTAATATGTTGGAAATAGCAAAGAAGCAGGTCTGCATTACGGTATTGATGCGTTGACCCATACCGGTAGCACGTGCCACTTCAACCGCGTTAATGGTATAGAACTTCAAGTGCTTAGCCAGGATTTGTTCCTGTACTTCAATCGGCAGCTGATCCCAAACTTCTTCCGCCTTATACGGAGCATTCAACAAGAAGGTGGCACCGTCTTTGGCAATATGCAAAATGTCAACCTTCTTCATGAATTGGAATTGGTGACAAGCCACAAAATCAGCCTGATTAATCAAATAAGCCGAGCGGATCGGATTATCCGAAAAACGCAAGTGCGAAGTGGTCATAGAGCCGGATTTACGAGAGTCGTAAACGAAATAGCCCTGACCGTACTTACCGGCATCTTCGGCAATAATCTTAATCGAGTTCTTGTTGGCGCCGACCGTACCATCTGCACCTAAACCGAAGAATACGGCACGAACCACATCATTCGGTTCAACGTCAAACGAGGCATCATAAGCCAACGATTTATGAGTTAAGTCATCTTCAATACCGACGGTAAAGCCGTTAATCGGCGCAGACGCAACCGCATTGTCAAATACAGCCTTAGCCATAGCCGGTGTAAACTCTTTGGAAGACAAACCGTAGCGGCCGCCGTAAATCTTCGGCAGAGCGGCAATTTTGCCGTTGCTGTATGCCTGCGACAAAGCGGTAACCACATCCAAATACAGCGGTTCGCCCAGGGCGCCGGCTTCTTTGGTTCTATCCAAAACCGAAACAACTTTGGCGGTCTTCGGCAGAGCCTTCAAGAAAGATTCCGTCGGGAACGGACGATATAAATGAACTTTCAAAACGCCGAGTTTGGCACCGTGGGCGTTAAGGTATTCAATGGCCTCTTCAACCGTTTCGGCACCCGAACCCATAACCACGATTACGTTTTCGGCATCGGCCGCACCGGTATAGTCAACAACGTGATATTGACGGCCGGTAATCTTGGCAAACTTATCCATCTCTTCCTGAACAATGCCTTCAACTTTGGCATAATACGGATTAGCCGCTTCACGACCTTGGAAGAATACATCCGGATTTTGTGCCGTACCGCGGATAACCGGCTGTTCCGGACGCAAAGCATGCTCGGCATTGAACTTGTAGTTAACGCCGTCGAGCATCGCCTTCAAATCATCATCGGAAAGCAACTTAACCTTTTTGATTTCGTGCGAAGTGCGGAAACCGTCAAAGAAGTGCATAAACGGTACGCGCGAACGCAAAGTGGAAGTTTGCGCAATCGCGGCCATATCGCCGGCTTCTTGCACCGAATTGGAGCAAAGCATGGCAAAACCGGTCTGACGGCAACCCATAACATCGGAGTGATCGCCGTAAATCGATAAAGCATGATAAGCGAGCGAACGTGCCGCAACATGCATAACGAACGGCATCAATTCGCCGGCGATTTTATACATGTTCGGAATCATCAACAGCAAGCCTTGAGAGGCCGTGAAGGTGGTGGTAAGAGCACCGGCCTGCAACGAACCGTGGCAAGCACCGGCGGCACCGGCTTCGGATTGCATTTCCTGAATGGTCGGAGCAACACCCCAAAGATTCTTTTGTTTGGCGGCAGACCACGCGTCAGCCCATTCACCCATCGGAGACGACGGCGTAATCGGGTAAATCACGCAGACTTCGTTCATACGATGTGCCACGGAAGCACATGCTTCATTGGCATCCATCATTTTCATTTTTACATCTGACATTTATATATCCTTATAAGTTAGTTTTAGATGAGTATAACGTATTGAAAATAAATACATTTTACTTTATTACTGCAGTAAACAAAAATGTTTATGGCGCTTTTATACCACACAATATTGAAAAATCAAGTTTTATTCGGCAGGGTGTGCAATATTTTACAGGTTGGTTTTAATGAGCCATTATACGGGCTTTTTCGCGCGCCCAATCTCGTTCCTTTGCGGTTTCGCGTTTGTCATACAGTTTTTTGCCGGTACCGAGACCGATAAGCAGTTTGGCCCGGCCGTGATTATCAAAATACAGCTTCAGCGCCACCAGGGTTGTACCTTTGCGATTGAGCGAATTAATGATTTTAACTATTTCCCGGTGTTGCAACAACAGCTTGCGATTGCCGCGTTCGGCATGGCTGGAATAACCTTTGTATTCATAAGCGGCAATAAACATATTGGAGATATACAACTCGCCGCCCTCAATAATTCCGTAAGCGTCGCGGATATTGGCGTGTCCGAGCCGGAGCGATTTCACTTCGGTACCGGTCAGCACCAAACCGGCGGTATAAGTATCGCCGATGTAATAATCAAACCGCGCCCGCGGATTTTCCGCTACGATTCCATTTGAAATATAATCTGATTTTTTAACTTTCTTTGCCATTATTTTACGGCTTTAAGCTCGCCCGTTGCTTTAGCTTCCGGCTCTGCCTTGGTTGCTTTGGCGCGCGGAATGCAACTGCCTTCAACATAAGCTCCCGGCTCCAGCGCAATTTTGGTATAGCAGGCATTACCAATTACGCGGGCATTGTTGGCCACAAACAGTTCTTCGGTATCGATAGTGCCGTTAATCGTGCCGTAAACGCTGAGCGATTTTGCCTTTATATCGCCCAAAATATAGCCGCGCGTGCCGATGATTACCTCGTTGCACATAATATTGCCTTCGAGCTTGCCGTCAATATGAATGGTATCGCCGCCCCAAATATCGCCTTTGATTTTGGTATCATAGCTGATAATGCTCGGTACCGGCGTACTCGATTTGCGGCTCATCCGAGCGATTTTTAAGTAAATTAAACGTTTCAAACTGCGCATTTTAACACTCCTTATGATTCATTCATACTCGGAATATTTACAAAAGTCAACGGATTCACATTGCGGCCGTTGTATAAAACCTCATAGTGCAGATGGCTGCCGGTAGCGCGTCCGGTGCGTCCCACCTCGCCGATGGCTTGATTATACTCGACATTTGCGCCTTTTTTCACATACATCTTATTCAAGTTTGCATATCTGGTAACAAAGCCGTTACCGTGGTCAATTTCCACCAGATTACCGTAGCCGCCGCCGTTATACTCCGCCTTTACTACACGGCCGGCCGCCGGAGCCGAAACACGGCTGCCTTTGGCGGCGCTGAAATCAACGCCTTTATGACGGGCGATACGCTTTTCAAGCGGGTCGGAGCGATTGCCGAAAGTCGAACTCAGACGATATTTATACACCGGTTTGCCGAGCGGAACTTCTCCCATGGCGGTTTTATACATATCAAGCAATTCAAGCCGCTCAAAAGTTGACGACATTTTATCCTGCAGCTCTTTATTGATTTTAATGTCTTTCAGCGGAATATACTCCCCGCCCTTGCCGTTTTTGCTGTTTGCCAACGGATTGAAATATTGTTTTTGCTGGCGCAGAGAATTATTGATTTCGCTCAGCGATTTTTTGATATTCTCGATTTCTTTGCCGGACATTTTTTCAATCTTATCCAAAATGGCGATTTCCGCGGTTTCCAAACCTTTAACCGTTTGTTGCAACCCCTCCAGCTTTTTGCTCAGACCGCCGATTTTTTCTCTTAAAACGTCGTTTTCTTTCAATACGATATCTTTTTGAATTATGGCTTCTTTTTTGGTTATCTTTTCCTCAACCTCGTCGGCATCGATCCAATCTTCGGAGTTTGTAATCTGTTTCATTTTATCTTCCACTTCCGAAGCTCTTTCTTTATATTCCTGCAGCTCGTTCAGCCCGTTTCCGGCCTCTTCTACCGCCGCAACCACATCCTTGAGATTGTTTTGCAATGCCGAAACGTCTGACATTAAATCGATATAAGCATCACGAGTCTTACCGAGTTCGCGTTCTTTTTTATGAATAACGTGAGCCGAATGATGATAAGCAATATAATTGTATCCGGACCAGCAAAAGATTGCCGCCGTCAACAACAAAAACCACACTTGCAACCGATGCGAGATATTAAACCCTTTGGCGCGACCGCCGCTGCGGAATATAATTTCCTTATCTGCCAGAAACGGCTTTTTCTCGGTATATTGTACCGGTTGTTTTTTGAATTTATATCTGTTTTTCTTCAAAAGGTTTATCCTTTCAGCTTTTCTGCCCCCTGTATATAACAGGATTTTGCAAAAATAAAGCTTTTTTTCAACGTTATGCCAAACAATATACATACTTAATTATCAATTTTAAAATGATAACCGCGCATTTTGTATAGACTTTTAATTTCAGAAGCTTATCTTATCAGCCATGGAGAGGTAACAATGAAAATGAAAATTGATCCGAAAAAAATCACTTTAAAACACATTACTTATATTGTTTTGGCCGCATTGGCAATTTATGCAGGGCAAAAAATTATAGGCGGAAAAAAAGCAGTTGAGAGTTATAAAACTCAACCGCTTACCCTCGGCAGTATTGTCGAAAGCGTTACGGCTTCCGGCACCATTAAGCCGCTTTCAACCGTTTCCATCGGTACACAAGCTTCGGGGCGTATTGCCGAGATATATGTTGACTACAACTCCGAAGTTAAGAAAGGGCAGCTTTTGGCGCTGATTGACCAAGATAATGCCAAGGCCAACGTAGCTCAACGCGAGGCCGCGCTCGAAATTGCCAGAGCACAGGTGGAAGTAGAAGAAAATAACATCAAATACTTCAAAAAAGTTTTAAACAGAATTTCTCAGCTTAATGCCTCCAAATATTCTACCGAAAAGGAGCTGGAAGCGGCTGAACGCGATTATTATAACGCCATGTCGCAGCTGGCATTGGAAAAAGCTCAGGTAAAACAGGCTGAAGCTTCGCTCAACTCGGCGCTGACCGAATTGTCATACACCGAAATCAAATCGCCGGTTGACGGTATTGTTATTTCCAAAGCGGTTGAAGTCGGGCAAACCGTAGCCGCCAGCTTTTCTACTCCGGAACTGTTTTCGGTGGCGGAAGATTTAACCAAAATGCAAATTGAAGCCTCGGTGGTTGAGGCCGATATTGCCAAAGTAAAAGAAGGCCAAGTCGTACGTTTCAACGTTGACAGCTATGCCGATGAAAATTTTTACGGTAAAGTTGTGCAGGTTCGCAACGAGGCGGTTACCACCTCCAACGTTGTTTCTTATACGGTGGTGATTGAAATAGATAACAGCGAAATGAAATTAAAACCGGGCATGACCGCCAATGTCGAAATCATTACAGCCGATATTAAAGATGCGTTACTCGTACCTAATCAGGCCTTGCGTTTTTATATGAACGAAGGCGATAATGCCAAACGCTATCAGGACCGCGGTATCTGGGTTATCCGCGACGGCAAGCCGCATCGCATCAGCATAAAACTCGGGGTCAGCGACGACGCCAATACCCAAATTATTACCGATGAAATCAAAGACGGCGATATTGTCATCATTTCCCGTGCCGGCGGATTTGATAAGGCTAAAAACCCGATGAGAATGAGGATGCCGCGTTAATGAAACCGTTGATTCAATTAAAAAATATCCACAAAAGCTATCCGCTGGACGGTTTTGATTTGGAAATTCTGAAAGGAATTGATTTGGAAATCAATGCCGGCGAATTTGTGGCGATTATGGGGCCGTCCGGCTCGGGTAAATCAACACTGATGAATATTCTCGGCTGCCTTGATACCCCTACTTCCGGCAGCTATCTGTTGGAGGGAGAAAACGTTGAAAATTTAAGCGCGGACGAACTGGCAACCATCCGCAACCGCAAAATCGGTTTTGTTTTTCAGGGCTTCAATTTATTATCGCGCACTTCGGCGATTGAAAACGTCGAACTGCCGATGGTATATGCCGGTATCGGCGATGCCGAGCGCCGCAAAAAAGCCGAAGCAGCCTTGACTAAAGTCGGTTTGGCCGAGCGTATGTATCATCAACCGAACCAGCTTTCCGGCGGCCAGCAGCAACGCGTAGCGATTGCTCGAGCCATTGTTAACGATGCGCCGATTATTTTTGCCGACGAGCCGACCGGCAACCTCGATACCAAAATGAGCGTCGAAATCATGCAGTTGTTCTCTAACCTCAATACCGATTTGAAGCGCACCATTATTTTGGTAACGCACGAAGAAGATATTGCCCTGTATGCCAAACGCATCATCAAAATCGTAGACGGCGAAATCCACTCCGATACCATCAATAAAACAAGGAAAAGCAAATGATTGAGCTTAAAACCATTTTCAAAATTGCCATCAGAGCGATTGAAGCCAATAAAATGCGCTCGGTTTTAACCAGCTTGGGTATTATTATCGGCGTGGCGGCGGTGATTATTCTGCTTTCCATCGGTAACGGCACTCAACAATCCATCCAAAACGAAATGCGCAGTATGGGCACTAATCTGATTATGATTCGCTCCGGCTCCTCTACCTCGGGCGGCGCCCGGATGGGGCACGGCTCGCAACCGACCTTAAAAAACGGAGATGCCGACGCCATTCAGGAAAAAATCAATGCCATAAATTTGGCCGTACCGGTAGTTAATGACAGCGGGCAGCTGGTTTACGGCAGTACCAACTGGTCAACCAACATTGTCGGTACCGATAATCGCTATTTTGAAATCAAAGAGTGGGAATTGGCATACGGCCGCTTTTTCAGCGAAAACGATATCCGTACCGCCAATAAGGTCGTGATTTTGGGGCAAACGGTTGCCAACGAGCTGTTCGGCGATGTTGACCCGTTGGGCAAAACCATCCGCGTAAAAAGTCTGCCGTTTGTGGTTATCGGCACCTTAACCGCCCGCGGTCAGAGCGGTCCGGGGCAAGACCAGGACGATATGATTTATATACCGCTTTCTACGGCGCAGAAAAAAGTTTCCGGCACTCAGTTCCCGGATATGGTAAGTCAGCTGATGTTACAGGCCAGAACAGCCGAAGATACTTATACTTCGCAAGAAGAAATCAAAGCATTGTTACGCCAGCGCCATAATCTCGGCATAAACAAAGATGACGACTTTACGATTATGAATTTTACGCAATTTATGGAAATGATGCAGAATTCATCCCAGACCATGACGATTTTCCTCGGCTTTATTGCCTCAATTTCGCTGATTGTCGGCGGTATCGGCATTATGAACATTATGTTGGTTTCGGTCACGGAACGTACGCGCGAAATCGGCATCCGTATGGCTATCGGCGCCAAAAGCTGGGATATCCGCCTGCAATTTTTGGTGGAGGCCTTGATATTGTCGCTCATCGGCGGCTTAATCGGTGTGTTATGCGGCATAATCGGCGTGATCGTCCTGCCGAAAATAACCTCGATTACGGCTGTATTGTCAACATTTTATGTTCTGTTGCCGTTTGGATTTTCCGGAATTGTCGGACTTATTTTCGGTTTCTTTCCGGCCTACAAAGCCTCGCTCTTAAACCCGATAAACGCCCTCCGCTACGAATAACGTTTATTTTCCTTGCGGCTTAGTCCACGGTTTGCCGTTCAACAAAAAGTCCGGAAGTTTTTCCAAAGAAGAAGCTCCCGCCGCTTTGGCATGTCCGCCGCCGCCGAATTCGGCTGCGATTTTAGAAACATCGACATCGTTTTTATAGGTATAAAAAGTCAGATTCCAGCGATTTTTCTTGTTCATGAAAAAGTTGACCATAAAATCAAAATCGCGATTATTCTCGAGAGAATCAAAAAATTCCGACTGTCCTTGCGCCATATTCGAGCAAATACATCTCAAGCCCTTATATTCGCTTTCAAAGGCCATACCGCGCACCAAACGATAGTTACGATGGCGCACCCACGACAGAATAGCGTTGCCCTTTTCCACCATTTCTTTGATATTTACTTCGTTGTTAATCAACTGTGTCCAGATTTTATCGGTCGGACGATTAACTCCGAAAGTTTGCACCGCGTATTCAAACGGACGCACCCGCCGGTCGCGCAAATCATAGATATCGTTCAAACCGAGCAAGCGCAAGCCTTCCGGCAATTCTTTATTCGGATAAAAATACTGCCAGGTCAGCACCAACGCCGCCGTACCGGTTTCCCGTTTGCCTTTAATCGGCTCGTATTCGCCGCTTTTCATCAGTTCTTCGTATTCATTTATTACCGAAATATGGTGGTCAATCCAAGTGAGGTCGATTTTTTTGTTCAGCTCAAACATATATTTTACCGGCAAAGCAATATCGCAAATCACGATTTTATCGTGTTTCTCGATTTCTTCATAAGGAATCTCCATATCATGATTCAACCCCATCAATTCCGTTTCCGGAAACTTAGATTTTACGATGGCGGCGGAACCTTTTCCGTCGTGGTCGGCAATATGATATATACAAAGCATCTTTTTCTCCTCACAGTTCAACAGTTAATCCGTCATACGCCGGTTGCATAAACGGCAAACATTGCCGCATAACCGCATCATAATCGCAATCCGGCCCCAAATGCGTAAAATATACCGCCTTCGGCCGTATCTGACGAATATAATCAAAATCGATTTTTATACCGGCATGATACAAAGTCGGCTCAATGGTCGTCAAGGGCATAATCAAAACATTAACATCAATTTTTTGCAAATACGCCAAGGTTTGCGGCGGAATAACTTTATAATCCGGTATCAACACCACCCTGCCCTTGTTTAAGCAATAACCGGTAGTCGTAACCGGATGTCCGGCAAATTCCAATGGCACAACTTCAATATTGCCGATATTAAAGGCTTTTTCATATTCGATTATGTTTGAAATCAGTTGCGGACGGGCGGTTCTTTCCGCCGAAGGAATATCCGTAAACACATAGCCGAAGCGCTTTCGCAGTTCGTCGATATGCTCGGCCGTTGCATATATATTAAGCCCCTTATGCGTATGGTAGCTGAAGGCGCGCAAATCATCAATCCCCATCACATGGTCGGCATGAGCGTGCGTATATAATACTCCGTCAACCTTGCTGATATTGCCGTCAAGCATCTGATTGCGAAAATCGGCAGACGTATCGATTAAGATACCGGTACCGTCAAGCTCGACATAAACTCCGGCCCGACCGCGGCGGTTTTTCGGGTTCTGCGGATTGCATCTGCCCCAACCGTCGGAAATAGTCGGCACTCCCGGTGCCGCGCCGCTACCCAATATAATTACCCTATCCGTCATTTTTCACCTTATCAAACAAAGTCAGAAAATTCTCGGTGGTTATTGCCGCAATTTCCTCAATACTTTTATTTTTTACTTCGGCCAAAACCTGTGCCGTATTTACCACATAAGCCGGCTCGTTGCGTTTACCGCGATGCGGTGTCGGCGCCAAAAACGGCGCATCGGTCTCTACCAACAACCGTTCATCCGGCACAAAAGCAAATATCCGCCGCAGCTCCTCACTCTTTTTAAAAGTGATAATCCCCGAAGCCGAGATATAAAAGCCCAAATCCAGAGCAACCCGGCACAGTTTTTCGGAAGAAGAAAAACAATGCAATTCGCCCTTAAACGGCTGTTTTTTATAGTTTTCCGTCAGCATTTGTATCATCTCGTCGTCGGCATCGCGGCTATGTACAATCAGCGGCAATCCGCTTTGTTGCGCCGCCTCGATATGGCATTGAAACACTTTGAGCTGTTGCGCCTTTATGTCGGCGTTATAATAAAAATCCAAACCGCACTCTCCCACGCCTACCACATACGGCGATTGCAGTTGTTCCAAAATCATCTCGGCATTGAAGTCGTCATATTTATCGGCCAATTCCGGATGCAGACCCGAAGTGGTGTATATATTTTTATGCTTACGGCAGAACTCGATAATCTCCGGGGTTTTCGCCACGTCGTCGCTGACATCAAGAATATATTTGACTTTCATTTCGCGTGCCCGCAAAACCGTTTCTTCGCGGTCGTCGGCAAAGTCTTCGGAATTTATATGACAATGGCTGTCCGTAAACATATTATAGCACCTTGCATATTTCGGTTAACAGCGTTATCAGCATAAAACGCTTATCCATATTCACGCCCGCGCAATCGGCAAATCCGCGCTGTGTTTTCTGCCAGCATTGATACAATGCCTCCACATCTTTGCATTCGCTGACGTGTTCTTTCAAAAACTGCAAAATCAAGCCCTGTAATACGTTGAATTTTTCGGTATCTTTTGCCATTTCCGCGCTAAAATCAAGCAATTTAGTCACGGAATATCTGTTGCCGGCACACAAAATCGCGCACAAATCGTCATAAATTTCCACGGCATCGACATCGGCATATAAAATCGCCTTACCGATACTGCCGCCGCTCATCTCCGCCAATTTTTGCACCATGGCCGAACTTAAATCCGGCCGATAGCGTCTGAGCAAACTTGCCACCGTGGTATTATCGAGAGTATGTATCGGCAGGCGGGCACAACGCGAGCGGATGGTCGGCAACAAACTGCCGGTGTTATGGCTGATAAGCAACAAAATCGTGCGCGCCGGCGGTTCTTCCAATATTTTAAGCAAAGCATTGGCCGCACTCTGATTCATATCGTCGGCGCAATCGATAATCACCACGCGCCAACCGTCGTTAAACGAGGTTTTGGCCAAAAAATCATTTACTTTGCGCACATCATCAACTCTGATAAATGCCGAGCGTTTATAGGTTGCCAATTCCGCCTCGTCCGGCACCTCGCCGTGCTTAATGGCGCTGATAAGCTTCTTTTTATCGGTTTCGGTAAAATCTCGTTCCAGCACCATCAAATCCGGGTGTGAGCCGTTGGCAACCTGCTGAAAAATAGGCGAATTTTCCGATATATTAAGCGAAGTATATTCCGCTTTTTTCTTATCGTCGGCGGCCAGCAAAAAACGAGCGATTTTATAAGCTAAGGTCGCTTTGCCTACGCCCTGCGGTCCGTTCAAAATAAAGGCATGGTGCAGAGTATCGGTTTTATAAGCGCGCAAAAAGATTTCCTGAGCTTCGTCCTGTCCCAGTAAAAAATTGTTGTTACGCGGTGTTATACTCTGTTCTTCCGCCATTAAATCCCCAATCTTTCCTCTACAACCCGCACAATCTGCCGATGGATTGTTTCAATATCGGCATCAGCATTAATGACAACACATCGTTCCGGCTCCCGTGCGGCAATTTCCAGAAAACCGCGCCGCAGATTATGATGAAACTCCATCTGTCTGCTCTCAAACCGCAATTCCTTAACCGCCATGGTTTCGGCCTTGGCAAACGAGCGCTGCATCCCGATTTCGGGGTCTATATCCAGAATAATCGTCAAATCCGGCTTAAAATCTCCGGCCACGATTTTATACAGCCCTTTAAGCGTGGCAATATCAACCCGCTTGTCATAGCCGTAATACTGATAAGCCTCGGTTGAGTCCGCATAACGATCGGAAATTACCCACTTGCCTTCCTTTAGGGCCGGCCACACCACCTTGTTTAAGTGATTGCGGCGGTCGGCATAATACAGCAGGCACTCGCTGACAGCATCAAACTTATCTTTGTCACCCGTAACCAAAAGTTGGCGCAAAACCTGGCCTTCCGGCGTTCCGCCCGGCTCTTTGGTCAGCACCGGCACAATTCCCTTGCTTTGCAAATACTCGGCCAAAAGTTTGACTTGCGTTGATTTGCCGCAACCGTCGCCTCCTTCAAACGTAATAAAACGTCCGGCCATTACTTGGCTCCGAACAAGAAGTATTTAACATTGGTCCAAAATCTGCCCCAAAGTCCGACTTTCTGCACATCGGCGGCCGCAACCAACGGAACTTCCAACGCGCTCTGACCTTCGGCTTCAATTTTCAAAGTACCGATTTTATCGCCGGCCTTAATCGGTGCCTTAACCGGTTCGTCAAATTCCGCCGTAGCTTTCACATTATCTTTCTGGCTGCCGTGAACAGTTTTAATCACGTCGTTTTCAACCGTCAGGTCAACGGTTTTATCCTTGCCGTACCAAACTTTGGCCGTTGCCACGCTCTGGCCTTGTTCAAACAGCTTATAGTTGGAAAATTCGCGGAAACCCCAGCTCATCAGGCGCTCGCTTTCTTCCGAACGCTCTTTATTGCTGTTCATACCGCTCATAACCTCAATCAGGCGCCGGTCACCTTTAGTCGCCGAAGCCGCCAGACAAAATCCGGCTTCTTCCGTATGCCCGGTTTTCAGCCCGTCGGCACCGCTCATCGTATATAACAGCGGGTTGCGGTTACCTTGTTTGATATTGTTGTAAACAAACTCTTTTTCCTTGAAATAGTGGTATAAATCCGGAAATTCTTTAATGATATGGCGCGATAAAATCGCCAAATCTTCAACCGACATTCTCTGGTCCGGATGCGGTAAACCGGTGGAATTGGCAAAACTGCTGTTGTTCAGCCCGAGTTCGCTCGCGGTTTTGTTCATCAGCTCGGCAAAATCTTCTTCCGAACCGGAAATATTTTCCGCCACCACGATACAAGCATCGTTCCCTGATTGAATGACAATACCCTTAATGATGTTTTCAACGCTGACGTTATCGCCGATGGATAAAAACATGGTGGAGCCGCCGGTAGCCGCGCCGCCTTTGCGCCAAGCGTTTTCGCTCACGGAAAACGTATCGTCGAGTTTAATACTGCCGTCTTTAATTTTGCTCATCAAAATATAGACAGTCATCAATTTGCTCATGGAAGCAGGCGGCACCGGCTCCTCAATATTTTTTTCAAACAGATATTCGCCGGTGTCGTAATCCATCAAAATCGCATTACGCGCCGCCGTTTCATAAGCATTTGCTTCAAATCCGCACAGCAAAGCCGCTGCCAAAATTCCCAAACCGTATTTATTCGCTTTCATAATCTCTCCTATTTTTGCTCTATTACCGTGTCTTTAAAACCATAATATTTAATTTTTGCCTGCGCCACCTGAGCTTCTTCCCGTCGACTGTACGGACCCATCGATACGCGATAATATTTAGTGCCGTCTTTGGTATACGGCACGATGTGTCCGCTGCCGTATTCTTTCAGGCGTACGAGTTGCTGATGCGCCAACGCATAGTTGCTGAACGCACCGGTATGAATATAATAATATCCTTTCAGATATTGATAGGTGTTGGAGGTGGAGGCCTTAGTGCTTTCCTTCTTCGGATCAGCCGCCGCCGTGCCGTAAATTCCTTTATTTTCGGCGGTTTTAACCTCTGCCGGGTTCATCACGCCGATAGATCCGGATTTAGTTTCGCCGTCAGCCGAAGCCGCACTGCCGTAGGCCACCGGTTCTACGGTTTGTCCGGTCGGTTTATAGGTTCCGGTTGCCACTTTTTTACCGCCGGATTCGGCATATATTGCCGCTTCGTCGGCCTTTTGCACTTCGGCCGAAATTTTACGCCGTTCTTCCGACGACTCATACAACGAATGAGCCGGCTCCTGGACGATATCCGGAGCGGCTACGCTCACTTTACCGGTCAGCATGGCCTCTTTAAGCTCTTTACTTTCTTTAGCCATAATCTCCACCCGCACCCGGGTTGTTCCCTGCCCCATATATCCGAGCAGTTGCGCCCCGCGTTTGGATAAGTCGATAATTCGGTCCTTAACGTATGGTCCGCGGTCATTTACCCGCAAAACCACCGAGCGTCCGTTCTGTAAATTGGTAACTTTAACAATACTCGGCAACGGCAAAGTACGGTGTGCCGCCGTTAAGGTGTTCATATTATAACGTTCGCCGTTGGCGGTTTTTTTGCCGTTAAAATCCTCGCCGTACCACGAAGCCATACCTTCTTCTTTGTAATTATAATCTTCTTTCGGATAATACCACCGGCCGGCTACCTTATACGGGTTGCCGACTTTATAAATTCCGCCGTAATCTTTGATTATCCGCGCTTGTGCCTCCGGCGACATCCCGGAAAGCTCCGGTGTTCCGGTAGTACACGAACTCAATAGCGACATAATACCGCAAAGCAATAAAATATGTTTCAATAAACGTTTTGTATCCATCTCTTATCCAACAGTAAAATTTTCTTTAACCCCGATAACGGGCTTTCTTTTTCAAACATAATTATTGTTTATTTGGTCCGCGATTTTTTGGTCGGAACCGGAACTTTAAAACCGTGACCGGTATTATAGTTTTGAATTTTGTTCAAGAGCCGATAATCCGGATATCCGTCTTCCGGCAACCGGGCTTTATGTTGCAAAAACTTGACGCATTCGCGGGTTTGCGGCCCTAAACGCCCGTCTTCTTTGATTTTCTTTGAAGCAATCTTGTTATAGAACTTCTGAATTTGCAAAATCTCGTCGCTGTTCATGGTATATTGCTGTTCGGCCGTCAGCGGTTTCCATTTCTTATTGTCGTCGGCAATATAGTCGGCCAGCGTCACAACCGCAATCGCATAATTATCTGAGCGGTTCCAAATCATCACCCGATTAAAGTTGGAAAACACCATATACGCCGGGCCTTTTCTGCCGTCAGGCAAAATTATCGCTGCTTTCATATCGTCATCATAAGGCAATTTGGAGCCGGTATAAGTTGTTACCCCAAGCTTTTTCCACTCGCTGATTTTCTTGGTATTTTTGCGGCCGGTATTTTTTAAGTCAAAATCCCACGGCAACTGAATCCGCATTCCCCACGGCTCGTCATGTTTCCACCCGAGTTTAGTCAAATAATTCTCGGCCGAAGCCATGGCATCCGGAAAAGAATTCCAGATATCCGGTATTTTGTCGCCGTCATAATCAACCGCATAATTGTTGTAGGTTGAAGGCATAAACTGAAAGTGCCCCATCGCACCGGCCCACGAACCCATCATTTTATCTTCGCTTAAATTGGTTTTATCCATTATTTTCAACACGTTATACAGTTCCGATTTAAAAAATTCGGAGCGGCGGTTTTTATAACTCAGGTTGGTTAAGCTGTCGATAAGGTTGTGCTTGCCCTTGTTTTGCCCGAAGTTGGTTTCAACTCCCCAAAACGCCACGATATAATTGAACGGAACATTATATTCCTTTTCCATATCGGCATATTTTTTCTTGATCTCTTTATAGTGTTTGCGGCCCTGTTGAACCCGCTGTTCATTAACCAGACGATTGACATAAGCGCAGGTTGTCAGCACAAATTCGGCCTGTTTTTTATCTTGCTTAACCACATCCGGGGCCTTGTGATAATAGTTTTTGCCCTTATAAGCCTTATCCAGAGTTTTTTGCGAAATTCCCTTAGCCAGCATTTCCCGCTGCAGATTTTGAACAAACGTATTCCATTCTGCCGGCGGCTCATCCGTATTTTGCGGCGTTGCTGCACAGGCCGGTGTATTTATAAGCGCCCCCAACAAAACAAAAATGTAAAATATGTGGTAAAAAGTCTTTTTCATAAGCTCCCCTATTTATTTCTAAGCGGTTATTCTAAGACAAATAAATTTTAAAGCTATTAAAACCACATAATTATCCCCTGTTATATTGCACACAGGGGATAAAAAAATTGCTTTGATAAAAAGAATTATTCCAAATTGTTTTGCAACGTATCGATTACTGCTTTATTGATAATCGAATCTTTTAAGGTATCAGCCTTATTTACAACGGTATCTTTTGCCGCGACGCTGTCTGTCGGCGCGGTAATTTCCGGAGCCGGAGTTTCTTCCTTTTTCAGCACCATCGGCTTTCTGGCAGGTCTGGATTGCGGCAAAACCAATTTTGCCGTGCGTTTGCCGATATATTTATTCAAATTTACATCGCTGACGACCACAATTTTATGCCCGTCCAGAAAAAGTCCGCAGCCGCCGTTTTCGCTCATAATCGCATTATTGGCATCAACCTGTACATAACTCGGCTCATCGCCATCGTTGAGATATACGCGCCGCAACGTACTTACCGACATATCGGCCTCGTATCCGCTGTTTGCTAATCCGTGTGTCACCACCCACCTGTCCTTCAAGCGGTTGCCTTCGCCGTCAAACACCGGAATATCCACTTGCGACAAAGCAACGTTGGTGCCGTAATAATCTTTTACTTCCACCGGAGTCGGGTCCAACAACCCTTCGCCCCTGCCGGCATCGGAATTGCCTTTGAACACCTTGCCGCAACCGGACGGCAACAGCATCATGGTTGCCAGCAATATCGGCCCGAATGCCTGTTTGAAATGTTTTTCTTTAAAAGTCATTTTCAACCTCATTTTCAATATTGTCTAAAATATAACACACACTCTGGTTTTTGTCAATATTATTTTCAAAAATATTGTATAAGCGCATAAAAATAATTGCATCAAAAATTATAACGCTTAATATACACAATCATAAAAAAGGATGGATTATATGCTTAATATTCTGTGGACTTCGTTTTTTTTAATCAGCTTTATTGCCGCGGTTGTGCAAAGCTTTTGGTTCGGAAATACCGGAATTTGGAGCGAAATCAGCAATCAGCTGTTTGCCGCCGCCACCAATGCTTTCCAACTGGCACTCAATCTTACCGGTATGCTCTGCTTATGGCTCGGCTTGCTCAAAATTGCTGAAAAGTCCGGCTTAACCGAACTGTTGGCTAAGGCGTTGCGCCCGCTGTTCAAGGTAATTATGCCGGAAGTACCGGCCAACAGCCCGGCCATCGGCTCGATTGTGATGAATATGGCCGCCAATATTCTGGGGCTTGATAATGCCGCCACTCCGATGGGCCTGAAGGCTATGGAACAGTTGCAAAAAAACAATCCGAAAAAAGACGAAGCATCCAATGCCGAAATTATGTTTATCGTTATCAATGCCTCGGCGATTACAGTGTTGCCGATTTCGATTTTAATGTATCGACATTTGCAGGGTTCGGCCAATCCGAGCGCGGTATTCGTACCGATTTTGCTGGCGACCTCCTGCTCTACCATAGCCGGATTTTTGGCGGTGGCGTTGGTGCAAAAACTCAAGATTTTCAACCGCACGGTGTTGGCATATTTAATCGGGCTGATGGCTTTGGTCGGCGGGATGTGCGCTTATTTTTATCATCTGTCGCCGGAGGCTCGTTTACAATATTCCGAAACCTGCGGTAACGCTTTAATTTTATTCTTTATCTTTTTGTTTTTACTGGTAGGTTTTATCAAAAAGCTCAACCTTTACGAAACCTTTATCGAGGGTGCCAAAGAAGGCTTCCAGATTGCCGTCCAGATTATCCCTTATTTAGTGGCGATGCTGACGGCGATTGCGGTTTTGCGTTATTCCGGTGTTTTGGACGGTGTAGTCTGGTGCTTCGGTAAGTTTTTTGAGTGGCTCGGGGTTGATACCGGCTTTATTCCGGCCTTGCCGACCGCATTAATGAAACCGCTTTCCGGCAACGGTGCCCGCGCCATGATGCTCGAGACCATGCAAAACTACGGTGCCGACAGTTTTCCGGCATTTGTGTCGTCGGTAATGCAGGGCTCAACCGAAACCACCTTATATGTAATTGCCCTCTATTTCGGCGCGGTTAAAATCGCCAAAACCCGCCATGCCGTACCGTGTGCTTTGTTTGCCGACTTTGTGGGGATTACGGCAGCGGTCGTATTTTCGTATTTGTTTTATGAAGGATAGAAAATGAAAGTTTTGGTGCAAAAAGTATTATCGGCTTCGGTTACGGTGGAAAACAAGGTTGTGTCGCAAATCGGCAACGGATTTTTGTTACTTGTCGGGGTAGAAAAAGGCGACACGACGGATAAAGCCGATTATCTGGCTAAAAAAGTAGCAAATTTTCGTATTTTCAATGATGAAAACGACAAAATGAATTTATCACTTCAAGATGTCGGCGGCGAAATTTTGGCGGTATCGCAATTTACGCTGGCGGCAGATTTAAGCCGCGGTAACCGACCGGGTTTTGATACGGCCGCCGCACCGGAGGAAGCCGAGCCGCTGTATGAATACTTTGTGCAAAAACTGCGCGAATATAATATTCCCGTACAAACCGGCATTTTCCAGGCCTACATGCAGGTGGCTCTGGTCAACGACGGCCCTTGTACCTTTATTTTGCAGAAATAGCATATTTTTCAATATGTTATTTTTATAAATCAATTCCGTGTCTTCCGAAATAAGAGCGTCAACCAAACCGATTAACGCCGGCAACCGCTTAATTTCCCCCTCTTTTATTTTGCAAAAATATTCCAAAAACCGCTTGACAACTTATACAAAAAAGATAAAATCAATGCAGTTTTATTTATTATTTTTTTATATCAATTTTTCTGCTTATGATTATAAACTATGTCACTTGTTCCGGAACCAATGAGTTCACGGACATTGAGGGACTTGTGTCTCTGATGAGAGAATTCCCGCTCGGTGAAATTGCCGTGCAAGTCTCCGAGAAGCAATCGCCGGCCGGCGGAGCACGTATTGAATGGGTTCATGAACTGACCGCCTATTTGCGCGATCATCACGTTTCCATCAACGCGGCTCTCCACATCAACCGCAAATGGGTTGAAAAACTCTGTCGCGGCATTGTGGTTCCGGAATTGCAGGAGCTCATCGATTTGCAGGATGTTGACGGTCTGCCGTTGTTTAAGCGCTTGCAGCTGAACTTCAAGCTCGGCCGCGACGATGTGCACGAGGATTGCGACGAAGCACTGATTGAGTTGCAACACCGTCTCAATCGCAGGTTCATCTTATCTTGCAACGAGAGCAACGAGCGTCTGGTACGCAAGCTTTATTTACTGGGCTTGCACTTCGATTGCCTCTATGACTCATCGTTCGGTACGGGTATTACGCCTGTTTCTCGCGAGGCTCCGCTGTTTGCGGATATTCTGCAAGGGTATGCCGGCGGC
>JAEEMQ010000013.1 GCA_016283295.1 Alphaproteobacteria bacterium
AAGATCACCAATACAAAAACGCTCCCCTTGCGGGAGCTTTTTTATTAGCTGCTCCTCCAATACACAGTTACGTGCGAGGAATGACTATAAATAAAGGGAAATTTTACGAACCAATCGAAAAAATGATTTTTTTTACAAAACAACTTGCTTTCGTCTAAAAAATAATGTAGACTAAGGTCGGTAAAGACCGGTTTGTTGCACTTGCTTTATGAAGGGCATTTAAGTGATTATCCGGTTATAACGGAAAAGCTGAAGGGGAACTGCTATGGGAAAAAAAGAATTGGGTATTGCGTGTTTGGCCGGAGCCGCTGTTTTTGCTTATGTTATGAACCAAAGGGGATATTTTAACGTTCCGCAAGATAAAGTAGATGGAATTCCTGCTAAAAAAGCAAAAGAAATACGCTTAAGTTATGATGAAATGCTTAAACATAATCTAGATAGTTTGATTGATACCGGTTTGCCTGTCAGAAAAGCCGTAAAAGATGCTCATACCATAACTTGGGAAGAAGCTGAAAGAACAATGCCGAAACAGTGCAAGGATTATAGCAACGAAGATTGGGTTAAACTTGATGAAGCGCAGACACAGTTGGAGAAATCAAGAAAAGTAATACCGGGAAGAGCAACAATGATTGTTTATCATGAAGAATATCCTGAACAGTTGGCTGAGCAAATTCAAAAGCAAAAAAAAGAGTTGCGAATTATGAATAGCAAAGAACAAACAAATTCAATAAATTCTCGCAAGTCTTCGGGAATGGAAATATAATTGAATATTACCAATACAAAACGCTCCCCTTTGCGGGAGCTTTTTTTATTGGTGACATTAAAAAGCCAAAGACGAATTTTTGCGCAAAAATTATTCGGCAGAATAAAAAAACGGCAGATTGTTCATCTGCCGTTTGCATTATATAAATAGCTTAAAATTCGTATCTTAAACCGAGCGAAATTTCGTGAGCGCGCGGTCTGTATTCAACTTTTTGATATGTGCGGCGCGAATTGCGGTATTCTATATCAAAATCATCATAAGTCATGTAGCGATAACCCAAATCAAGATAAGTGCGGGAACAGATTCTGATATTGAGACCGGCACCGATTTGGGCGGCAAAACCGTTATCTTTTACGCTGAAATCATCGGCAACAAATTCAACGTGTCCAAAGCCCAAGCCGGCACCGATATACGGTTTAATCGGCAGATATGTCCGCAAATTAAAGTCATAATATGCGTTGAACAACAGGCCTTGCGTTCTGACCTTTACTCCGCGTTTTCTGGCAGTGGAATTCTGAGTATATTCAACTTCATAACGTAAATCGCCGTAGCGATAATTGGCGATGCCGCCGAAGGCAAAAGAACCGCCCCAAACATTGTCGTCAAATTTAGACTTATCTTCCACCAAGCCCTTTGTCCGTATTTCATCCTGAGTAATGACATACTTTGCTTTTGCCGCAACATACGGTCCGGTAGCAAAGGCGTTTGCGGCCGCAAAACAGGCGATGCAGGTCAGTAATAAAAGTTTTTTCATATCCGTAATCCTTTGTTATGTTTAACTCAAAAAAATAAACCCTTTACGGAGATTAAAACCTTATTTGCGGCAAATGTCAAATCAAAAAAAGTTGCAAATCGGCAGAAAGCGGGCGCGGAGTTTTTAAAATTGTATTGTCGGCACGGTTGTTTATATGTTGACAAATTACGCGGCCCGAGCTAGTATCGGCGATAACAATGCTATAATTTTGGTTATGCGACAATTATTAAATTTATCGAGCCCGATGTGTGCTCAGACAAACGGCCGAAAACAAAAGTGCCGTGCCAAAGAGCCGTTTACGGCGGTGTTGATTACTCCTCAGGGATATATCGTCAATCGCATTTATTGCGAAATTGACAGCGACGGAATTTCCGTTTATCGCGATGAACTCGACCCTGACGATATGACGGATTACGGCTACCGTCATCGCAATCAACCGCGAAGAACCTGGTCACCTCCCGGTTACGGCGATGATGATTGACTTGATGTTAACCTCGGTTTTGAACCGAGGTTTTCACTTTTTCAATGCCCAATACTTAAAGGCAAAGTAGGTAACGACGGCTGCGATAATTTGCGCCGTTAACTGCGCAACATATACGTTGAAGCCGCAGCGGTAAAACAGTTCCAAGGTTACGGCATTGATAAAATATCCTACCACCCAGGTTGTGCAACATTTAATGTATTCGGCCCAGATTTTGCCGTGCGATTGAAAAACAAATATGCGTTGCAACATATAGGAAATAAACGAAGTCAATATCCATTGTAAGATAAGGCATACCTGTCGCCATTCTTCGCCGGCAAAATAAACCAACAGGCAGAACACGCCGTAAGCGAATATGGCATTGAATCCGCCTACCAAAATAAAGCGAATGCTTTGCGGAAATTTAAACCATAAATTCCAAACAAAATTCCAAAGTTTTATAATCATTTTTTCTTATTTTTGCCCTTTTTATGAACTTATGCGTTTTTCTTTATCAGGTAATTAAGCACATAAAATCGGTATATGCAAGCAATATTTTTAAAACCGGAGCGGATAAGGTTAAGGGCAAAACCGCCGGTTTGAACAGCTTTGAGCACTGCTTGTTTTAAAATATTTGACAAAAAATACATATATGATATACTGCAAGTATAAAAACCGGATAAAGAGGATAAATATGACGATTTACACTTATGCATCATTGGATAAAGCCGTGGAAAAAGGCGAAACCGGTACGTGTGTTTCGGTTGATGCCGACCGTATCATAATCCCGACGGCGTGTGTGGAAGTTGTCGGTTTTACCAATCCCGACGATTTGTCGGTGCAGTTACTCGAGCGCTGGAAAAACGGCGAGCGCGGTCCGGAATTTGAAAATCAGAAACTGATGCCGGGAGATTGTCTGGTGATGTATGACATCGGCAGTGACGTCAATCGGGTTCTTGCCACAGACCCGGAGTGGTATAAGACGGCCGACGGCATTAAAAAAATGGTGGAGAAACTGTATGATTGTGCCGGAACCGGCGGCAAGATGACCGAGCCGGCAATTTGGAATGCCGATTTAACATGGGCAAAGAGCCGACAACTCTCTACCGACGACGGACGGGAAATTACTGCCGAAGTTTGGCAGGAAAGCAGCGGACGGGCGCTGAATGTCAATAAAGTCCCGACAACGCATAATTTTGTGCATCTGGCGGCGGGAGATATACTTCTTGCTCCAAACGGGAGAGTGCAGACGGCGGGCGGAATGTCGGCCATTGCCGTCAAACAACCTACCGGAAATTGGAATATGGTGCAGCTTAATGCCAAGGGCTATATCGTGGTTGATGAAAATATCAAAAGCGATAAAAATAAGTCAAAAACCGATTGGCTGCAGGTAAAAAAAGATGCGCTGGATAAACAGCTCGGCGCCAAGGCGGGGAAAACCGCCGACGTAAAAAGCGGAAAAATTGAAAAGGAACACACCGAAATTGCCGCTAAACAGCTGCATATCACGCAAAAAATAATGAACTCGAAACGGCAAAAAGAGGGCTAATATTGCCCGTACATGGCCGCATTTTTATCGGCGGTAAAAATCGTATCGTCAGCCGGCAGATGACGGTAGATATATACCACGTTATGCAGTTTGTTGTCATAAGGATTGAATTTTCCGACGATTTGGCGTGACAGGTTGTTTTTAAATACATAACGGAAAGTGTTGTCCACCCGCTGCGAAAATTTGTTATTAAACAGCGGCGAGGTAATTATGTTTGCCGCCATAATCCCGCCCGGGGCCAAGCTCTGTTTTATCATTTCAAAAAACTCCACGGTCACAAAGTTGATGGGAATACTCGAGGTTGCCGAGTAAATATCCAAAACAATCACGTCGTATTTTTCCTGGTGATTGAGCATATAGAGATAGGCATCGGTATAAATAAATTTCTTGTTTTTGCCCAGTTTTCCATCCAAAAATTTTTCTTCGGAAATGCTCTGCAAATTCTTTTCAATATCAAGATAAACGTAGTTGTTGGTGTTATCATCAATACCTACGGTAAAACCGCCGGCTCCCAATACCAGAATATTTGAGATTTTATCTTGAGGCAGATTGGCGATGATGTTATTGTTTATAAACTTAACATAAGCAAACATATTTTTGCGGTTTGCCGCCACCTTGGAAGCGGCTTGTCCGTTGATGTACATAATTTTGGAGTTATCGTCGTCCGTATCTACCTCCAAACGCGAGATGGCATCATCTTTAATCAGCGTATCGTTGCGGATGAAAAATTCGGCGTAATTAACATAATAACCCAGCGCCGTCAGCCACAAGGCAAAAAACAAGTTATGCCAGAGGTTTTTCTTGCGCGAAAGAATGATAATAGCTGTTGCCGCAATCACGGCCATAACAAAAACGGTTTTGGAAACGCCGATAAACGGCATTAAAATAAGAGTTGTGCCGATGGAGCCGCCGACGCTGCCGACGGTATCGACAGCCATAAAACGACCGGTGTAATTGCGGTCGGCCCGATGAATAACGCGGCCGATAAGCGCGGTTACAACACCCGCCATCATCGCCGGAGCAATCAGGTTTACGGTCGAAAAAGTGAAGATTAAAAACAGCATATTCATACTGATTTTGGTGGCAAACAAGAAAAACAGACCGATAAAATAATAAGAGGAAGAAAGGGCGTACCACAATGCCAGTAAAAACATCAGGCGTATGCAAATTTTTCTCAAAGAAAAGCGGGAGACCGATATGACCGAGCCGATGTAATAACCCAAAGATAAAAACAATAAAATAAAGGTAATGACTACGGAAGTCAGAATGGTGTTTGAACCCATAAAGTTTACGAGCTGGCGCAGAATAATCAGTTCATAAGCCAAATTGGTGCAGCCCAAAATGAAAACTGCCGTCAACAGGGCATATTTTAGTTTTTGAGTTATCATCGTAACCTCACAGTTTTGTAATATACCGACATTTTGACGCTTATTATTTAAGTAATGATTAATTGCAGCGGGATTTTGCTCTAAAATTATATTGACAAAAATAACGGGATTTGTTACAGTAAATGCAGCAAAGTTAAATGACGCAAAGGAGAAACGCCATGGATAAAGAAGAAAGCCTCCAAGAATTACGTTCTTTTGAAAAAGAAATCAAGTTGCGGAAAGCCGACAGCGACAGGTTATGCCATATGGTATACGAGTTGCCGAATATCTTGGCCGAACATCCGGAATTGAAGCAAGAAGCTTTCAATGTTTGGGAAAACATAGCGGAATCTCCGAAAAACAGCCGGTATTCGGTTGAAGATACTTACAGCTCGCTGAAAGATGTTGTGCTTAAAGACGGCAATATGGTGCCGCAGGCCGTCAACGTTTATCTGAAAACATTGGCTTCCGATGAAAACGATTACGAAGCGTTGTGTTTGGCGCATGATACTCTGTTGGCCATTGCGCAATCCAATTCGGCATTTGCCGGCAAGTCCGCTCAGGCATTTAATAAAGCGCTTGATGCGTATGAAGAAAGCATAACTCCGAAATCTAAGATTAAGAAACTGTTTCAGCGTTTGAACGATGTGAACAACGAAGTTGATTTTGAAAAACAAAACATTCAGAAAATGCGTGAAGAAGCTAAAAGATTTTTACCTAAAAACACTCCGAATATTGCGGCCAAAAGTTACGGCCACGAAGCATAAGGAGCTTTTTTAAGGCGGTTGAAGGCAGTTCTATCAAGGGCTGCCTTTATTTTTGTGCTTAAAAAACGTTGACAAGATATTGCAATATCATTAGCATTGAAGCATGGTGCAATAAAAAGGAGAGGGCTATGTTTGGTGCCGATTTGATAAAACCGCAAAAACTGGTTGCCGGCGATAAGGTGGCGATTGTTTCGCCGTCGTGGGCCGGGGCAAGAGTGTTTCCCGCAAGATATGAGGCCGGAAAAAAACAACTGGAAGCCGAATTCGGGCTGATTGCGGTGGAGGCGCCGAACGCAATGCTCGGCGTTGAGGAAAATGCCGATAATCCGCAAAAGAGAGCGGAAGACATCAACTGGGCGGTAAAAAATAAGGAAATAAAAGCCATAATACCGGTTATCGGCGGCGATGATGCGGTGCGTTTGTTGCCGTTTTTGGACTATGAAGCCATCAGGGCGAATCCGAAAATTTTGTTAGGCTATTCGGACACAACAGCGTTGCATTTGGCCTTTTTGCATGCCGGGGTGCGCTCAATCTACGGTCCGGCGATAATGGCCGGCGGCTTTGCCGAAAACGGCGGAATGTTCGATTATTTCATAAAATCCGTGCGGAAAACATTGTTTTCAAACGAAGTTATCGGGCAAATCGAACCGAATATGAACGGGTGGACCGATGAAGAACTGCCGTGGAGAGAACCGCAAAATCAGCAAATAAAGCGGACATTGAAAAAATCGACCGGCAACAGAGTATTGCAGGGAACGGGCAAAGTGCGCGGTCATCTGTTCGGCGGCTGTATCGAGGTGTTGGAAATGCTTAAGGGTGCTCCGGTGTGGCCGAAAAAAGAATTTTTTGATAACGCGATATTGTTTTTGGAAACATCGGAAGAAGCGCCGTCGCTCGATTATGTGGTGCGAGTGTTGCGTAATTATGCGGCTTGCGGCATATTGCAAAGAGTGAGCGCAATTATGGTGGGGCGCGGGGCGAATCTGCCGGAAAATGAGCAAGACAGGTACGACCGGGCGTTTTTGCAGGTGGTGCAGAAAGAATGCCGCTTGAGCACGCCGATTATATCGCAGATGGACTTCGGACACACCGACCCGATGTTTTTGTTGCCGTACGGCGCGCAAGCGGAAATTGATGCAACCGCCGGCACTTTTAAAATATTGGAAAATGCGGTAATTTGAGGAAAACGTTATGGAATTGGTTAAACCGGACATAAAATATAAAGACAGCTTTATCGAGGCGGTAGATAACGGTTTTAACGCGGTATATGTGGGTTCGCCGGAGCCGATAAGTCCGGAGGCGGCCGCGCAAATTAAAAGCGATTTTGCCACTTATTTATATAAGAAAGTCTTGAAGCCGTATGACCCGACTCCGAAGTTGCGGCCGGACGGCAATTATTACGCCAATGTGCCGGAAACGCCGTATTGGCTGGTTGATGACGACAAGTTTATCGGCATTTTTTTGTTGCGCACGGAATTAAACGACTTTTTGAGGTATATCGGCGGCAACGTCGGTTACGGAATCGCCCCGCAATATCGGCGTAAAGGGTACGCCACCAAAGGCTTGAGTTTGCTGTTAAAAGAGGCAAAGAAGGCAGGGCTGAAAAAGTTGCTGATAGCGGCCAGAGATGACAATATCGGCTCGTGGAAGGCCATTGAGAAAAACGGCGGGGTGCTGGAAAATATCATCACCGTACCGTGGGAGGACAGCGGGCAGAAATATAAACGCTATTGGCTGGAGATTTAAAGAAGGAAAACCGTCGACTTATCAGGTCGACGGTTTTCTTTATTTAATCAGCCATTTACACAGGTTTACCAGTCCCTTGTATATACTTGCAAAAATACAGTATATTAATATGCTCAAGTGATAGCAAAACTTCGCTAACGGGCATAATAAAATAACTATACCTGCACCCAGCATAATCTGCAAGCCAATGTTGCAAATGGTTCCGACGATAAGTGTAGCGGGATCATAGTGCAACAGCGGCATATTTGCCAATGTGCCGGCGGTTACAAGTACTAAGGCACCTACAAAAAATGACCACTTGGCTGTATGGCGAGCCCAGGTTGTTTGCAACTCAAAAAAACCGTGTCTTTCACGTTGTTCTTCCTCTGCCTTGTAGTAATCTACGGCATCGAGCATCAGTACTGCGAACAGCAACAGAACGCCGATCCATTGTACATCACTCCACTGCACTCCCCACGTCATCAATAATAATGTGTTCATAATTTTGATAACTCCGCCTTTACGGAGGTTCCAAAGGTTGTATAATAATAATGATTTGAATTCAGTACATGATGTTCATCTTCTTTTGTCAAATAAAATCGGTTTTTTGTATATCACTTTTTGCGCTGCCGGTGCTGAAAATTGATAAAATAAAGCAATAAAAGCACATTTTCTCTATTGCAAAGGTGGATATTTTGTGGTATAGTTGTGGACGTAAATGAAGATAAAATGACAAAACCAATCATGCGGAAGTTTATGTTTTGTTAAAAATGTAACAAAAATGTAACACAAAAAACAAAAAATGTGTGTTACTATAATAATGTAGTAATATTTAAAACAGGAGGAAAAGTCTATGAATAAATTTTGGAAAGGGTTCAGCCTCTGTACATTCTTGTGCGTGATGGCCGCGGCTCCTTCTTGGGCTGACATCTGCTTCTTACCGACAGGTACTTGTGAACAGGGTGCTCAGGCTAAGGTTGCCGAAGCCAGAACGTGCGATGAATATATTGAAGCTGGAATCTATTTTGCCAGTAAACAGCCTGATATGATCTGTTCACCGGCAGATGTTCCGGGCTGTACATTATATGAATGCTCGGCAAAAACTTGTGAGGCCCGCGGCTTTAAGCTCGGTCCTACCTATTCTGATCAAACTTATCCGCACACGTATTCGGATAAAGCTTTCCGTTGCTTACCGTGCCAACAAGGCGATCAGTACTTATGGAAATGCGAACCGCTTCCTTGCGGATTGAAGGATGACGGTACTTCATACTATGTAGAAAATGATCCGGAACACCAGTGTGCAGACGGAGAGATTTGGAGAGCAGTCGCCTCGGCCGGTATGTCCGGTCGTCAAGCATGCGGTGAGTGCATAATCGATCAATGTCCGCAAGAAACAGGTGTTGTTTCCGAAGATGAATTACCTACATCGGATTGTTGGATTTGCAACCATATTATGAATTTGGAATCCGGCAAGAGTTGCTATCGCTGCGCGAAGATGGACAGCGAATACGTAACGGCTGCCGCCAAAGAAGAAATGGATGAAAGTTGCTATACTTTCGATTCAAAACAATCTTCTACGGGTGAGACCTGCTATCTTCCGAAACCGTTGGAATGCCCGACCAATCAATATGTTAATCATGAACTGCGCGGCGAAAAAACTTATTGTAGTTGCCAAGACTATGTATATGAGTTTACCGCTACCGGTGAGGATGTGATTAATGATGGTTCCAAGACCGATGACGGCCATAATTCGCATGAAAGCAAAATCTTGCATTATACGGCTGCCGGCGGTGTTAAGAAGGTTAACGTTAAATCTACGCAAACCGGTGAAGAAACCATTGTATGGCCGTATGATGCTCCGACGAGCTCGGGCGAATGCTCGATTGATAAATCCGGTGACGGTGCTTTGTTGAAAGTTACCTGCCCGGCAAATCTGACGACCGACGAAAAAGGTTCTAAGTTCACGATTACGCAGATAGAAGCAGATAATGCATCTGTTCACACTATTGATATCAGGATTATCATTGATCCGGATACCTGCGATAACCCTAACGATGTTGTTGCTGCTTGCTCCAACGAATTAGGTCGTGCACCGTATGAAAAAGGTCCGAGACCGGCTTGCTACAAGACGCATCTTGACGCTGTTTGCAACCTTGACGGATATGTTCCGCTCGACAGCGGTCACAAGTCAGTTGCCGGCCAAGCTTGCTACTATTGCGTAAATGATACTTGCCCGGCCGACTACGAAAAAGGTCAGACCCCGACTCCGGCCGAAGGATACTTGACCGAATCCACCGATGTCGGCAGCAACTGCTACAAAGAAAAACCGTGTCCGGAAGGATACAGCACACAATATCCGGATATTAATGCTTGTACCAAGAACGGACATCCGGAAGGTTGGAGCTATACCTCTGACGGTATGTGCGGCGCAATCCCTTGCGGTAAGTGCACTCCGAATGCTTGTACCGGTGCGGGATTTGATATAAAGTGCGAAGCTCAGCCGCGTTGTGCTGATGAGAGTGCACCGAGCTGCGGTTATAAGGATTTGAATACACCGAGTTCTATTGAATACGAAGGTGATACACCGAAGTATAACGCCAACATCAAACCGTGTCCGGAAGGCACTTCTCTCGATAAGAAAGAAGGTTGCGGTACCAATGTTGACTCCGGTTACAGAAGCGGTGAAAGAACCTGCTGGAAATATGTAGAACCGGATAGAACTTGCCCGGCCGGCGGCTATGAATACAAAGATCATCCGACCTGCAAGTGCGTACCGGTACCGTGTCCGGATGGAACCTCGGTTGATGCAACTGCTCCGACTTGCGGCAGAGTTGTAGGAACCGGTATTTTCAGCGGCGGTAAAGAATGCCGCAAGGGTGTTGAATCGGATAGAACCTGCTCCGACGGATTCTCTTACAGCGATGCTACCTGCAGCTGCGTATGCACCAGAACATGCGGCGCCAATGAAGATTTGGATGAAGCTACATGTACTTGTAAAGAAAAACCGTTCGTTTGCCCGATTGGTGACGGTGGTACCTTAGGCCAACCTGGTACTTGGGGTACGGCTTGTACCGAAGACAGCCAGTGCCAATCTTCCGGTGACTATTCGTTGATCTGCGTCAACAAAGACGAACACGGATGCGGCGAATGTAAGGAATGCGGTGTCTATGAACACAACGGTACTATCAAGAGAGGTCTTGAAGTCTGCAAAATTAAAGGTATCCGTAACAAAGGACTGAAATGGTTCTATGTTCCGGCAAAATCTGGTCAGGCTTGCGACTACAAGATCGGTAACCACTGCTTGGTTAAAGATCCGACACAAGATAAGGCGTGCGGCAGTAATGAATACCCTGACGTAACCCATGATAGCCCTGAACCGTATCACTTTAACAGGTGCCAAGAGCCTTATGAAGGTGATGAGGCATGGGGTTGCCGTTACGGCGAATGTATCTGGGAGCCAGGTGACGCTGACGAATATACGTTCGACCAATATGGTAACTGTTGGAAATAGTAACCAGGTTTAGATAGAAGGTAATAAAAAAAGGGCGGTGGAATTATCCGCCCTTCTTTTATTATATATACGGCTTGACATTTGCTCCGAGATTATATCTAATAAAAACAGCGTAATGTTTTGAGAGGTAATGCCATGCCGCAATGTCAGATTTGTCCGCGTCAATGTAATTTAAAAGAAGGCCAGACCGGTTTTTGTCGGGCGCGGGTGTGCATCAATAATCGGATTGTGCCGGTTAATTACGGCAGAATCACTTCGTTGGCTTTGGACCCGATTGAAAAAAAGCCGCTGTATCATTTTTATCCGGGCAGTAAAATTCTCTCTCTCGGCAGTTTCGGTTGCAATCTGCGCTGTCCGTTTTGCCAGAATTATCAAATATCCATGGCCGGAATAGAGGATGTGGCGCAACAGCAAATAACACCGGAGGAGCTGACGGCGCTGGCGCTGAAACTGGCGCGGGAGCCGGCCGGAAATTTGGGCGTGGCCTTTACTTATAATGAGCCGTTTATCAGCTATGAGTTTGTACGCGATTGCTGCGTTTTGCTGCATCAGGCCGGTTTGAAAACGGTGCTGGTCAGCAACGGTCATATCAACCGCGAGCCGCTGACGGAATTGTTGCCGCTGATTGATGCAATCAATATTGATTTGAAGGGATTTACGCAAGACTATTACGATTATGTCGGCGGCAGTTTGGAATGTGTGAAGCAGACCATCGCCACGGCGTTTGATAAGTGCCATGTGGAGGTAACGACGCTGGTGGTGCCGACCAAAAACGACAGCGTTGAGGAAATGGCGGCCGAGGCTGAGTGGTTGGCCGCACTTTCGCCGGAAGTTCCGCTGCACATCAGCCGCTATTTTCCGCGATATAAAAGCGAAATCCCGACCACGCCGCTCGAAACGATTTATCGGCTGCGTGATACGGCGCAAAAATACTTAAAATTTGTGCATGTCGGTAATTGCTGAGTCAGCGCTTGATTTTTGCCGCGAGTGCCGCCGATATTTGTTGCAAATCCTGCGGATTATGATGATATTGCGCCAACATATCGAGCAAAAATTCGCCATACCGTTCTTGTTTGAAAATTTCTGCGGCGGCCGGATAGTTAAAATCATAAATCCACGATAAAAGCTGTAAAATGCGGTCGGCAAAGGAGCGCAAAGTGGCCGATAAAACAAGCTTTCCGGCTAAAAATCGGGCTTTGACTTCGGCGGAAAGCGGGGCATTCAAAATTGCGTCCGGCAGCTGGGCGTAAAACAAATCGCGGCGCAGGCGGTCGTGCTCTTTGGCCGCATAAAGATTGGCCAGTTTATCAGCATCACGCACCAAATAAAGAATCTGCATAATATCGTCAAACTGCGGCGAATCCTTGATTTGCCGATACATATCTGAAGCGTAAATTTCTTCCATGGTTTTGCCGTGCCAACGCAACGCAAACAAAATCCGCATATCGTTATACGGCGGCCGATTTTGCATAAGCTCATAACCGATAACCCCGTGGTCGTAGGTATCGGACATTGCGGCAATTTCGGTGCCGTTGCGGCGGGCATTGAAAATACGCACGTTTTCTTCAAATCGGCCGACATCGTGAAACAAAAGGGCTTTTTGCGCCAAATCGCGGAAGGTTTCGCCTTGATTCTGCAATTCCGGGGTATGCTCCAGAATATCGTTACCCTGCCGCAAAACCTCAAGCGAATGCGCAAATTTATGGTCAAGCGTCTGCTTAAAAAACGAATCGGCGGGGACTTGCTTTGCAGCCGCGGTGTAATATTGCTTTAATATTATTAAATCATCTTTCATGTTCAATGTTTTTATTATTATATCGTAAATTTTTTGTAAATGCCGCCCGAATATACAGCCGCACAACGAGCGCCGCTTTGAAAAAATATGCGAAAAATACAAAGATTTTCTTGACAATGACGGATAAAAACTTTTATATAACATCAAAATATTGTGTTCGCAGCGGACATGATTCGTTGCGGGCTGTTTGTTAACACATAAAATAAAAGGTTTTAAATGAGTATTAGTCCGTTGCAGTTTTTGCGTCAGGTCAAGCAGGAAATGAAAAAAGTTACTTGGCCGACAAAAAAGGAAGTTATTCCTACATGTACGATGGTTATTGTTCTGGTTACAATCGCCACAGCGTTTTTCTTTACGGTGGATATTGTCTTAAGCTGGGGCGTTAATAAGATTTTGCAGTTGGGTTAGGAGAGATTTGAATGACAGCTCGTTGGTATGTTGTAAATGTTTATTCCGGTTCGGAAAAGAAAGTGGCCGAATCGTTGACGGAACAGGCTAAGCTTAAAAATATGGAAGACCGTATTCTCGAAGTTTGGGTGCCGATGGAACAGGAACCGAAAGAGAAAAAGGATGCCGAGGGTAAAAAACGTAAGGAAGTGGCTCATAAGTTCTTCCCGGGTTATATCTTGGTGAAAATGGAGCTTTCGGACGAAACCTGGCTGGTAGTTAAAAATACTCCGCGCGTCAGCGGCTTTTTGGGCCCGCGCAATAAACCGCAACCGATCAGCGAAGCCGAAGTTGAGAAAATTCGTAAACAGGTGGAAGAAAGTGCGGAGCGCACCGTTTCCAATGCCACTTATGAAGTCGGCGAAACCATCCGCGTTACCGATGGTCCGTTTGAATCTTTCGTCGGCGTGGTAGAGGAAGTAGACCTCGAAAAATCGCGCCTTAAGGTATCGGTTTCCATTTTCGGTCGTGATACGCCGGTGGAGTTGGAATTCTCCCAAGTCGAGAAATCGTAAAAACTCGGATAATGGTCTGCTACTTGTAAGCGGGTTGGCTTATGTACTATTTGTGTACACTGCGCCAACCCGCTTACTGCGTATCAGACTCATTCTACGAGTTTTTTTGGAGTGTACCTCTTTTGTACATCGCACGGGAAACCCTTTTTCTATCTGACTCATTCTCCGAGTTTTTAGGGGCTTTTTTCGTACACCGCGCCAACCCGCTTACTGCGTATCTGACTCATTATCCGAGTTTTTTTATGTCGGCGATATTCTTCGGTTTTATGCAAAATAATACTGCGTTTATATCTCCTTTTTTGCAAAGTATCTTGACGTTTGGAAAAAGTTGATATAAATTGCTTTCAGTTTAATAAGAGCAGAGGAAAAGATGAGCCTGTTTTACATATCACACATTATCAATATTATCCCTTAGGGGATTAGGGCATCTTTTACATAAAATCTTTTCAAAAAATCTGTTACAACAATTTCTATTTAAATTTAAGGTATGAAATATGACGAAATACTATGCTGAAGTGAAGGCAAAGCCTGACTTTGTCGAATTGGAAAAAGAAGTCTTAAAGTTTTGGGACGAAGACAATACGTTTGAAAAATCGGTGCATAACCGCGACGGTGCCGCCGAGTTTGTGTTTTATGACGGACCGCCGTTTGCCAACGGTACCCCGCACTACGGCCATATTATGGTGAGCTATGTCAAGGATGTGGTGGCGCGTTTTCAGACCATGAACGGCAAAAAAGTTGAGCGTCGTTTGGGTTGGGATTGCCACGGTTTGCCGGCGGAAATGTCGGCCGAAAAACAGCTTGATGTTTCGGGCCGCAAACAAATCGAAGCCTACGGAGTGGAAAAGTTTAATGACTTCTGCCGCAAAGACGTGTTGAAATATTCCGGCATTTGGGTTGAAATGTTCAAGCGCATCGGCCGCTGGGTAGACTTTAATCATGACTATAAAACCATGAACCTTTCCTTTATGGAATCGGTGATTCATAACTTTAAAGCGTTGTATGATAAAGGTCTGGTTTATGAAGATTATCGCGTTTTGCCGTATTCGTGGGCGGCGGAAACTCCGCTTTCCAACTTTGAGGTAAATCTCGGTTATCGCGACAAAACCGACAATGCCATTACGGTTATGTTTAAACTTGAAACCGGCCAGAAAATTTTGGTATGGACCACCACCCCGTGGACTCTGCCGTCTAACTTGATGCTCGCCGTCGGCAAAGATATCGACTATGCGGTTATGGAAGAAGACGGCCAGCAATATATTATTGCGGTGGCTCGCTTAGGCAGTTATAAAAAGCAACTGGAGCACGCAACACAGGTTAAAACGATTAAGGGCAGCGATTTGCTCGGTTTGAGCTATGAGCCGATGTTCCCGTATTTTGCCGACTTAAAGCAAAAAGGTGCGTTCAAAATTCTTTCGGGCGAGTTTGTATCAACCGAAGACGGTACCGGCGTGGTGCATATTGCTCCGGGCTTCGGTCAAGACGACTTTGAGGCTTGTCGTGCCTATGACGAAAACTTCCCGGTGGTTTGCCCGGTGGATGAGGCCGGTAAATTTACCGCCGAAGTCAGCGATTATGCCGGTCAGCAGGTGTTCGACACCAACGAGCCGATTATGCAATGGCTCAAAGCCAACGGCTTGCTCGTCAAAAAAGAACAATATACCCACACTTATCCGTATTGCTGGCGCACCGATACGCCGCTGATTTATAAGGCGATGAGTTCGTGGTTTGTGAAGGTTACCGATTTCCGTGACGAGATGGTAGCCAATAACCAGCAAATCAACTGGATTCCGGGACATATTAAAGACGGTCGTTTCGGTAAATGGCTGGAAGGGGCGCGCGATTGGTCGATTTCGCGTAATCGCTTCTGGGGTACGCCGATTCCGGTTTGGAAGTCGGATAATCCGAAGTTTCCGCGGATTGATGTGTTCGGTTCGCTGGAAGAAATCAAAGCCGCTACCGGGGTGACGGTCGATAATTTGCATAAGCCTTATATCGATGACGTGGTATATCCGAATCCGGATGATCCGTCGGGCAAAACCATGATGCGCCGCGTCAGCGACGTGTTCGACTGTTGGTTTGAATCCGGTTCAATGCCTTATGCTCAGGTGCATTATCCGTTTGAAAACAAAGAATGGTTTGAAAATCATTTTCCGGCCGATTTTATTGTGGAAGCAATTGATCAAACCCGCGGCTGGTTCTATACGCTAACCGTGTTGTCGACCGCTTTGCACAATCGTCCGGCATTTAAGAACTGCATTTGCACCGGTTTATTGATGGCCGAAGGCGGGCAGAAACTTTCCAAACGTCTGAAAAACTATCCGGACCCGAATGAAATTTTGGAAACCGTCGGTTCGGAAGCGTTGCGTTGGTTCTTGGTTTCTTCGCCGGTGTTGAAAGGCGGTAATGTAGCCGTGGATAAAGAAGGCAAGGAGATTGCCAAGGCTTCGCGTTCGGCGATGATTCCGCTGTGGAACGCTTTCTACTTCTTTACGCTGTATGCCAATGCCGAAGATTATAAAGCCAAGGAAATTTCGTCTTCGACCGAGGCGATGGATAACTACATTTTATCCAAGCTCAAAACCATGGCCGAAAAATTAAAGCACGGTTTTGAAACTTATGATATTGCCGAAGTTTGCAGCGAAACGGCCGCGTTTATGGAAATTTTGAACAACTGGTATATTCGCCGTACCCGCGAACGTTTTTGGCGCGGTGATGCGCAGGCGTTTGATACGCTTTATACCGTGTTGGTTAATGTAGCCAAGCTGGCGGCGCCGGTTATGCCGTTTATTTGCGAATATATTTATAAGAATCTGACCGGCGGCGAATCCGTACATCTGTGCGATTATCCGTTGCTTTCCGCGATTAAATCCGATGAAAAACTGATGGCGGAGATGGATTTTGTGCAGGATTTATGCTCGACCGGCAAGTTTATTCGCGAAGAAAAGAATTTGCGCAACCGTTTGCCGCTCTCCAGTCTGACGGTTATCGGGGCAACTCTTTCGCCGGCATATCAGGAAATTGTTAAGGATGAACTCAACGTTAAGGAAGTTCGTTTTGACGACAATTTGAGCAATTATGCCACCAAGAACGTGTATTTGTATACGCCGCTTTTGGGCAAGACTCTCGGCAAAGATATGGGCGCGGTGATGGCGGCCTATAAGCAGGGTAATTGGTCTCTGAACGACGACGGTACGCTTGCTATCGGCGGAAAAACCCTGACCGGCGATCTGTTCGAAGTGCGTTTGGAAATGAAAGACGGTGTGGCCGGACAGTCGTTTGCCGACAACAAAGCCGTGTTGACGCTTGATACCAATGTTACCGCTTCGCTCAAGCGTGAAGGTATGGCGCGTGACTTTGTGCGTTTGGTACAAACTCTGCGCAAGGATAAGGACTTCAACATCTCCGACCGTATCGAACTTTGCTATTCCACCAAAGATGCGGAACTGGCTAAGGCCTTGGAGGAAAATAAATCCTATATTGCCGACCAGGTTTTAGCGGTTAAGGTTAATCCGGATTGTAGCGGCGGAACGGAAGGAGAGATTGAGGGTATTGTTGTCGCCTACGACGCCAAAGTTGCGTAAAAATCTCGGGTGATAATCCATGGAACCGAGTAAGTTGTTTGATAAATTACGGGAATACCAAATTCTAAGCGTAGCGGATTTACTGCAAACGAAGTTGCGTATTCCCAATTATCAGCGGCCATATAAGTGGACTACCAAAAATGTGGCTGATTTACTTGGAGATATGGAAAATGCCATTGCCGAAAGCAAGAAATACAGCGACGGTTATGAATATCGAATCGGCACAGTTATAGTGCACGAAGAAAACGGCAACAATATTGTTGATGGTCAGCAACGTTGTATTACTTTAGCTCTGCTTATGTTAAGATTGGGGTTTAAAGAGGATATTATTCCTCTCGTTAACAGCGATTTAAATTACTTGAGTTATGCCAACATAAGACGTAATGACCATTATATAAATCAATGGTTGAACGCGCATTCGCATTTGTGTGATGAGCTTAAAAATGCCTTGAAGAGAATATTTAAATTTGTGGTTCTGACAGTAAGTGATGTCAGTGAGGCTTTTCAGTTGTTTGATTCACAAAATACGCGTGGTAAAGCTCTTTATCCACACGACCTGCTGAAAGCATATCATCTTCGGGAAATGCAAAACGATGTTTTTGATATGCATAATGCGGTTTTGCGCTGGGAGGCAATTCATCCTGATCGCATTAAAGCATTGTTTGAACGTTATTTGTTTCCGATTTTGAAGTGGGCAAATCGAGAGAAACAGGTGCCGTTTACGGTTAAAGAAATAGATAATTATAAAGGTGTGGCAGAGCAATGTCCTTATCCTTATGCCAAGAGAATCCGTAAATCTATGCCGGTGTTTCAATTAACAGAATCATTTTGTGCCGGACACGACTTTTTTGAAATGGTTGATTATTACACGCGTCTGACAGATTTCGTGCAACAACGGATTGATGACTATTATAAAATTGTTTTAAAAGAGAATTTATTTGAAAGTAAAAACGATAAAAAAAGCATAGAAGAAAGTGAATTTGAAAACAAATCAGGCAAAAAAATTTTGCAAGATGTGTTCAATAAAAAAGGAACTAAGGGTTTCAATTATGCCCTGGAACTTTTTGAGTGTTCCGTTTATTGCTATTATGATAAATTTCACAACTTGGACCGACAAGTGCTTAATCAATTTTTTGTTTGGGCGATGATGTTGCGTGTTGATATGCAAACATTATCACGTGCCAGCGTAAATTGCTATGCCGTCGGTGATGCCGATAATAAGGGTTATACCAACAATATACCGATTTTTTTGCTTATCAGGCAAGCCAGAATACATACGCAACTGAGTGAACTTTCATTAAAGACCGCCGATCCTGAGGATGTGGAAGATACAGATTGGAAAGAACTTAATGGACTGCTAAGAGTAATAAACGGAGATTAGAACTGTGTCAAATAATAAACCGAAGCAGATATATAACAGAAGTACGCATAATCACATTTTTAACGAAGATGGTGCAAAATATGTTATTCCGCTGTATCAGCGAGCTTTTGCTTGGACGGATAAGGAAATTGTGCAACTTATCGAAGATATTAATGAGGCAACCGGCAGATATTACTTAGGTTCGCTTATTGTATATAAGCGTGACAACGGAAGTTATGAGGTTATAGACGGACAGCAGCGATTGACAGCATTGTTTCTGTTATTGGATTATTTATTTGATTATTGTAAATATTCTAATTTAGATGCGTCGGTTTTAACGTTTGAATGTCGCCCGACGGCAATTATTACTCTCGAAAAAATAACAAAATGTGCGGGGCTGGATAATATTCGCGAAGAAATCAAGAAAAATGAAAATGAGTTGCAGTTGGATGTAGGGCTGTATAACGGCGCTAAAATTATTGAGGAGACTTTTGCTAAAGAAGGAATTGATCCGAAAGAATTTTTGGAAACAAAGCTATCAAATGTTTTGTTATATCGTATTGAGGTGCCGCCGCACACCGATTTGAACAGGTATTTCGAAATTATGAATACACGCGGGGAACAGTTGGAGCAGGCGGATATTTTAAAAGCAACCCTAATGAACTATATCAAGGATGATGATAAAATTGCAAAAGAGCGGTTTGCTCAGTATTGGAATGCCTGTGCTGATATGGATGGGTATGTGCAAATGCATTTTGAATCAAATTTGAGGAAAATCATTTTCGTTTTTAATCGGAAAAATCCGATAAAGTACGACAAAGAAATATTTAAAGAAAGTAAGACAGCGGCAACGTGTTCTATTGTTGATGTATTGAAAAAAGATATACCAGTAAAAATGCAGCCTTATGATGAAGATGAGGATAATACACGATTTGAGGGTATTATCAGCTTTCCGTATTTTTTGCTACATGTGTTGGGAGTATATTTAAATAAAACAAATATACCGCTGGATGATAAAAAACTTTTGCAAACTTTTAATACGGAGTTAGATTTGCTTGATTCGGCAGAAAAAGAGAAGTTTAGCAATAATTTTATCAGATGTTTGCTTAAATGTCGCTTTTTATTTGATAAATACTTGATCAAACGTGAGTATATAGGCGATAATGTTGACGGTAAGTGGAGTTTAAAAACTCTGGAAGCCAGAAACGGAAAGCCTTATTATGCTAATACGAAATTTAATTTTAGTGGTGAGTGGGAAAAAAATTATGAGCGTCGCCATAAACGGATTTTGATGCTGCAATCGTGTATGCGCGTTTCTTATACTTCTCCGAAGGCAATGCGTTGGATAACTGAGACTTTGAGCTGGTTGTATTATGATAAACACCGCGATGATATGAGCAAATTTGAAAAGGTGCTCGAAAAATTGGCAACGCAACCGGTTGATGAATATTTGAAAAACGGTGAATATAACGAGGGAACTTTGACTCCGCATATTGTCTTTAATTATTTGGATTATTTGCTGTGGAAGGATGCTACGGATAAAGATAAGGATAAATATAAAGATTTTACGTTTGAATACAGAACTTCGGTAGAACATTGGTATCCGCAGCATCCGTCTGAAGGAACATTTACGGAGATGAAGTCGGATGAAGGGCTTAATCATTTCGGTAATTTATGTTTGTTGCAACGCAATATTAATTCAAAATTTTCCAATTTAGCACCGAGCGCGAAAAAAACTACTTTTTGCAAAGCCATCGCTAAGGGCAGTTTGAAACTGCGCTTAATGTCGGAGTTGATGGAAAAACTGAGCGACGAACAATGGCGTACTGAGGGATATAAAATCCACGGAGAAGAAATGCTGCAAAAGCTTAAAATTGCAGTTGATGAGCTAAAATCAGAAAATTAAGCAATTATCTAATCGTCAAAATCATAGATATCGGAGCCGTCGGCGGCGATGGACGGGGCGGCGGTATCTGTAGCGGCCGGTTCGCACAAATGCAAATAGTTAACCGCATAGCCGGCAATAATTAGTGCCACCACCGGTAAAACCACCTTCTCGAACGGGAAATGTGCGTGGCCGCCGTTCTTTTTCTTCATCCATTGATAGAAAACCGAGCTGTAAATCAAAATCAAGCCGCCCAAAATGGCGCAGAACAAAAACGGGTCCAGATAGAAAATCAGAATCGGTTTCGGCGTATAAATCAAATCTTTGATATATACCGCAAAAACCATCGAGAATGACAACAACATCAAAATGGCATTGCGGAACTTGAAATTCCAGCCCTTTTTATCAAACCAGAGAATGGTCCAGTAGCCGATTAAGGTTAAGAGTGCACCGGCCCATATAGCGATAACTCCGTCGTCAACCCCCAATTTGCGGGCAATTTCGAGACCGGCGGCAACCGCAACCGTGCAGACGGCACAAGCCGGATTGGCATACGCCGGCAGAGTCAATACCAAAGTCAAAATCAAAACCAATGCAAATGTTGTCATTTTTATTCTCCGTTTTTGTGGTTTACGCAGAGTACAATAACTTATTTTACGCAAATGGCAAGGATTTTTTTATATTGTGACGTCATAAAAAAACGCCGTTGCTGCACCAACGGCGTTAAGGAGAAAAAATCATGAAAAAATTTGTTATCATATACTGTTACTGTTTCCGCGAGATTTTAATACAAGATCAAGAGATTGAGCGCTGTTTTGGCCGAATTCCCGCGGATATTTGGCGGCAAAATCTTTGCAAAAATGCTTCAACGCATTCTCCGGGGTAGTACGATTGTTGGCGGTTTCCAAATTTATATAGTTTTGCATTATCATATACAATTTATCATTGGTGGACAGGTTTTTGTTGGTAATGGCCTTTTTCAGTCCGGCCAATGAATACAATTTGATACTGGTTGGGTTGGCATATAAATCCTGTTTACGGCGCTCGGCAAAAGTACGCTTATCGTGAGATTCATCGATAACGTCACGAGCTAACTGCAATAAGCTGTCTCTATCCTTAGCTGCCGCGCCCAATTTGAATATAAATCCTGAGCCGCCGGCTTTCGTATTTTCCACCATCGCTCCCTCCATAATTATATTGTATATGTAGAGTATACCACGTTTTGCGAAGGTTTGCAACAGTTTTTATTTTAATATTTTCGGTCGATAATATATTGCGCCAGTTTTTGCAAATTCTCGGCTTTGGAGCCGAAAACAGCTATTTCGGCAACGGCTTGTTGCACCAGTTCCGCCGCCTTTTGCCGGGCCGGTTCAATACCGTAATAAGCAACAAACGTAAATTTGTTTTGCGAATCATCTTTATGCAAGGTTTTGCCGACCAGCTTTTGGTCGCCCTCACGGTCAAGAATATCATCGGCAATTTGAAAGGCCTGGCCGATTTTGCGCGAATAAGAGATAAGAATTTGCCTCAGCGGCAACGGAGCCTGTCCCAAAACCGCGCCGGCCTCGCAGGCATAGCGCAGCAAACGGCCGGTTTTCATTTCTTCAAGGCGCGCGATAATCGCTTCATCGGCTTCTTTGCTGCCGGTCGGGACGGCATAAATGTCGAGGGTCTGCCCGCTGACCATTCCGCCGAAAGAACCGGCGGCAGAGGCTAAAAGCTGCAACAGAGTCAGCCGCATTTCCGGCCGGATTTCCAGCGCATTTGCCAGATATTCAAAAGCATAAGTCAAAAGTCCGTCACCGGCCAAAATGGCGGTAGCTTCGTCAAATTGTTTGTGACAAGTCGGCTTGCCGCGGCGCAAATCGTCGTTATCCATTGCCGGCAAATCGTCGTGTATCAAAGAGTAAGAGTGCAACATTTCCAATGAAGCCGCCGCTTTAAAAGCCATCTCGTAAGGCACTCCGAACAAACCGGCGCACTCGCATAAAAGATACGGCCGCAGGCGTTTGCCGCCGTTCATTACCGAATATTTCATCGCCTCGATTACGCGATTTTCGGCGCCGTCAACGAACGGAAAACATTTTTCCAAATCGGCATTGAATTTTTGCGAAAAAGTATTTAGGCTTTCGACAATATCGGTCATGACTATTCTTCGACTTTATCAAAAGGTTCGGTAGAAACGGTACCGTTTGGAGCGAGGTTTATTTTTTCGATTTTCAGCTGTGCCGCTTTTAACTTTTCTTCGCAGAATTTTTTGAGCGCGGTGGCTGTTTCGTATGCCTCAACGGCATCGTCGAGTTTGATTTTTCCGGCTTCGAGTTCGCGTACGATATTTTCAAGCTGCATCAGGGCATCTTCAAACGATATTTTACTGAAATCAATCTGCTTCATTTCTTTCTCCTTTGAACACAGCATAAAGGATCGGGGGTTTTTTGACAATCATATTTTCCGACTTATCAAACTTTTTTATCACATTTTTGCAAAAAAAAATACGGTAACGGCGGCAATTCGGCAACTAAACTTGACGAATTGAAATTTTCGATATATATTGCACTTGAGTTGCAACTTTTCGAAAGATACAATATGGCAAAAATTTGTTGGAAAGCAGGGACAATGCTCGCTCCGGTGCCGCCGGCGCTGATTTCTTGCGGAACAGCGGAAAAGCCGAATGTGATGACGGCGGCGTGGACCGGGATTATTTGTACCGAGCCGACGTTGGTGTATGTGTCGATACGGCCGTCGCGATACAGCAACGAACTTATCCGGCAAAGCGGCGAATTTGTGATAAACATTCCTACGATTAAGTTGGCAAAGGCGGTCGATTTATGCGGTGTTAGGAGTGGACGCGGCATTGATAAGTTTAAACTGGCGGGAATTACCGCCGCGCCTTGCGAAAAAATAAGTGCGCCGCAGGTGGCGGAAGCTCCGATTTCGCTGGAGTGTAAAGTTAAGGAAATTACTTCTTTCGGAACGCATGATATGTTTTTGGCCGAAGTGGTGGCGGTTGATGTTGATGAGGCCTATATCAACGGCAAGCAGGCGCTTGATTTGCAAAAAGCCGGGTTGTTGGCTTATGCTCACGGATTTTATTACGGATTGGGGCGCAAAATCGGCAAATTCGGCTGGTCGGTAGAGAAAAAATCCACCAAACGCAAACGGGCGGCGCGGCAGAATACCGAAGCAAAAAATACTAATAAGGCGGGTCGGCATGGAAAATAAAAAGTGCGATTTTACGGTTGACTACTCCAAAATGAAGATTTTTGAATGCTTCAATACGGATAAAATGGATTTTCCGCTGATATTGTCGATTCCGCACAGCGGTACTTATTTCCCGCCGGAGTTTTTGGAGCAGGTTAACGACAGCGTTGCGGAAATGCGCCGTAACGAAGATTTACTGGTAGATAAACTGCTGGAAAGGGCAATCGATGCCGGAATTCCGACCATAAAAATGCTGGTTACGCGGGTGTTTATCGACCTTAATCGCGATCGGCTGGAGCTCGATCCGGCGATGTTTTATAATTATCCCGAAGAAAAAAACGTGCTGTTTGATAAGCATTGTCGCGTCGGTTTGGGAGTGGTGCATCGCATTGATTATTTGCGCCAACCGTTGTATAAGGGCCTGCTGGACTATCACGAAGTGGAAAAGCGCCTCAAAAATGTGTATGACGTTTACCATACGCAGCTGCAGAAAATAATTGCAAAATGCGTGAAGAAATTCGGCTTTTGTTTGTTGCTGGATTGCCACTCGATGCCATCGAAAATCTGCTCGATTATCGACGACCGTTCGGGAATCGATATTTGCCTCGGCACTTTGTTCAGCCAGAGTTGTCCGCAGGAAATGAGCGACTTTTTTGCCGGTCAGTTTTGGAATAAAAACTATAATGTGGAGTTTAATTGTCCGTATTCCGGCGCGTTTATTACCTTTAATTATTGCCAGCCGCGCAAAAAAATCTATACGTTGCAACTGGAAATCAACCGCGCGCTGTATGCAAACGAAGATAAATTGCAGCCGAATGAGCATTTTGCCAATATGGCCGACGATGTAAGCGAGGCGGTGATTAATCTGGCCCGCAGTTTGGTTCGTTGATTAGAGATATTAAGATGAAAAAACTGCTTATCTGGGATTTTGACGGAGTAATTGCCGACAGCGAAAAATTGTGGGTTGCGGTGTGGGTTGAAACGTTGCAACAAGAAAAAAATATTGTTTTGAGTGACGATGAAAAATTAAATCTGCTGGTGGGTATCGCCGATAAATCAAAAAAAGAACGGTTGGAAAAATATTTTCCCGGTTTGGTTTTGGATGCCGATTTTATGCAAAAAATCAGCGCCGGCGAGGTGTATAAAGGAATGCATTTTATGCAGCCGATTGCGGGAGTTGAAGCGGTGATGGCGGATAAGGATTTTGCGCATTGTATCGCTACCGGAGCCACCAAAGAGCAACACGCGTGGAAAATGACGCAGTTCAAGTGGGTTGAAAAATATATGTCGCCGCAAGATTATTTTACGGTTGATATGGTAAAACAGGGTAAGCCGGCGCCGGATTTGTTTTTGCTGGCGGCGAAAAGTAAAGGCTATGCCCCGCAAGACTGTATCGTTATCGGCGACAGTTTGAACGATTTTGCCGCCGCCAAGGCCGCCAAAATGAAAAGCATTGCTTTTGTCGGGGCGGAAGGTAACGATACGCCGGAATATCGGCAAAAATGCCTCGAGGTCGGAGTTGCCGCGGTGTGTGCCACTATGGAAGAAGTCAAGGCGGCACTCAAAAGAGTTTAGTTATTAGCGGAAAGCCTTGCGATAAGTGCTTTTTTTGCTTGCGATTTTGATTAAATGTAAGTAAAATCTACCCGTGAAAAATTTTGAGAAGGAGTTTATAAGCAAATGTCTAAAATCTTGATTACTTCAGCATTACCGTATATTAACGGCGTTCCGCATTTGGGACACATGGTCGGATGCTTGTTGCCGTCCGACGTTTATGCGCGCTATATGCGAATGATGGGTAACGAGGTTTTATATATCTGCGGTAACGACGAACACGGTACGGCATCCGAGGTGGGCGCGTTGAAAGAGGGCTTGCCGGTGGAGGAATATTGCGATAAATACCACGCGCGTCATGCCAAAACTTATGCCGATTTTAATCTGTCGTTTGACTATTTCGGGCGTTCTTCGAGCGAGCAGAACAAAGAAATGACTTATCATATTTTCGAACAGCTCGACAAGAACGGTTTTATTGCCGAAAAGACGATGAAACAGGTATTTTCGGTGGATGATAATATGTTTTTGGCCGACCGCTATATTACCGGTACTTGTCCGCACTGCGGCTATGAAAAAGCGCGCGGTGACCAGTGCGAAAACTGCACCAAAGTTTTGGAGCCGACCGATTTAATCAACCCGCGCAGTACGGTTTCCGGCAGTACCAATTTGGAAGTACGCGAAACAAAACACTTGTTCTTGAACCTGCCGAAGATTGAGGAAAAACTGGTGGAATGGCTCAAAACCAAAGAGGCTTTTTGGCCTGATGTAGCTTATTCCATCGCCAAAAAATGGGTGAAGGAAGGCTTGCAACCGCGTTGCATTACGCGCGATTTGAAATGGGGCTTTCCGGTAAACAAAGCCGGCTTTGAAAATAAGGTGTTCTATGTGTGGTTTGACGCACCTATCGGCTATATCGGCATTACCAAACAATGGGCGGACGAAAAGCCGGGCGAGCGCGATTGGAAAGAGTGGTGGCTCGATGCCAAAGACGTGCGCTATGTTGAGTTTATGGGCAAAGATAATGTGCCGTATCACTCGATTACGTTTCCGGCAACTTTGCTCGGTACCGGCGAAAACTGGACCAAGGTTGATTATTTGAAAGGCTTCAGCTATCTGACTTTTGAAGGCGGAAAATTCTCCAAATCGGAACATCGCGGAGTGTTTGCCGAAGACGCGGTGGCGGAATTTCCGGCCGATTATTGGCGCTATTGGTTGATGGCCAACGCACCGGAAGCATCGGATTCTTCATTTACGTTTGAGAGCTTTGTCGGTACCATCAACAAAGATTTGAACGGCGTATTGGGCAATTTTGCGCAACGCGTGATGAAAATGACGGCCTCTAAACTCGGCAGCGTGGTGCCGGATGGCGGTGAATTGCAGGCCGAGGATAAGGAGATGATCGCGGCGGTGCAGGCACGCGTCAACGACTATTTCAAATATATGGACGCGATGGAATTCAGAAAAGCGGTGGCCGAGTTGCGCGCAATTTGGGTTGAGGGTAATAACTACATTACCAAAACCGAGCCGTGGCAAGTGATTAAAGAAGATGAAACGCGGGCGGCGACGATTTTGCGCCTGTGCCTCAATTTGGTGCGGATTTATGCGATTTTGAGCGCACCGTTACTGCCGCAAACCGCGGAAAAAATGCTGGCAAAATTCGGGCTGAAACCGGAAGATATGCCGACGCTTAAAAACTTTAATGTGGCCGAGCAGATTACGGCATTGAAGCCGGGAACGCCGTTTGAGGCCGGAGAGGCGCTGTTTGAGCGTATTACGCCGGAGAAGGCTGCCGAATTGCAGGAAAAATACGGAGGAAATAAATGAAGTTCAAAGGAATCGGAAATTGGAGCGAACTGCGTTTGAGCGGTATTTGGGCGTGGATACACCGTTTGGTTATGCTGATTACGTTCCCGATACGTCGCTTTTGGCAGATTTTGCTGATTTTGTTGGCGGTAGGGTTGCTGTTTTTGGTGGTGCATTCATATTACGGTATAGGTCTGAGCCATATTTCCGGTTGGTATCATTCGACTTCTGCCGATAAGAAAATCAGCGAGGTCAAAGATAAGGCTTTCTCCGATGTGTCCGAGCGGGTGGAACAGATAAAAAATACGGTCTCGGAAGCCATTGCGGCGCAAAACGGCGAGAGCAATTCGAGTGCCGCCGAGCCGGAGAAAAAGCATTTTGTGGCGTGGAATGTGCCGAAGTTTAAAAAGGCAAAATATAAGCCTACCGCCGGCTTTGCCGGTGCGGTCGTGCGTACCGGAGCGCAGACAACTCCGGCCAAAAAGCGCTTTGAAAAGGCTCATGTTGCCGAAGCAAGCGTTGACGAAGCCGCGGATAAGGAAGATGTTTTGATTACGACAACCGAGGTTCTGGCCGGAAATAAACAGGAAGAACCGCTGATTGAAAAACCTAAGAAAATCAAAAAAATCAAAACACCGACCAAAGAAGATTTTTATACCGGTAAGCTGACCGACTATTACGAGATCGCAGAAAATAGGGGCCTGGTTTATTTGCCTGAGCCGGAGGTTTTGTACGGCGCGGCGGAAATCGTCGGCCCGAACAGTATGTATGTCGATGATACGTTTGTGTTCTTATACGGGATTTATACCGACCCGAAAGAATACGATTATGCGGCCGCACAGGCATATTTGGAAGATTTGGTTTCTAAAAATGCGGTGCGTTGCGAAATCGTGGCTTATGCCGCGCAAACTCAGGCGGCAACCGCATTATGCTTTACCGAAAAAGCCTTTATCAATAAGGTGTTGATCGAGCGCAATCTGGCGCGAAATGTTGCGCTTAAATAAGGCGGAGAAATAAAATGTGGCAACCGGTTTTAATGATAAGCGGTTATGTTTTGGGCGTGTTGGGCCTGATTATGCTTATTCCGGCCGGAATTGATTTGACCGAAGGTGCCGGCGATTGGTCGCCATTCTTGAGTTCTGCTCTGATTTCGGTGTTTTTCGGATTTTCTTTGTTTTTGGCCAATTACGCCAAGATTGAGCGCATTACCTTGAAACAGGGCTATCTGATAACGGCGGTTTGCTGGATTTCCGTTTGTTTGTTTTCGGCGATTCCGTTTTGGCTGCACCACAGCGTCGGCAGTGTAATCGATGCGGTTTTTGAGGCAACTTCCGGGATTACGGGAACCGGCGCCACTATTATGAACGATGTGGAGAGCCTGCCGCATTCGGTGTTGTTGTGGCGCTCGCTGTTGAATTATATCGGCGGTTTGGGAATCGTGATTTTCGCCGTGGCATTGTTACCGTTTTTGGGCATCGGCGGTATGCAGATATTCCAGCACGAAAATTCGGATTCAAACGACAAATTTATGCCTAAATTCAGCTATATCGCCAAGCGAATCGTGTCGGTGTATTTGTTCTTGACCCTGCTTGCGGTCGGGGCGTTGTATTTGTGCGGAATGGACGTGTTTAATGCGATTAATCACGCCATGTCGGCCATCGGTACCGGCGGATTTTCTTCCATGAATCATTCGGTGGCGTCGTTTGACAGTTTTCCGATAGAGCTGGTAATTATGCTGTTTATGCTGGTGGGGGCGTTGCCGATGACTTTTTATATTTTGCTGTATCGTCGTACGTCGCCGGACCGTAATCGACAGGTCCGAGTGTTTTTGAAATCGGTGTTTTGCGTCGGCATTATTTTGAGCGGATATATGTATCTGATGTCGGATTATTCGCTGTGGTATGCGTTGCGCTACGGCTTTTTTACCGTGATTGCCGTTATGACAACAACCGGCCTTTCTTCTTGCGACTATACGGCATGGGGGCCGTGGGTGCCGGCGGTGATTTTGTTGCTGTCGCTTTCCGGCGGATGTACCGGTTCGACCACCGGTTCGATTAAGATTTTCCGCTGGCAGGTAATTTATGCGTTTTTGAAAAAATATACGATTTCGGCGGTGGAGCCGAATCGGGTAACGCTGATGAAAATAGGCGATATAAATATGCCGGAGCGGGCAACCATGTCGGTTTTCGTGTATGTTTTTGCCTTTATGATTTCGCTGTTGGGGTTGACGGTGATTGTCAGCGCCTGCGGTATGGATTTACGGACTTCGCTGGCGGCGGTAACCGCTTGCATTACCAATGTGGGAGTAGGCGCAATCGATATTATCGGGCCGGAAGGAAATTATGCCTTTTTCTCGCAGACGGTAAAATCGTTGCTGTGTTTTGCCATGTTGCTCGGGCGTTTGGAAATTATTACCATTTTGGTAGTCGGCACCAAGTCATTTTGGCGCGGCTGATTTTTCTTTATAATATTGCAAAACGAACAAACGCACGGCGCTGGAAAGATTTTCGGCTTTGCGCGTGCGGTCGATGTGCGTAATCAGTTGGTTGCGGCTCATCTTCATCTCGGCTGCTATGTTCAAAAATTCTTCGTAGAATTCTTCTTCCAAACTGATGCTGGTGGCGTGTCTGCCGGCGATTAATACCGAAATTTTAATCATGATTTTTTACGCCAGTTGTCGATGGAAATTACCTCGGCATTGCCGGCTTTGCGCGGGTTTTCGTCATCATCGGTTTCCGAAGCGCTGAGGGCATCGAGGTCATCGTGCTCGAAACTCAGACCGAACTTGGCGTACGGATCGGCAAAATAAGTGATGGCATCATACGGAATGGTAATGGTTTGCGGAATGCCGCCGAAGCTCAAATCAACCGAAAAGCTGTTGTGCCGCACCACCAGATTATCAAACTGGTTTTGCAAAACAATGGTCATGGTGTCCGGATATTGAATTTTGAGATTTTTAGAAAGAACGACTCCGCGAAAATCGGTATGAAACGTTATATAAAAATGGTTTTCGCCCGGTAAGCCCTGTTCTTCTACCACCTTCAGCGCATAATAAATTACGTTGCGCAAGGATTTTTCCACCAATTCGTCGTAATTGAATTCCGTAATAAAGTCTACCATTTTTTCCTCTTAATAAAATCAAACGAGCCGTTCTGTTGCTGGGCGGCTCACTCCCCACTTTAAGCTAACCAAAGCTCAAAGAATTGAAATTCGTTGCATTTACCGCATTACGCAGCAACGGCAACAGGTGCAAAATTATCATTTGCGTTTATTTAGTTTGAACCGATAACGGTGGTATCTCACCGGACACAACACATATCTTTACTATACACCGTCAATCCTGTTTCACCCCCGTAAAATGGTGGAGGTGCCGAGTACTGCCCTCGGGTCCGACGTACCTATTTCATAAGGCCTCTGGTGTCACAGTCAGTTGCCTGACGATTCTTAATATAGAGATTCTTTTAAAAATATCAAGATAGAATTTTCACAATATGCAAACAGGTAATTCGGAGCCGAAAACCGTAAAAAAACGGTAATTTTTTGTATTGAAAAATTGTTATAAAACAATAAGTTATCTGAATTTTAACTATAAAAATACGGATAAAAAGCGTTTTTTACTGGATTTTTAAAAAAAGCCGTGTTATATGACTCTTGTTTAACGGTTTGTTAATCTTTTTTAATGAACGGTTAATAGGTTTAATACTGCTGAAGCTGTCGGCATTGAGTTGTAAAAACAGGCTGAAATTCTTAAAGGTCGGGAAGCGTGTTTGGCGGCAGGCAGAAATATGGGATGACACGTCATCGTGTTAAACAAGTTTGCAATTTTATTGTTCAGTGTCTGCGTTTTGATAAGCGGAGCAATTTATGCTAATGAAGATACTGAAATATTGTCGGCCAAAGAGCGGGTTTCGGACAGCTCTCTTTGTTTGGCGGCTGCCAAGGAAGCAAGTGCCGACTACGGAGTGAATTTTGACTTGCTCCAAACCATAGCCGCGGTTGAAAGCGGTGTGTGGAACGAATTTCATAATGCTTATGTGGCATGGCCGTGGACCGTGAATGCTAAAGGCCGCGGTTACTATTTCAAAACCAAAGAGGAAGCTATTGCCGCCGCTAAAAAGTTTATTGCGAGCGGGGTTACGAGCATTGATGTCGGCTGTATGCAGATTAACATGAAGTTCCACGGTAAAGCGTTTTCCTCGCTTGAAGATGCGATGGACCCGCAGCAGAATGTACGCTACAGCGCCAAGTTCTTGCGCACGCTTTATTCGCGTAACGGCAACGATTGGAAACAGGCCGCCAAGAGTTATCACTCGGGTAATTCAACCGAAGGTGCGCTTTATGCGAATCGGTTGAGCCGCAGATTCGAATCATACAAAGTAGCCGGTTTGTCTTCCGGTAAAGAGTTGTTTTAATCGTAATGTCGCAGCAAATCACCAAATATATCAAAGAATACACCGTCAAAAGTTATGAGGCGGATTGTCACGGCTTTTTGCGCATTTTGACCTTGATGAACATTTTGCAGGATATCGCTTGCGAAAATGCCGATTTGTTGGGATTGGGTTTTGCCCAATGCCACGCGCATAATTTGATTTGGGTGGGCTCCAATTATCTGATAAAGATTAAGCGTTTGCCGCGGATTGACGAACATTTTGTGATTGAAACGTGGCCGGCGGAAGCCAAACTTTGGGGCGCAATCCGTAACTTTAACATTAAAGACACAAACGGCGAGGTAATCGCTTGCGCTTCCAGTCAATGGGTGCTGGTGGATTATGAACGGCGTCGCCCGGTAGCTTTGAGCAAATATTTTCCGGACTATAAATGTTTGGACGAGCGGGTTATGGAAGATGATTTCCATAAACTGCCTGAGGTAGAGAATCCGGATTTAATAAAAGAATTTGCGGTGCGTTTTGACGACATCGACGTTAATAATCACGTCAACAATGCGGTGTATCCGGTATGGGCCAGCGAGAGCTTAGACAGCAAATACCGCATTTCGCACTTGCCGACCGAAATTGAGTTGAACTTTAAAAAAGAAGCGCTTTTCGGCGAAAAAGTTAAAGTGGAAACCAAACAAAACGAATCGGAAAGCATCCACGTTATTCGCGACGAAAAAAGCGGCGACGAATTGGCAAAATGCCTGATAAAATGGCGGGAAATCACATCAGAACGGTTGGCATAAGCGCTTTGCGCGGGCTGATATTTTGCTTAAATACGGCATGAAACACCGGATAAGCGCGCTCGCATTCGGTAATGGCAATATTAAGAATCTGCTGCAGTTTGACAATGATGTTGGTGTCTTTCTCGTCAATGATGACCGAGTGCTTGAAAACCGGCATCCGCACTTCTTCCCAATAAGAGAAATAACCAACCCAGAGGTCCTCATTAAGCAGGGCCAAAAGCTCAAAAATACTCGGCATATAAATGTTTTCCGGCTCAATATTAATCATACAGGAGATGTGCAGGCAATGCATTTCTTCCTCCCAGGCGAAGAAGAACAGCATATTATCCCATTTGCCGCTGATTTCCACCACAACCTCGTGGTTATTGCGACGCTCGGTGGAGTGTTGCCGCTCCGTAAACAGGTACTCGATATCATCGATAGGGTTGAAATTATATAAGTTTTCCGCCAGCATTTACCTTTTCCCGCGATTAATTTAATTACAAGATGACATACTTTGTCCATAAAACTCAAATTTTAACGTTAACTTTTCCACTTTTTGCACATAAAAAAATTTTTTTTGCATAATAAGCAAAAATAAGCTTGATTTTTCAGAGGGTTAAAAATAAAGGTGTTTATAATAATTTTTTATGTGTGGATTATCTGTTTTTTCTTAATATACTTTTAAGCAATTCGTTATAAAGGGGGGCAAATGGTCGGTTTGGCATATCCGGAAATATCACCGATAATTTTTTCAATCGGGCCGATAGCGGTCAGATGGTATTCCATGGCGTATTTGGTCGGTATTTTATTGGGATGGTGGTTAGCTTCCGTCAGAATTAAAAAATATGACCTCGGGCTGACAAAACAAAATTGTGAAGATGCGGCGTTTGCCGTAACGCTCGGGATTATTCTCGGCGGGAGAATCGGCTATATTTTGTTTTACGGCGGAGCGCAATATTGGCAAAACCCTCTGGAAATGCTGGCGATATGGCATGGCGGAATGTCGTTTCACGGCGGCATAATCGGGGTAATTGTCGCCCTGTTTGTTTTTACGAAAATGATTAAATATCCGTTTTTGAAACTGACCGATTTGGTGGCGCCGGTGGTGCCGATGGGGATTTTTTTCGGCCGGTTGGCTAATTTTATCAATGACGAACTGTGGGGTCGCGTGACCGATGTGGCATGGGCGGTGCGTTTTCCGCGCGGCGGATATCTGCCGCGGCATCCGTCACAGATTTATGAGGCCTGTTTGGAAGGAATCTGTTTGTTTATCGTGCTCAATTTAATGTGGCGCAACAAGTGGTGTCGCGAAAACACCGGCTTTATTTCCGGCGCGTTTTTGCTGGGATATGCGCTGTGCCGGCTGGCGGTAGAGCAGTTCCGCGAGCCTGATGCGCAACTCGGATTTTTGTGGCTCGGTCTGACCATGGGACAATGGCTTTCCGTGCCGATAACGCTGTTGGGATTATGGCTGTGCGGCCGCTGTTTGCTGCGAACCGGCGCTAAAAATTAAGCTACGGTAATGATATTGCAGTTGAAGCGATAGTTCTTTTGCAAAGCGTTGTGGGTGCGTTCGGTAACTTCGGAGGCGTCGAGGTCTTTGCGGGTTTTTTCCGAAACGCATACGGATATGGTAATTTTTACGCTTTTGCGTGAGGCAAAAACAAATTCCGCGGCGGCGATGTTGCGGCGAATGTTGTCGGCAAATTCCTTAACGTGGCGGGCATCTTCGTTTTTGAATACCAAAATCAATTCGGATTCGTTATAGCGATAAATGCTGAAATTATAAGGCATTTCCAAAATGCGGTTGACCACCATCTGGTCGAGCACTTTGCATTGGGCTTCGCCGATGGCGCCGATCAGTTTGTCGCGGTTATCAATGCTGAACAGCGCAATCGTATATTTGAAAGGGAATTTGGAATTGGCATGATTCATATAGGCAATTTTGCTGCCGACGTTTTCCAGCTCGTCGTAGTTAAAACTGCGATAAAGGTTGAGGACGGTCACGCACAGCAGAATCAGGGCGAATCCCAAAAAGAACGTGGTTAAACCCGACGGCGAATTGGAATAAACAATACCCATAAACAGGCTGGCAACAGCATAAAACAAACCGGTATTAACAATGGTGTTTTTGAAACTGATGTTGATTGCCAGCGGCGCCAGCAGAACAATCCAAAATACGCAGGCCCACAGCGGAATCGCCTCCAGAGTAATGTCAACGTGCGGAATAAACGCAAATATGGAGTGCAGGTGCGAGAGCAGGGCCGTCTGCGCCAACAGGCCGAGCAACAAATATGTGTTGCGGCCGGTCAGCAATTTTGATTGTGGCAGAAAGTACAGAAAAACAAAGTTAATCGGCAAAATAAAGCAGAGGCAGCAAAATTCCGTAGACGAGGTATAATTTTCGCCGTATCGCATTTTCAGCTGATTTATGATGATGTAACTGACGACTCCGAGCAACAGGCTGAACAGCGGCTTAGATTGGTTGGAAACACACAACAGAGTGATGTTGGCGGCCGCCACCAGAAAAAACAAATAGTGCAATACGACGGCGACTCCGGCCTCATAAGGGTTTTGCGCATAAAACGCAATCAGCCCGATAAACAGCACAACTGCCGGCAAAAACGAACTTTTGATGGTCGAAAAAATATATTTAATGTTTTCCGGCGGTCTGATAAACACTGCTTTTCTCCTTTAGAGCAAAAGGATAAAACAAAAGCGTTTAAATTTTATTTATACATTTTAAAATGGAGCTGTCGCCGTACGAATAAAAACGATAGCGCTCGGCGATGGCGTGAGCGTAGGCCGCTTTCATCCGCTCGGTGCCGGCAATGGCACAAATCAGCATAAATAAAGTTGATTTCGGCAGGTGGAAGTTGGTGATAATCATATCCAGCATCTTAAATTTATAGCCCGGAGTGATGAAAATATCGGTTTCGCCGCAGAACGGATGCAAAATGCCGTTATCATCAGCGGCGCTTTCAAGCAGGCGAACCGAGGTGGTACCGACGGCGATTATGCGGCGTCCTTCCTTTTTGGCCTTATTGATGAGGTCGGCGGTCTCCGGAGAGATGACTCCGTATTCGGCATGCATTTTATGGTCTTTGGTGTCTTCGGTTTTGACCGGCAAAAAGGTACCGGCGCCGACGTGCAGCGTTAAAAACACGCGCTTGACTCCCATGTCGTCAATTTCTTTTAAGAGCCGATCCGTAAAATGTAAACCGGCAGTGGGAGCGGCAACCGCACCCTCATATTTGGCATAAACCGTTTGGTAGTTTTCTTTGTCGTTATACGGATTCCATAATCCGGCCAGCGGTTTATCGCGTTTGATATACGGCGGCAACGGCATCGAACCGTATTTTTCGAGCATGGCGCCCAGTTTATCCGGCTCGCAGTTGAATTTGATAAACACGCCGTCCTCAGAGTCTTTTTGCAAAATTTCGGCGGAAAAGTCGGATTCTTCGGCGCTGATGTCGGCATTATAAAAATGAATGGTGTCGCCGACGTGCAGACGTTTGGAATTTTTGATAAACGACCACCAGCGGATACCGTCATCCGGGTGATAGAGCGTAACCTCGACCAGGGCCTCGCCGCGCTTGCCGTAAAGCCGTGCCGGAATAACTTTGGTATCGTTAAACACCATAACATCGCCCGGCTTGAGGATTTGCGGCAGGTCGTAAAAATGGCGGTCGGTAATAACGTTTTCTTCCGATAAATCCAGCAGTCGAGACGAATCGCGCGGATTCGCCGGCTCTTTGGCAATCAGTTCTTTATCCAAATCGAAATCAAACAAATCAACTTTCATAACTTTTTCCCTATATATTATAATGTGGCTGTTATATTATGTTCGCGCCGATAAAGCAAGATTTTTTTATTTTTAACCAAAAATGTAATTTTCTTCAATTTGTCAAAGCGCCTAAAATAAGGCTGATTCGGGATATTTAGAAAAAAAATGTAAAAAAAATGCATTTTTCGACAAAAAAGTGTTGCAAAATAGTAAAAAAGGGTGTATAGTCGGTGCAGAAATAATGACGAAATATGCACTTAAAGGAGTTTTCAAATGGCAAATCAAAGAAATGCTGCGGTTGAAGACAAGATCAGAAACGCAGAAAAAATTATTCAGTCGTATGCCTACGGCAAAGATTTGGATCAGGCTATCAGATATTTAAAAGAGCATGATCCGGATAACGGCGTGTTGGCAACCATTAAGGATTTTGATAACAATCGTCCGTTACTTAAGGAACTGAACGCATTGTATCGTGCAGATGTGGCACGCGCAGAAAATGACACGGCTGAATTGGAAAAGATTGCCGAGTTCTTGAGTGCGTCCAAGAGTAAGGATTTGCGCAAAGAAGCATTGAAAATGATGCGCGAATTGCCGGAAATCAAAGAAGATTCGGAAAAAGGCGATGCTATCGAAGCCATGATTGCCGAAACCGATAAAATGAAACATATTCAGGAAAAGCAAGAGACCGTTCAAAAGCAGACTCCGAGCATGAGCGATGATGCAATCGTTGCCAATGCCGAAAAAATTGATAATATCCTTGACGGTGATGATTTCCGTAACGTTTGCATTAACGAAATCAATGAAGTCAGCAAGCAGGTAAGCATTGTTGACGAAGCCGGTGCGGCTGTTGAAGATGAAAACGAAATCTGGCTGACCAAGATGCGCGCCGCTTTGAACGAAGTTTCGATGGCTCACATGGATGATGCCGCTTTTGCCGCTAAGAGCGATGACGAGCAGAAAGATGCCTTAAAGGATGATGTTATCACCAACTTCCGCGGCGATATGTTGCAGATGCTCGGCGATGACGATAAAGCCGTAAAAGATTTTGTTGACGGTAAAAAAGTTAAGATTCAGGCTAATCAGTTCTATTCCAGCATCGAATCCACTAAAGAGAAGATGCAGGATAAGGCCGATAAGTTCAACGAAGCCGGCAAAGAAAAGTCCGGTTCCTGGTTGTCGCGCAAGTTAGAAAAGTTCAACAGATTTGTTGAAAAGCATTGCGGTATGACTCCGGTTGAATTCGGTAGAGATTTGTTCGGTTACTTCTCGCACAGACGCGGTATTACCAATACTTTGGCTGCGGCCGGTATGGTGGGTGCGGCTCTGTATTCCATTCCGGCGGGCTTGGCTGCTGCTGCGGCTTATGGTGTTTACCAATCGTTTGCTCCGTCTAAGTGGACGATTTGGGAAAAGAAACATGCCAACTATAAGGCTGCCCAAGCCAGCGGTAACGAACAGGAAATCGCTAACTGGAAAGGTTGGAACGGTATTCGTAACGCTTATAAATCCATTATGGCGAATCCGAAAGAAAAAGAGAGATTCGATCGTCAAAGACGTACCAACAGAAAGTACGGTTTGGCCAGTGCGGCGATTGTCGGTTTGGCCACTCCGGTAATTGTCGGCGGCGGTGCTGTGTTAGGTTTGGCCGGTGCCGGTGCTTATATGGGTACCAGAGCGGTTTCCTCCGGTACGCGTATGATCGGCGGCAACGTTAACGCTGCGGCGCAAATGAATGAAGCCAAACAGCAACATGATGAAGATCAGACCGCAGAGAGCTTGAAGGGTTACAAGAAGGCTCGTACTTACTTCTACCTCAGCATTTTAGGTACCGGTTTGTCGGAATTCTGCATGGTTAACAGTGCGGCTGATGCATATAGTGCCGACTACAATATGGGTGTTGACCATAATCCGGATCACTTCGCTCCGTTGAACGATAATCAAAACGAAGCTCCGGTTGCCGATAATGACGGTAACGGCGAAGTTACTCCGGTTGAAGTTACCCATGCCGATTGGAGAGAAGGTATTTCTGCCGGTCAGGCTAAATGGATTGAAAACCATGTTCAGGGTCAGGCTGCGGAATATGCCAAACTTTATGGTTGGGATGTAAATCCGGATAGTATGGAAGAAGTTACCCAAAGAATGGCCGACAATATTCAGAAGGCTATTGATAACGGTGCTTTGCCGGATAAGCCGGTCGGTGAGATTATGTATAAATATCTGCACCTCATCGCATGGCGTGAAAAAGGTGAATACGTATCCGGTGGTTTGATTCAATCCACCATGGTTAACGGTGAACCGGATTATTGGACCAACGCTACCGAAATCAAGGCTTTGAACCACATTATCTTCTGCGAAGAAAAAGTTAATGTTTCTGCCGATGCTCTCGGTAATACTTTGGATCGTATTACGGCCAGCGGTGATGACTTGGATAAGAGTTTGGATCACCTCAACAACAACCGCTATGTCGGTACTGCCGATTTGATGCACAAGGCCGGCGATGTTAACTGCGCTCACGTAAGCTACTGGGAACACTTTAAGGCGGTAGTTAAGAAGGTTGTTACCCCTCCGGAAGAGCCGGCACCGGCTCCGGAGCCTCCGGCACCTGCACCGGAACCGGCTCCTGCTCCGGTTGACGGTCATGCCGATGACGGTGCGGTTATTACCACCAAGGAACAGCCGTACAAGACCAGTAGCCATGAAGGCTGGATGGAAAAGGATAAGCAATCCACCGATTATGCTGTACCGACAGGTCCGAAGAAAGTTATTCCGGGTTCTGCGGTTGAGGCCGGTGCTGAAAAAGCTTCTTCTGTTTCCGGCAACGGCGATCAGGCTTTGAATGCTATGATCAGAAGCAAAATGGGTAAGGATATGGGTTAATATTCGGCTCTGATGCTCAAATAAAAAAAGGCGCTTCTACGGAAGCGTCTTTTTTTGTGCGTCGAAAAAATCAGGCGGCATTGAAAATTCGGCCGACGACATCTTTGCCGTTTTCGCGGCGCAAAACAAGCTCGGTCGAGGTCACATCGGTGTAGCCGGAATTATGCAGTAATAATTCTATATATTGCGGATTATGTTTATAGCGCCCGTTGGCCTGAATCGTATATTTTTCCGCCATAATGTCGGTTTCTACCGAAAAAATCAGACGGGTAGGGGCAGAGGCGGCAATGAGCGGGCGCAAATCGCCGAAATAACAGAATACATCGGCGGCGATGATTGCGGCAAAATCGGGGTGCGAGCCGTGTAAATATTCCAAAATATCGGCCTGATGCAATTCGGCGTATACGCTTTTTTGCCGCGCCAAATCCAGCATTTTTTCGGAAATATCCACGCCGACAAATTCGTTTTGGTCGGTTTTAAGCTTTTGCGCCGCCAGGCCTGTGCCGCAACCCAAATCGAGAATTTTGCCTTTGAGCGGGGCATAAAGTTCGGCGATTTTATCAACCACCGAATATTGAATGTTTTTGAGCGTCTGCTCATAGGTGGCGGCAAAATTATCAAACAGCAGGGCGTTATATTCTTTTTCGTTGGCGGCGGTTTGATGATTGAGCGAGGACCACAGGTGCTGAACAATAATGTTTTCCGGCATTTTCTGATACCAGTTTTCGCAGATTTTACGCGCTTTTTCCGGCGCCTGCTCGTTAAACAGCACCAGCGTTTCGGCAATATTAAGGCTCCAGTCGGTGTGTTTCGGCGCCAGATAAAAGGCGTGAAACATCAAATCGAGCGCCTGCTCGTATTCTTCCAAACTCTTCAAAATCAGCGCCAGATTATAGCTCAGCTCCGGTGTTTGCGGGGCCAAAATCACCGCCTGGCGATATTCTTCCAAGCCCTCGACCGTGCGGCGGTTGCGACACAACATTTCGGCATAGTTGGCGTGCAAACGCAAGTTGTTCGGCGCAATTTCAATCCCGCGTTTATAGAACTTTTCCGCCTCGCCGAAGTTGTGCGAATCGGCTTCCATATCGGCCAAATTCATCAGCGCCGTCAGGTTATGCGGGCTTAAATTCAGCGCCTGATAAAACAGTTTTTGCGCCGTGTCTTTATGCCCCAACGTCAATTCGGATTCGCCGAGCATGGCTTTGATTTCGTCATCTTGTGCCAATGCGTCGGCTTTGGTCAGATAGTTGGCGGCATCAGCAAAATTATGTGCATTAAAAGCGCGGCGACCGAGGTAATAGAGTGCCTGCGGGTTGCCTGATGAGAGCTTTTCGAGCGTGGCGGTATCGTCGCTGACTTCCGCCAGATTGGTGGCGGCCTTGAGATAGTCGGCATCAAGCTTGAGCGCGGCGGCAAACTGCTCTTTGGCAGCCTCAAGATTATTCTGCGCCCAATAAAGATTGCCGAGTCCGAAATGCGCTTCTTTGCAATCGGGCTTGAGCGAAAGCACTTTTTGATAGGCTTCGGCCGCTTCCACAAACTTACCGAGTGCACCGAGCGAAACAGCTAAATTAAAAAATATCGGCCAATGTTGCGGCGCATTTTCAATCGCTTTATAAAAATAGCCGACCGCCTCGCCGTGAATGCCGCGGGTTTGGGCAATCAGCCCGAGCAGGTTCAGCACGTCGGCGTTGTTGGGCGCGGTTTCCAAAATCTGCCGATAGATTTGTTCGGCCTCGTTTAAGGCACCGTTTTGTTGCAGTTCAACCGCTTTTTGAAACATTAATTGATACGACATTTTTTCCTCACTCGGCTTTACTGTATTATCTTTAACCGAAAAATCCAACGCTATTTGTATTTTTTGCTTGAAAAATGTGTAAAAATGATGTACGTTACCCTCACTTCCGAGAAGGCAGATTGTCGGTAATGGCCGGTAATCTCGTTGCAGACTTGGGTTTGCGACTATCGGGACAATAATGTAAACAAACAAAAAAAGGATAAATTTAATGAAAAGTATCGTTTCTGCAAAGAAGAAATTGAGCCGTAGCTACGGCGACAATCTCTGGGGTGATAATAACAGCCCGTTTAACAAAAGATCATATCGTCCGGGACAACATGGTCAAAGAAAAGCAAAAGTTACCGACTACGGTCAACAATTAATTGCTAAGCAAAAGATGAAAGTTTATTACGGCAACATTTCCGAAAAGCAATTCGGTAAATATTATGCCGAGGCTATTCGTCGTTCGGGCGATGCCGCCGAAAACTTAATCGGTTTGCTCGAATCCCGTTTGGATAACTTGGTTTATAAAGCAAAATTCGTACCGACCGTATTTGCGGCTCGTCAATTTGTTAACCACGGTCACGTTACCGTTAACGGCAAAAAGGTAAACATTCCGTCTTATATGGTTAAGGCCGGCGATGTTATCGAAGTTCGCGAAAAGTCTAAGAGCATGAATATGGTTATCAATGCTCTCGAATCGCAAACTCGCGATTGGCCGACATATTTGGAAGTTGATGCCAAAAAGATGAAGGCAACTTACACCTTCATTCCGAAGTTTGAAGATGTGCCTTATGCGGCTGTTATGGAGCCGAATTTGGTTATCGAATACTACTCCAGATAATAAAAACTCATATAATGGGTTTCTACTTGAAAGCCTTTCTGCTTATGTACTTCTTTTGTACACCGCGCAGAAAGGCTTTCGGCGTATTAACTCCATTCTCTGAGTTTTTTAAAGGGACGTTCTTGCGGGAAAAAACCTTTTTCTATTAGCCTAATTCTATGAGTTTTTTGGGCGCAGAGCTGAAAGCGTCGTGAGCGCAGCGAAGGACAAAGGCTTTCGGCGTATTAACTCCATTCTCTGAGTTTTTTTGGGGGAACGTTCTTGTGGGAAAAAACCTTTTTCTATTAGCCTAATTCTATGAGTTTTTTTGTAGATGATTTTTACATCGCGCGAAGGGATTTTCTTCGTATATATCACGTTCTATGGAATCACCACCGGTTTATTTTTTTTGCGTCCAAAATAAGATTTTTCATTTTA
>JAEEMQ010000014.1 GCA_016283295.1 Alphaproteobacteria bacterium
CCTCTTCGTATTTATCATGTTCTCCGTTATTTCCGTAAGTGTTCTTTAAGTGAAGTCCCCTGCGTCAAGGGACTTTCTGCGTATTTAAACGTTAATCTCGATTTTTCTTGTTAGAGGCGTGAAACAGCGGAAACATTATTTTTTCTTGTTGCAACGTGAATCGGCGGAAAGATATTTTCCGTTTTTTATGCCGCTAAACGGGGCAGGAGCGTCGTTTTACATACTTCTTAACCGCCAAGCCAAAATTAATTTGACTTTTGCTGTTTCGTACAATATATATAAAGGACACGACCAAAAATTCAGCCGGAGCGGATATGCCTTTAATTTCAGTCATAATTCCCGTCTATAACGTGGAAAAACACCTTAAAAAATGCTTGGAAAGCGTTTCTGAGCAGACTTTTCGGGATTTTGAAGTTATTTGTGTGAATGACGGTTCTACCGATGGCAGTGCCGCAATTTTGCAACAATTCGCCGAGCGTGATAAGCGTTTTAAGGTCATTACTCAGGAAAATAAGGGTTTATCGGTGGCGCGTAATGTCGGCCTGGCTCAGGCAAGTGCCAAGCATATTGCGTATGTTGACAGCGACGATTTTGTGCATAAGCGCTTTTTGGAGATTCTTTATAAGGCTTCGACAGATTTTGATGCTGATATTTCCGGTTGCAACTTTTGCAAAATCTATGATGATGAGGATTTTCCCGAGTTGGAAAATGCGGTTGCCCAAAAATATGATCCGGCTCTCAACGTTTTGATGCATCGCAAGAATTTTATCCATTTCAACGTTTGGAATAAGCTGTATAAACGTGATGTCATCAATGATATTTCGTTTGTCGACGGCATTTATTTTGAGGATTGGGTATATAATTGCTGTGTGTTTGCCAAGGCTAAGGATTTTGTGTGGGTAAACGAAAAACTGTACGGTTATCGGATTTCGGAGAACTCCATTATGCGCAGCAGTTTTAATTTGAAAAAGCTGAATGATTATGTGATAGGAATTCACAGCGTGCGCAAGTTTTATAAAGAAAAATATCCTGATTTGTGGCCGTTGGTACGCGATACCCGTATTGCCCGTACCGTTAAAATGATGATGAACAGCACGCGCCGCAGCCGTAATTCCGAATTGATGGCCAGCGCCAAAATTGCCCTTAAAAAACTCTATAATCTTAAGCTTATCGGCTATAAAGGGCTGTCTTTACCTAATAAAATCAAGTTGTTTTGCTTTTTACACTAATACTTGATTTGAGACTCTGTGAGGGGACTTTATGCAGAAACGGATAGGCTATTTGGATTGGTTGAGGGTATTCTCGATATTTTCCGTTATCATATTGCATGCGTCGGCACAGAATTGGCACGGAACCGATATTAACGGTTTGGCGTGGCAGACTTTTAATTTTTACGATAGCATAGTCAGGTGGGCTGTTCCCGTTTTTGTTATGATCAGCGGATGCTTATTGTTACAGCGTGATATTCCGATTTCTCAGATTTATCGTAAGTATGTCGGCCATTTGGTAACCGCATTTTTGTCATGGAGTGTTTTTTATGCCTGTTTTCACGACGGTGACTTTTTGGATTTTATTGTCAACGTGTTGCACGGCGAATATCACATGTGGTTTATTCCCATGATTATCGGATTATACATTGCTCTGCCGATTATTAAGCTTATTGTGCAAAAACAGAATATTATGAGATATTTTCTGAGTTTGTCTTTTGTTTTTGCGTTCTTATTGCCTTGGCTGTCAAAAATTATACATGACTTTTGCGGGCACGATGCGATTGCGGTTATGAACGCATTGAATCGATTTATACAGCCGATGGGAGTTAAAATTGTTTCCGGATTTGCCGGATATTTTATCTTAGGATATTATCTTCATGTAACGAATATCAACCGTAAAAACAGGATAATTATCTATATTTTGGGTATCTTAGGGCTTGCGCTTACGGTATTTTTGCAAGTGGCTTTAGCATTAAAAATTCAAAATCGTCATCAGAACTATTATGATGTTTTCACTATCAATGTGTTGCCTGTATGTATTGCCATATTCGTTTGGTTTAAGTATACGAAGTTTTTCGAGAAACCGTTACGGATAATCGAGAAGCTATCTCGTTATACTCTGGGAATATATATGGTGCATGTCTTTATACTGGTACAACTTAGTGCGCGCTTAGGGTTGAATACGCTTTCGTTTAATCCGATTCTGTCGGTTCCGGCCGTAGGCATTGTCGTGTTTATTATATCGGCCGCTGTGTCGGCGATTTTACATCAAATTCCGCTGGTTAAAAAATATTGCGTATGATACCGGGTGTGTGATGTTGCTTCATAATGATTTTAGTAAGATGAGCGACGAGACTCGGTTGTGCCCTCGGTTTGTTTGCTAAATTCAGCTCAGCTTTTTGCTTCGTTAAGAAAACTTCGCCGTCTTCGTGAAAAACAACATTTAGAGGTTGTTTTTATCCTCCTCTTGCTTAAATTTACTTTCTTTATTTTATTCTATGGAAAATTTAAGCTTCGGTCACTCGGTTGCGAATTGTTCGTCGCGCGTCGCTTGCGCTGGCTAACTCACAAGCAACCTTCGCCCGTCGTTAAAAATATCTCCGCCGGAGATATTTTTTTCCTCCGGCGCGACCTCTTCCGGTCACTCGTTCAAGTCCCGTCGAGCCAATAAAAAAAACCGCCCGAAGGCGGTCTTTTTTATTGGCGGGAGCGACGAGACTCGGTCTCGCAATGTTTCCAACATTGCTTCGGTCACTCGTTTTCTAAATTCATTTATTTGCTGTCGCTTCATAAATTCATTAAGAAAACTTCGCCGTCTTCGTGAAAAACAACATTTAGAGGTTGTTTTTCACTTGATGCGCGACCTCTTCCGGTCACTCGTTCAAGTCTCGTCGAGCCAATAAAAAAAACCGCCCGAAGGCGGTCTTTTATTGGCGGGAGCGACGAGACTCGAACTCGCGACCTCTGCCGTGACAGGGCAGCGTTCTAACCAACTGAACTACACCCCCGCAGAACAGTATGTCTTATATCTGAACTTTTTTTAAATTGCAATACTTTTTTTCAGTTTTTTGCACTTTTTTTAAAAAAAAGCCGAAAAATAATGTTTGTTCGGGTATAACTTTATTATCTGCTTGCTTTTAATTCTAAACATTTTATCATCAGCACAACATGGGGAATAACGGATTATGCCTGCGTTTAAAAATTTTAGAAGAAAGTTACGCCGACGTCGGATAGAGACGTTTTTATTGGCCGGTTACGCGTTTGCCGTAACCTGCGCGCTGTTCCTTTCTTTACTTAATAAGCCGTTTTCTGCCGCGCCGAAGCTGCCGATTACCCATGTATCTGCCGATTCTTATGATTTCAGCGGCGATATTTTAACGCCGGCATTCAATGATTCGGTCGGCGATAATCCGTTTGATACCGTTTATACCGAAGTTAATAACATAAAGCTTTTGAGTGCCAACGAAGTGGTGCGCTCCAAGTTTGAAATCGTGCAAAATGACAAGAATGTCGTGATGCCGATTGACGCCAAGCCGAAATATGAAGGCAATTCCAGCGAACTCTCAGGTATTTATCAAAAAGAACGTCGCGTGCTGATGGTGGAAAGAGGCGATACTTTTATCGGGCTTTTGACCAAACTCGGTATGAATACCAAGAGCGCGACCGAAGCGTATAACGTTTTGCGCAAAGTTTATGATGCGCGCAAGCTGCAAGTCGGTCAGCATATCGAACTTACCGCTACTTTCGAAGTACGTTCGCATCAGTTGGAAATGCTCGATAAGTTGACCATTACGCCGGAACGCGGGGTAAAATACATTTTGAGCGTCAACGAATACGATAAGTATGTGGCAACGGTGGAACGCGAAAAGTTTCAGCCTGATGTGCGGGTAGTCAGCGGTACGGTTAACGGGCCGGTGCTTAATTCTCTTATCAGCGAAGGGGTGAACCGCCGGGTTGCCAACGAAGTTATCAACCGTATGTCGCACATGATCAACTTCAGAACGGATGTTCATAAAGGCGATACTTATAACGTCAAATACGAAGTCAGTAAGGCGGCAAACGGCGACGTAGTTAAAATCGGCAATTTGCTGTCGGCTTCGTTTAAAACCGCCAAACGCACTTATAAAATCTATCGTTTCAAAGACAATTATTATAACGAAAAAGGTGAAACCAAGAAAACCGGTTTGGATATTAAACCGCTGTCAATGCGTAATGCGCGGGTTTCTTCATTGTTCGGTTATCGCCGCCATCCTATTTATAAAACCATGAAATTCCACAGCGGTGTGGATTATGCCGCACCGAAGGGTGTTGCCATTTATGCCAGCGGTCCGGGCGTGGTAGAAATGGCACAGTATGTCAACGGTTACGGCAATTACGTAAAAATTCGCCATAACAGCGAGTATGAAACGGCGTACGGCCACATGCAGGGCTTTGCCCGCGGAATCAGAAAAGGCGTGCGCGTACGGCGCGGTCAGGTTATAGGTTATGTCGGCAGTACCGGTCAGTCCACCGGTCCGCATCTGCACTTTGAAATTTTGCGCAAAGGCCAGCGCATCAATCCGTTGAAATCCAATGTGGCCACCGGCAACGATTTGGGCGGTTCGCAGTTGACAGAATTCAAACATAGAATGAACCAGATTGATGCCATGAAAGAAAAGGTATTCAAAAAAGAAGAATCCGCACCGATGTTGGCATCGGTAGCACAGGCGGAAAAAGAAAAAGCCGAAGCCGAGGCCCAAGCCGCTGCAGAACAGGGAAATGAAGTCGGAGAACAAACTCCGTCGGCCGCCGAGCCGGATAAAGAAGCTGCCACAGAATCGGCAAAACCGCAGGAAAATACGGCCGAAGCAGCAAAGAATGATGCGGCGGAGCCGGTAAAGGAAGAAAAAGCTGTCGAAAACGATAAGCAGGCAGAAGTCGCCGAGACGGAAGAAGCGGAAAAACAAATAACCGATAACTATAAGGGCAAACGCTATATGCCGCCTAGTATTTCCGCAGTTACGGCGCGTAAAAAGCATTGGGCGACGGCCGGCAAAAAAGCGCAAAAAGCGGTTAAAACTCCGGCACGTAAGCCGCGCTACGTAAAGCGCTGAAAATCAGATTACCGTAATACTTGATAATTATCTGGCAGAAAACTACATCTATTAACAGGCGGTTTGCAAAAGTTGAGGAGAGAATATCAAAATGGATAATTTGCCGGCATTGAGAGACATACATTTACCCGAAGGCGGTGTACCGTTTTTCCCTCTGGCCTACGGTTGGTGGGGTGTTTTGGTCTCGGTTATTATCGCATTGGTGCTGTATAAAGTTTTGCAAATGCTGTGGCGGCAGAGCGCCAAAATCTATGCACGGCGGATTTTGCAGGCATATAAGCACGATACCGATTTGGCGGCGGCGGTGAAAATGTCGGAAATATTGCGCCGCGCCTGTGTGCGCAAATATCCCGAAGCGGTTGCCTTATCTGGCGATGATTGGATTGCCTTTCTTAACGGTAAATCTTCGCGAAAATTGACCGGTTCGGCGGCCGAATTGCTGAAAAACGCCCCGTTTATGGTGCATCAGAGTTATGATGCCGCGGATATGAATAAAGTATGGGACTACTGCTATAACTGGATAGGAGAGAACTTATGATTACCTTTGCCTATCCGCAAGCTGCCTGGTTGCTTTTGGTGCCGATTTTGGTTTATTATATTCTGCCGGCGGTGGGTAAAATGTACGGCGATGCCTTGCAAGTGCCGTTTGTGGCGGATATTGCGGCCATTAAGGGCAAGACCGCTTCTGAGCGACGGAACGGTAAAGGTAAACCTGCAAATTCGTTCCCTAAGTTTTTGTTATTGCTTGTTTTATGGGGGGTGGTTACCGCCGCGTTGTGCCGCCCGCAATGGGTGGGCGAGCCGCAGAAAGTTCATCACGAATCCCGCGATATTATGCTGATTGTCGATGTTTCAAAGTCGATGCTGGAAACCGATTTTGTGTATCAGGGGCGGCATTATGACAGAATGTCGGTGGTAAAAAAAGTGGTGGCCGATTTTGCCGATGCCCGCGCCGATGACCGGGTGGGGTTGGTGGTGTTCGGTACGCGTGCCTATATGCAGGTTCCGCTCACTTATGACAAAGAGTCGCTGAAAGAAACGTTGTTTGCGATAGAGCCGGGGATGGCCGGGGATTCAACTTCCATCGGCGATGCCATTGGGGTTGCTTTGAAAAATTTGGCCTTAAGCGACGGTCCGGCCGAAAATAAGGTAATCATTCTGCTGACCGACGGCGAAAGTAATGACGGCAGTTTGTCGTTTCCGCAAGCGATTAAGTTGGCGCAGGAAGAAAAAATCAAGTTTTATACCATCGGTGTCGGCAGTGATTCCATCAGCTTTTTGGGCGGGTTGTTCAGCGTGCCGATGGCTAACGGCCTGGATGAGACGAGTTTGCGGCAGTTGGCAGAGGCTACCAAGGGCACGTATTTCAGAGCCAAAGACGTGAATGCGTTGTTGCAAATATATTCCGAAATCAACCGTTTGGAGGCGCAGGAGCACGAAGGACGCTATGTTCGGGAAACCAAGGATATGTTTTATTACCCGGCGGCGGCCGCGCTGTTGCTGTTTTTGGCGATGTTTGCGTTGATGAGGAGAAAATAAGCCATGGAAGGGTTGCAGGATTTTCACTTTTTACGTCCGTTGTGGCTGGTTGCGCTGTTTATTCCGCTGTTGTGGGGCTGGTTTATTTATCGTAACGAACGCGTGCAATCGTCGTGGGCCGATGTTTGTGACGAGCATTTGCTGAATTTTTTGCTGATTAAGGGCGATAATCATCAGCGGCGACTTTCATACGTTTTGGCGGTGTTGTTTATGTTGCTGACGATTTTGGCGCTGGCCGGTCCGACCTGGGTTAAAAAGCCTAATCCGGCGCTGAGTGTCGATAATCCGGTAATGATAGCGCTGAGCCTGTCCTCGAGTATGGAAAAGGGCGATGTATCGCCGAGCCGTTTGGTGCGGGCGCGCTATATCATCAAGGATTTTATACAAACCCTGCGTTCGACCGAAATCGGGTTGGAAGTATACAGCGACGAGCCGTTTATGATTTCTCCGCTGACCGAAGATGCGGCGCTGATTGATAATTTGTTGCCGGTAATCGAGCGCAATATCGTGCCGGCAGACGGCGACCGGCTGGATCGGGCCATTGATATGGCGGTGGAGCGTATGCAGAGCATAGGGTATGCTTCCGGCAATATTATCGTGTTGGCGGCCGATGTCGGCGAGCGTTTTGAAGCGGCGTTAGAGAGTGCGGCCAAGGCGTATCGCAACGGCTTTGATGTTAACGTAATCAAGGTCAGTACCGAGGAAAATGAAAAATTGCAAATGGTGGCGCAAAAAGGTTATGGGGTTTATTTGAACTATAATCAGAGCTATGCGCCGCTGAGCCGAAAAATCAATGACTTATACGCCAAAAAACTTAATGAAAGCAAAAATATGCAATCGATTTGGTTGGACTTCGGGTATTATCTGTTTTGGTTGCCGGCCTTATTGCTGTTATATTATTATCGGCGCGGGGTTATTGCCGGTTTGCTGTTATGCCTGATTTGCTCCGAGGCGTATGCCGGGTGGTTTGTCAACGACAATCAGGAAGCAATGCAATATTTCAAGCGCAAACAGTATGACAAGGCGGCACAGCTGTTTCAGAACGCGCAATGGCGCGGTGCCGCGGCTTATAAAAACGGCGATTATGAGCAGGCATATCGGGAATTTTCTAAGGAAAACGATGTCGTTTCCATGTATAATCAGGGCAACGCGTTGGCAAAGTCGGGAAAACTTGATGAGGCGATTGCCAAATATGAAGAAGTTTTGCAACAAAAACCTGATTTCGAAGATGCAAAATTTAATCTGGAATATTTGAAAAAACTCAATAAAAACCAGAATCAGAAGCAAAATCAGAAACAGGATAATAAGGACCAGCAAAAGCAGCAGAAATCCGGCGGCGATGAACAGGAAAAGAATAATCAGCAACAGGATAAACAGCAGCAGGGAAATCAGAATCAGGAACAGCAAGAGCAACAGAAACAGGAACAACAGCAAGAGCAACAGAAACAGGAGCAGCAAAAGCAGGACGGTTCGCAACAACAGGAACAGCAAAAACAAGAGCAAAAGCAGGACGGTTCACAGCAACAGGAACAGCAGAACCAAGGGCAGCAAAAGCAGGAGCAACAGCAAAGCGGCGATAACCGACAGGAGCAATCACAGGAACAATCCGAGCAGTCTCAGGAGCAATCAGAGCAGTCTGAGGGAGAATCCGCACAATCGCAGGATGAAAATCAAAACGGAGATAAGCAACAACAATCTTCGGCGGAAAATCAAAACGGAGAAGATAAGTCCGATGCCGCCGAGTCTGATGAAAATAAGAGCGAACAAAATCAGCAACAGAGCTCCGCCGAAGATAAGCAGGACGACCGGCAAAACGGCAATTCTCAAGCTGAACCGTCAGACAGCGATTCCGGCGATAAGGAAGAAGAACAAGAGGTACAGGTGCAGTCGGGGCAACAGGACGAAAACGGCAAGGAAGCGGAGGAAGTGCAGATGCAAAACGGCGATAAGGCGGCCGATAAGGAAAAAATGCGCGCCCGTATGCAAAAATTCCGCGATATTCCGGAAGATAAGGGCGGATTGTTGCGTGCTCTGATTGCTAAAGAATATCGCAAAAACAGATATAAGGATGAATATTGAGATGATGTGGAAAAAAATTAAAATTTATGCCGTTGCGGCGTTGTTTTGGTCGGCAGAGTGTTGGGCCGGTCAGCTTTCGGCCAGAGTTGAACCGCAGAGAATACAATACGGCGAAACGGTGCAATTTGAGGTCAGTTATGAGGGCGATAACTCCGGCCTGGTGCAACCGCATTTTGAGGTTTTGAACAACGATTTTGCGGTTTATTCCACCTCAACTTCAATGCAAACGCAATATACCAACGGTATGGCGCAACAAAAGCGGGTGTGGTCGTTGACGCTGATGCCGCAAAAAGAAGGCAAGGTAACAATTCCGGCAATTAAGGCGGGAAATTATCAGACGGTGCCGCTTAATATTGAGGTGTTGCCGTCGGGTTCTTCCTCCGTGCAATCGGGGTCGGCGCAAACTTCGGCAGGAGCGGCCGCGGCGGCGGATAATGCCGATTTTTGGATGGATATGACGATAGATGAAAAGAATCCGTATGTGCAGCAGGAAATCAACGGTACGCTGGTTATTTATGACAACAAAAACATTCAATTTACCGCGGACCCGGTTTTTGAAAATGCCGATGATTGGGAAATCAGACAGCTGGATGAGCCGGTCATAACCGATAAAAACGGCCAGCGGATTATCAAAATAAAATACGCATTTTTCCCGCAGAAAAGCGGTAAACTGACCTTGCCGCGCGTGGCGGTAAGAGGGTATTACGTCGAGCGCAAACAGGGTGATATATCGCGTTCGGTCAACGGCTTGCTGCAACTGTTTGAGATTAATTTTGACGTAACCGATTTGGTGGCGCAGCAAAAGCCGGTAATGCTTAAGACTAAGCCGATTGCGGTTGAGGTTAAGCCGATACCGACGGATTACGGGCATGATTGGTGGTTGCCGTCCACGGCGGTTTCTTTGCGCACGCGCTGGGCCGATAAGCGTCCGGTATTTAAGGTAGGCGAGGCGGTAACCCGGGAGATTATGCTTTCGGCCTCCGGGGTGGCGGAAAATCGGTTGCCGGTTTTGGAAATTGCGGAAAACGATGCCTGGAAACAATATCCGGAGAATCCGGTTACCGCTTCAAGCGTCAAAAACGGCGAAGTCGTTTCAACGGCCGTAACGCGGGTGGTTTATATTCCGCAGCGCGGCGGTGAGCAGGTTCTTCCGGAAATTAAGCTCAGATGGTATAACGTAAAAACCCATCATATCGAAAATGCGATAATTCCGGCCGAAAAAATGTCCGTGGGCGGGGTTGCCGGCGGGGCGCAAACATCATCGGCTCCGAGCGCGGCGTTGGCTGACACGCCGGATGCGTTGGTTGCGGCAGTGAAAAACAGATTGGAAAATAAACCGCAAAATCAGCCGATAAGTCAACAAGAGCGGCGGCAGCAGAATATTTTGCTGATTGCGGCAATCATTATCGGAGCATTTTTGTGCGGGGCAATTTGCAACTATTTGTTTTTGCGCAGGAAAATTACCGATACCAAGGTTGATTTTTCCGGCGATTTTATAAACGACATTGAAAAAAATCTGCATCGCTCGGACTATCGGGGGTTGCGTGACAGCCTGCTGCGTTGGGGCGAACAGGTTTACAGCGATGCGTATATCAACAACTTGAATGATTTATCCGCGCAAATCAAAGCACCGGAATTTACGGAGCAAATGCAGCTGTTAAATCAGAATTTGTATGCCGGCGGAACGGAGAAATTGAACGGTAAAATCATTATGAATTACGTTAAAAATCGGCAAAAGGCCAAAGCTAATCCGAAAAAGCCGCCGTTACCCGACTTGTATAAATAGCTTGCAAATCGGAAAAATATGTGTTCTAATGGCGTATCATTAAGCGAGGAACTTTGTATGCCTTTATTAAAAAAGACGATTATGTGGGGATTTTTTCTGGCGGCGATGTATGTCGGCGGCACAATGACGCAGAGCGGAAACAATATGCTGCAGGGAATGGGCTTCATGTCAATCGTGGCGTCATTGGTTTGTTTGTATCTGGTTTTGAAGTTGGTGTGGGGACCGCTCAGCCATCTGATGAAGTTGGCGCTTTGTATCGGCGTAGTGTGGTTTTGTGCATACAGTATCGGTTTATTTGACGGCAATACCGTAAATTCGTTTTTATCGGGGGCTCCGGCTAAGCCGACGGTCGATAATTCCGCTTTGGCAGACAATATTGTAACGCCGGATGAGCTGAACAACGAATTGTTCGGCGATGCCGCGCAAGCCGATGAGGAGGGCGGCGACGGGCAAAATACGGTTCCGCAGCCGGTGACCGCAGGCAACAGAGGCGGTCTTGTCAACAAAGTTAAAGAGTTGCTTTTCGGAAGTCCGGATACACCGCAAGCCGTTCCGCAACGTGATTTTAATCCGTTTGAATATCCGGAAATCAAGGGCTATCCGAAAGTTGCGAGCGGCAGTATATTGTATGTGGAAGGGATTAAAATTAAGCTGCTGGGGATTGATGCTCCGGACCGCGACCAGGTGTGTGTAAACGGCTTGGGAGATAGTTACAAGTGCGGCGAAATGTCGATAATGTGGCTGGAGGATTGGTTGAACGGCAAAGAAGTGAGTTGCCGTATTTTGAGCAAAATTGAGCAGGGACAGGCAACCGGCAGTTGTTTTACCGACAACAATCAGTATGATGTGGCGGCGGTTGTTACCAGTGCCGGTTGGGCGGTTGCTTATACCCGTACCACCGATATTTATGTGCCGTACGAACAGCAGGCAATGTCGGACCGACGCGGTTTATGGAGCGGAACTTTCTATACGCCGTGGGATTGGCGGAAGATGCGGAATCGCAAGTTTACCGTCAAAATTAAGCACTCGAGCAGAAAATCGAGCGGCGGCGGTTTTAACTTTTGGGGATTGTTTTAAATGAAAAAGGTTTTTAATTCGGCATCGGAGCAAGACACCGCGGATTTGGCGCGCAAGTTGGCGGCAGTTACCAAACCGGGGGATATTTGGGCGTTGCACGGCACTTTGGGCGCGGGAAAAAGCGTCTTTGCCCGTGCTTTTGTGCAATCGTTGACCAATGCCAAAGAAGTGCCGAGCCCGACGTTTACGTTGGTGCAGATGTATGTGGCGCCGGAATTTGATATTTATCACTATGATTTGTATCGCCTGAAACGTCCCGATGAGATTTTTGAATTGGGGGTGGAAGAGGCTTTCTATACCGGTGTCAGCCTGGTGGAATGGCCGGAAAAAATGGGGCCGTTTGCTCCGCGCAACATGTGGACGGTGGAAATCAAAGCGGAAGATAATCGGCGGGTTATTACGATTTCGTCCGATGATGCCGAAAAATCGGGAAGATTGGCAGATGTCGGATAAGACCTGTTTGCACGCAACTTTAATCAAACTGAAATCCAAAGGGGTGTTGCTGTTGGGCAAAAGCGGCAGCGGCAAGTCCGATTTGGCTTTGCGTCTGATTGAAAATAAGGCGGCAAAACTGGTGGCCGATGATGTGGTTTTTATTCACAAAAAAGGCAATTCGCTGTTGGGGACGGCGGCGGAAAATCTGCGCGGAATGTTGGAAGTGCGCGGTGTGGGAATCGTCACGTATCCGTATATAAAACAATCTAAAATAGATTTGGCGGTGCATTTGGTTGACACGGCCGCAGAAGTGGAAAGATTTCCGCTTAAGCACAAAGAATTGATTTTAGGACTTGAAATTAAGCAAATAGACTTGTATGCTAAGGAAAGTTCGGCGCCGGATAAAATTGCGGCGGCGTTGCGGCTGTGTTAATGTATTGAAACAAACGGGAGTATCATGCTGAAACAAAAGATAGAAACATTTTTGCAGACTTTGGGTAAGGCACCGGTCGGTTTTATCATGAACCTCGGTTATTTGACGCAATTTATCGCCAAGTCGGTGTATAATTGTTTTATACCGCCGTTTTATATCAAATTGTTCGGCAAGCAGTTTTTGAACATAGGCTTTTATTCGTTACCGGTGGTGGGTTTGACCACTTTGTTTGCCGGTATGGTTATCGCTTTGCAGACATATTCGGGAATTTCGGAATACGGGGCGGAGAGCGTGGTGGCCGGCGTTGTTTTGATTTCGGTAACGCGCGAATTGGCGCCGGTGTTGTCGGCCTTAATGGTTGCCGGCAGAATCGGTGCGGCAATGGCGGCCGAAATAGGCACCATGCGCGTAACCGAGCAGATTGATGCCTTGGTAACGCTGTCGGCGAATCCTTATCGATATTTGATTGCTCCGCGTATTTGGGCCGCGGTGGTAGTAATGCCGCTGTTGGTGCTGTTTGGCGATATTATCGGTATTTTCGGCGGGTATTTGGTCGGCGTTTATAAGCTCGGCTTTAACCCGGCCAATTACATCAACAACACTATGAATAACCTGACTTCGGTGGCGATTGTGATGGGTATAGTCAAGGCCGGCGTATTCGGATTTATTATTTCAATTATGGGCTGCTATCACGGATATCGCTCCAAAGGCGGAGCGCAGGGCGTGGGCGAAGCAACGACCAACGCGGTGGTAACGTCCTCGATTTTGATTCTTATTTTCAATTATCTGATTACGGAAATTTTCTTCTCGAGATAGGGGTTGGCAAATGTCGGAAAATAAAATTGAAATAAAAAATTTATATAAAGCTTTCGGCAAAAAACACGTTTTGAACGGTGTTGACCTGGATGTTAAAAAAGGCGAATCGCTGGTGGTTATCGGCGGTTCCGGTACCGGTAAATCGGTTTTGATTAAGTGCATTCAGGGTTTGCTTACTCCCGACGAGGGCTCCATCAAAATAGACGGTGAAGAAACGGTAGGCAGTAACAAAAATATCCACGAAAAAATGGGGATGCTGTTTCAGGGAGCCGCTTTGTTTGATAGTTTGAGCGTGTGGGAAAATGTGGCGTTCATGCTGCTCGAAAACGGCAAATTATCGCGCAAAGATGCCAAACTGGAAGCAGTCAGAGTGTTGCGTCAGGTCGGTTTGGCTCCGGATGTGGCGGATTTGTCGCCGGCCGAGCTTTCCGGCGGTATGCAGAAGCGCGTGGGATTGGCCCGGGCGATTATCAACAAGCCGGAGATAATTTTCTTTGATGAGCCGACTACCGGTTTGGACCCGATTATGGCTGACGTAATCAATGATTTGATTATTGAATCGGCCAAAGGTTTGGGAGCAACCACCCTGACCATTACGCACGATATGGCCTCGGCACGCAAAATTGCCGACCGGATTGCCATGCTTTATCAGGGCAAGATTATCTGGATCGGTACGGTGGCGGAGATGGAAAAAACCGACAATCCTTATTTGCAACAATTTATTTCGGGCAGTTCGCAGGGACCGATACAGATGGAAATATAAACGATGGTTAAAAAGTCTACAATGTTTGTTTGTCAGAATTGCGGCAGCACTTATTCCAAGTGGCAGGGCAAATGCGATGCCTGCGGCGAGTGGAATTGCATTGTTGAAGAAAGCGTGCAGGCCGACGGATATTCCAAAATCAACCGCAAAAAAGAAGGGCATATCATTGATTTTGTGCCTCTTAAGGGAAGTACGCAGACATATAGTCGTTTGCAGACCGGTATAAAAGAAATTGATCGCGTTACCGGCGGCGGATTGGTGCCGGGTTCGGTAATTTTGGTCGGCGGCGACCCGGGTATCGGCAAATCTACCTTACTTTTGCAGGTATGCGCCGGATTGGCGGCAAGTGCCGAAAAATATTCTTGCTATTATATTTCCGGCGAAGAAGCTATAGATCAGGTGCGAATCAGAGCCAATCGTCTGGGGTTGGCGGATAGTCCGGTTAATCTGGCCAGCGCCACCGATGTCCGCAATATCATTACAACGCTTGAGAAAGTCGAGCCGAAAGTGGTGATTATCGATTCCATTCAAACCATGTATTTGGATGAAGTTGAGTCCACTCCGGGCAGCGTCGGACAAGTTCGCGCCAGCGCTTATGAGCTGGTTAAATTGGCAAAGCGCAAGGGGTTTGTGCTGTTTTTGGTCGGACACGTTACCAAGCAGGGCGAAATTGCCGGACCGCGCGTGTTGGAGCACATGGTGGATACGGTGCTTTATTTTGAAGGCGAGCGCGGACATCATTTCCGTATTTTGCGTGCGGTAAAGAACCGTTACGGCGCCACCGACGAAATCGGCGTTTTTGAAATGCAGGACAAGGGGCTGGTAGAAGTGGAAAACCCGTCGGCGCTGTTTTTGGCCGAGCGGCAGGGTAATATTTCCGGCTCGTGCGTGTTTGCGGGGATTGAAGGTTCCCGTCCGCTTTTGGTGGAAATTCAGGCTCTGGTCAGTCCGAGCGGATATTCAACTCCGAAACGGGCGGTGGTCGGTTGGGATTCCAATCGCTTATCCATGATTTTGGCGGTGCTTGAGGCACGTTGCAGTATGAACTTTAGTGCCCATGATGTATATCTTAATATTGCCGGCGGTTTGAAGATAAGCGAGCCGGCGGCGGATTTGGCGGTTGCCATGGCGGTGATTTCTTCGCTGACCAAAAAGCCTTTGCCGGCCGATATGGTGGCATTCGGCGAAATCGGTCTTTCCGGCGAAATCAGGTCGGTGACGCAAACAAATCTGCGCCTGAAGGAAGCGCAAAAACTGGGATTTTCCGGCGCAATAATTCCGCCGGTTTACGGTAAAGACAAAAAAGAAAAAGGGGCTAAGAATTATGACCTGTCGTGCTATGAAATCGGTCATGTTCAGCGCCTGATAAATTGGTTTAATTAGGAGCATAACAATGGAACAGCAACTCAATAACTTAGATGTCATTTTTCTGATTATCATCGGAATTTCATCCCTGGTCGGAATTGCCCGCGGAATGACCAAAGAATTGTTATCCATCCTCGGGTGGGTTTTGGCCGCGGCGGCACTGTTTTATCTGGTACCGTTGTTGAATCCGTTTACCGAAAAATATATTGCCTCAAAGCTGCTGTCAAACCTGGTTACCGGTATGGCAGTGCTGATTGTGTTCAGCATTATATGGGTTTTGACGGTGGATAAATTGGCATCGCTTATTCGCTCCAGTAAGTTGAGTGCCTTAGACCGCATTTTCGGTTTTGTGTTCGGAATGGCGCGCGGTGCCATTATCATTATTTTGCTTGCCTTGATGTTTTCTACGCTTATTCCGGCGGAAACACAAAAAGGTGCGTTTGCCGAATCTAAGATTTATCAGCAGGCCGCCGCTTGTGTTGAGCCGCTGAAGGCGATGATTCCGCAAAGCTGGATAGACAGCTTTAAGGCCACCAGCGAGAGCTTCGGCTTCGGTAAACCGGCTGACGAAAAGGCTAAGGCCGATGAAAAGGCCAAAGACGAAGAAAAGAGTAAGGACGAGGCTAAACCGACGGAGGGCGAAGAAAAAGCCGCCGGCGATAAGGATAAGAAGCCGAGTTTCCTCAATACGCTCGAATTTATTGATAATAACTTCGACGTTTTGCAGCAAAACGGTGAAGAATTGTTTAATCAGTTGGCGCAACCGAAAACCTCCGACGAAAAAGCCGATAAGAGCGATGATTCGGCCGCTGACGGCATTGCTTCGGATTTAGATAAAATCCTCGATGTGTTGGAAGATGTCGTGACCGACGAGCCGATGCCGGAAACTAAGCAGGATACACCTCAGATGAAAAAATCAATCCGCGAATTCAATAATCCGGAACCGGCGACCATCGAAGACGTTATTGCCAAGGAAGTGCCGGAAGAATAATCGCGCTAAAAGTGCAAAAAAAAAGTATGCCGTGTTGTCAAATGCGGCATATTTTTTGTTTGGCCGGATTTTCAGGGAAAAAACTTGTAGATTATTTTAAGGTTGATATGGCGGAATATGAACAAGCATATTATATTATCAGCGAGGTATTAAAAGATGAGAAAATTGTTGTTTTGGGGCGTTGCCGCCATTATATTTGCGTTTGGGGCGGACCAGCTCAGTAAAAGCCTGTTGGCGGCCTATGTGGCGGACGGAGAAGCCTTTTCGTTCGGCCGGTTTTTTAATTTGGTAAAAGTATGGAATACCGGCGTCAGTTTTTCGATGTTTAACAACCACGGCGATGTCGGCAGAGTACTGTTATCGGTGTTTTCTTTGGCGGTGTGTGCGTTTTTGTTGCATTGGATGCTTAAAGAAAACAATCGGCTGAAAATTGCGGCGCTCGGGTTGGTTATCGGCGGGGCGCTCGGTAATGTCGTCGACCGGGTTCGTTTTGGCGCGGTGCTTGATTTTTTGGACTTTCACATTGCCGAATATCATTGGCCGGCTTTCAATTTGGCCGATACGTTTATTTGCGTCGGTGCTTGTCTTTTGATTTTATTGGAAATATTTAAAGCAAAAACAGAAAAAACGGAGGAAAAATGAAGAAAATTTATGTTGTTATTGCCGTTGCCGCGATTTTGGCGACAAGTTCCTGCGGTTGGAGCAAGAAAAAACTCGGATTTACGCAGTCGGGACCGGACGAAACTTTGGTACAAACCAACGACCCGCTGATTTTGCCGCCGGAATTTAATGTTCGTCCGAAGAAATCGGCCGGGGCCGAAGATTTGGAAAACAGCGAGATAAAAGAAGACGATAATGAATAAATTTTTGTTTCTGCTGCTGTTGTTTATGCTCGCGGGTACGGCCGACGCCGCAATGTTTAAGGCTGAGGAATTCACGCTGGATAACGGCCTGCGGGTGGTGGTGGCAGAAAATCATAAGGCGCCGCTGGTTAAACACATGATGTGGTATCAGGTGGGGGCGGTTGATGAGTTTCGCGGCCGCGGCGGCAGTGCGCATCTTTTGGAGCATTTGCTGTTTCGCGGCACCAAAAAGGTCAGCGGCGAAGAATTTAACCGGATAATGGAAAAAAACGGCGCCGAATCAAATGCTTTTACCAGTTATGACGTTACGGTTTATCATCAATTTGCCGATGTGAGCCGCTTGGAAATTTTGATGGCGCTGGAAGCCGATCGTATGCAAAATCTCAACATCAGCGAAGAAGATTTTGAGGCCGAGCGCAAAATAGTGTTTCAGGAGCGTAAACAGGTGGTGGAGAATAATCCGGCATCGCCTTTCGGCGAAAGGGTGCGCCAGATGATGTGGGGAACGTCGCCGTACGGACAGCCGGTTACCGGTCTGCCGGAGGAAATAACCGCCTTAAAATATACCGATACGCTGGATTTTTATCACAAATATTATGCGCCGAACAACGCTATTTTGGTGATTTCCGGCGATGTTGATACAAAAACCTTGCGCCCGCTTATCGAAAAATATTACGGCGGGTTGGAGAAAAGACCGGTGGAGCGCGAAGTCCCGGCGCCGCAGAATGAAAAAATACATCAATCTCTGCAAATGAGTTTGCCGCATATCGCAACACCGCGGATTGCCCGGGCGTTTATGTTGCCGCCGCGGGAACAAATGCAGGATATGATATATGCCTACGATATTTTGGCCGAGTTTTTGGGCGGGGGTGAAACCGCCGAGCTCTATCGCGATTTGGTGTTGAGAAAGCGTCTGGCGGTGGGAGTTTCCGCCGGTTATAACTATATGACGCGCAGCAACACGGTGTTCAGAGTAAGCATGGTGCCGGATACGGATAAGGGGTTTGCGCCGGAAGCGGCGGTGCAGACGTTGAATGCGGCTATGGAGCGTGCTAAACGGGCTCTGACGGCGGAAAGATTGGCGCAAATCAAGCGTAAAATCTCGGCAAATTTGGTTTATCTTAAGGATAATCCGCAAACGGCCGCCAACTGGATAGGTTATATGCTCTCGATGGGGTTTTCGCTGGATGATGTGCAAAATTATGAAGATAAAATCAAGGCCGTTACTTTGGCGGACGTAAAACAGGCTTTTGCCGCGCTTTCCGAGACGGCGGATATGACGGCGATTTTGTTGCCGCAACAGGATGACGGAGGCAAAAATGAGTAAGTGTCGTCGTTGGTTGATATTAGGGGCGGCGGTTGTTATTGCGGCGGTTGCGGGTATAAGTTATCGGTGCGGCAGTCGTATTGATACAGACGCCATTCTGGCGCATTCGGTTTTAAAAGATAAAACTTTCGGGGTTAAGGTGCAGCAGGTCGAAGCGGACGGAATAAAGGCTTATTTGCTGGAAGAACACTCCAATCCGATTGTGGCCGTCAGTTTTATGTTTGATAACGCCGGTTCGGCATACGAGCCGGAAAATAAGCAGGGTTTGACCGCGCTGCTCTCCGAGATGTTGCTGAACGGCGCCGGTGAATATGAGGCTCTGCAGTTCAAAGATATCGGGGAAGAATACGGAATAAAGTTGGGGTTTGGTGCTTCTGACGACACTTTTGAAGGCTATCTGCAAATGCCGAAAGATAATCTGAATATGGGTGTAAAATTGCTTACGGCGGCGCTGTACCGGCCGCATTTTACGCTTGATTATATCGCCCTCGTCAAAAAGCAGCTGCAAACCGCCATTCGTAATCATACGGAACGGCCGGAAGGCGTTTTGGCCGATAAGTTCTCCGAGCTGATTTTTGCCGGACATCCGTATGCCCGTCCGGCTATCGGCAAGCCGGAAACGGTGGCCGGTTTGAACCGCGGCGATTTGCTGAATTTTATGCGGACGCATTTTACCAAAGGTAATCTGATAATCGGTATTGCCGGTGATATCAATGCCGCTGAGGCCGAGCAGTTGATACGCGATTTATTCGGGCATTTGCCGCAGCAGTTTGCCGATAATACCCTGGAAGAATACAAAATCAGCAGTTCCGGCGCCATGCATTATGTGGAACGGGCGGCACCGCAGGCAATTACCGCTTTTATAACCCGTGGTACGCATCGCAACAGCAAAGATTTTTATCCGCTGTATGTAGCAAATCATATTTTCGGCGGAGCCGGATTAAGTTCGCGTATATCTAAAGTTATACGTGAAGAAAACGGATTAACTTACGGAATTTACACATATTTATCAAATAAAAAATCTGCGGTAATGTTGGCCGGCGGTTATGCCTCAACCCCGGAGAATTTTGCCAAGGCGCATAGTCTGTTGTTGGAACAATGGCAACAAATGGCGCAAAAAGGTGTCAGCAAGGAAGAACTGCAGCAGGCTAAAGATGCGCTGATTGCGGCGCATAACCTGCGATTTGCTTCAACCGGTGGAATTGCCGATATGTTGGTGGCAATGCAACAATACAACTTAGGGGCCGATTTTTTGGAAAAACGTAATGATTATATTCGGAATTTGACCTTGGATGAGGTTAATGCCGCGGCGGCGAAATATTATGCCGCGACACCGGATTTTGTGATTATCGGGGCGCCGACAGTAACGGAAAAAGGAGAAAAGTAATGTTCGGAAAAACAACAACAAAGGCGTGGAAACAGCTGGAAAAAGTGTTTAAACACTTTGACGGTACCGAAATGAACGACTTGTTTGCCGCCGACCCGAAACGCGGCGAGCGCTATACGGAACAGCTTGAAAATATGTTGGTGGATTATTCCAAGAATCGGATAGATGACAACGTAATGGGGGCTTTGTTTGAATTGGCTCGTGAGCGCGGCTTAAAGGAAAAAATCAACGATATGTTCGGCGGCAAAAAAATCAATACCACCGAAAATCGCGCGGTGTTGCATATTGCGTTGCGTAACCGCGGCAATTCGCCGATTTACGTTGACGGGCGCGACGTAATGCCGCAAATCAATGCCACGCTCGAAAAGATAAAGGATTTTTCCGAGGCGGTGCGTTTGGGACGCTTTACCGGATATACCGGCAAAAAGCTTACCAACATCGTCAATATCGGCATCGGCGGTTCCGATTTGGGGCCGTTTATGGCTTGCGAGGCGCTGCGTCATTATTGGGCTAAGGATATTAAATGCTGGTTTATTTCCAACATAGATGGTACCGGTTGTGCCGAAGTTTTGAATAAGGTTGACCCGGAAACCACGCTGTTTATCGTGGCCTCTAAAACTTTCACCACCATCGAAACCCTGACCAATGCGCGCACTTGTCGCAAGTGGTTGGTCGATGCTTTGGGCGAACACGCGGTGGCTAAACACTTTATTGCGCTTTCTACCAACAAGGAAGAAGTCGAAAAATTCGGGATTAATCCGGAGAATATGTTTGAATTTTGGGATTTTGTCGGCGGTCGTTATTCCATGTGGTCGGCCATCGGTATGATTATCGCCATCGCCGTCGGGTTTAAGAATTTTGAGCGGATGCTTGAAGGCGCTTATGCTATGGACGAGCACTTCAAAAACAGCGAATTTAAGCATAATATTCCGGTAATTCTGGCACTTATCGGTATTTGGTATAACAATTTTTACGGCATACATCGCTACGGGGTTATTCCGTATGACCAATATTTGCAATATCTGCCGGCATATTTGCAACAGCTTGATATGGAAAGTAACGGAAAATCAGTAACTTCTGATAATAAATATGTTGATTATGCCACCGGTCCGGTGTTGTTCGGCGGTGCCGGTACCAACGTGCAACATTCGTTTTTCCAACTGTTGCACCAAGGGACGGAAATTGTGCCGATTGACTTGATTGTGCCGGCGATTTCGCATAATGAAATCGGTACGCATCAGCAGATTTTGTTGGCCAATGTTTTGGCTCAGGGCGAGGCGTTGATGCGCGGCAAAACCGAAGCGACCGCGGCGGCGGAATTGGAAGCGGCCGGCAAATCGCAGGCGGAAATCGCGCGTTTGAAGAAATATAAGAGCTTCAGCGGCAACCGCCCGAGCACGACGATTGTGCTGAAAAAAGTCGACCCGTATACTTTAGGAATGTTGGTGGCGATGTATGAGCACAAGGTGTTTACACAGGGTGTGATTTGGAACATCAATTCGTTTGACCAGTTCGGGGTGGAATTGGGTAAAAAATTGGCGCTCAATATTTTGCCGGAATTGCAGGGGACGGCACATAACGTGCAGCACGACAGTTCTACTTCAAACCTGATAAATCATATTAAAAAAATACGTAAATAGAAGGTTTTATAAATGAATATTCGTGTTTTACCTTCAAATCTGATTAACCAAATTGCGGCCGGAGAAGTTATCGAGCGGCCGGCATCGGTGTTGAAAGAATTGGTGGAAAATGCGATTGATGCCGGAGCGCACAAAATCGAGGTTACTCTGACCGGCGGCGGCAAAAATATCCTGACCGTGGTTGATGACGGGGCGGGGATGTCGCCGGAAGAACTGAATTTGGCGGTAGAGCGGCATGCTACTTCAAAATTGCCCGACGATGACCTGTTTCAAATCAATTTTTTGGGCTTTCGTGGTGAGGCTTTGCCGTCCATCGGTTCGGTGGCGCGTCTGACCATCGTATCGCGCAAAAAAGGCGCGGCGGAAGGGGCCAAAATCAGCGTCGAGGGCGGCGTAAAGAGCGCGGTGGAGCCGGCGGCCATCGGCGGCGGTACCCGAATTGAGGTGCGGGATTTGTTTTATACCACCCCGGCGCGCTTGAAGTTTTTGAAGGCGGATGCTGCGGAGGCGGCACAATGCGTCGACATGTTGCAGCGCATAGCATTGGCTAATCCGGGTGTGGCGTTTTATCTTTACAGCGACGGCAAGAAAAAGTTGGCGCTTAATGTGTGTACGGGTGAATTGCCGGAAGCACGGCGCAAGCGAATTGCCGATGTTTTGGGCGCGGAGTTTAAGGAAAATTCGGTGCCGATTACGGCGCAGAACGAATTTTGCGACATTAGCGGCTTTGTCAGCGTTCCGACCTATCACAAGGCCAATTCGCTGTCGGAGTTTTTGTTTGTGAACAACCGTCCGGTGCGTGATAAGCTGATTTTGGGCGCGATTAAAGGCGCTTATCAGGATATGATGGTGTCCGGCCGCTATCCGGTTTGTGCGATTTTCATCAGGGTTAATCCGCGCTATGTTGATGTTAACGTGCATCCGACCAAAGCGGAAGTGCGGTTTTATGACAACGGTGCGGTGCGCGGGCTGTTGGTCGGAGCAATCCGCAACGCTTTGAGTGCCGGGGCGCAACACAGCGCCGACACCGGCGGTTTGGAAAATCTGTTGCTGCGGCAAATGACGGAAGAAACCGCGCGTTTGCAAGCCTTACATCGGCAGACGACGGAATTTTCGGTGCATGATTCCGAGCCGGAGTTTGCTCGGCATAATCCTTTCGGTGCCGCCAAAAGTTCGCGTGGTGCGGTGTTGCCGGAGTTTTCCGAATGGCAGAACCGCTGTTCGGTGCGGGTGGCCGACGAGCCGACGGCGGAAACGCTGGCCAATGTCGGCGAACTCGGGCTGGCTAAGGCGCAATTTCATAACACTTACATCATTGCGCAAACCGAGGACAGCATCGTGATTGTCGACCAACATGCGGCGCATGAGCGGATTACCATGGAGCGCATGAAACAGAGTATGGCCAAACACGAGCGCTTGCCGTCGCAACTGTTGCTTATTCCGGAAGTGGTGGAACTGACCTTGGCGGAACGCGAAAATCTGCTGGAATACGCCGATACGTTTGCCTCATTGGGTCTAAGCATTGAGGCTTTCGGTACCACGGCCGTTTTGGTGCGGGAAACTCCGGCGCTTTTGGGCGATACCGACGTGCAAAATTTAATCAAAGACCTGGCGGAACAAATTTCGGAATGGGGCAGCGCTTATGCCTTAACTGATAAAATTCATCACATTTGTGCCACCATCGCTTGTCACGGTTCGGTACGGGCGGGCCGAGCGCTCAACATCGAGGAAATGAACCGTCTGCTTCGAGATATGGAACAGACCGAGCACTCCGGCCAATGCAATCACGGCCGTCCGACGTATGTGAAGGTGAGGATTTGTGATATCGAAAAACTCTTCGAAAGAAAGTAGAAAAATCCGTATAATGGTCTGCTAATCAAAGGGTTTCTCGCTTATGTACCTTTTGTTGTACACCGCGCGAGAAACCCTTTTTCTATCAGACTCATTCTCCGGATTTTATGCAGATATTCCGCGGGAAGAAAGTGGCGTGTCATTGCGAGCCGTAGGCGTGGCAATCTCAATACATCGCGTTGCAACCTCTGGGCTTATAGTCATCCCTCGACCTGTGCTGTGCATCAGGTCGTCAAGGGAACTTATTTTTGCGAAGCGCAGATTATAAATAGGAAGTGGTACTGCGTACCAAAAGGTCAGATACCTTGACTCGCAGACGCGCCGCGCTGCGAGAGGTATGACGGTAAAACCCGAGGATGCAATGCACCTAATGAGATTACCACGTCGCGGCTCTTGCTTAAATTTACTTTTTTGTTTTCCCAATAGCAAATTTAAGCTTCGGTCACTCGTTCCCATCATCTCGCTGCGGGACGCTTACGCTACCTTGCTCGCTGGGGAACTTCGCCCGTCGTCGAAAAACAACATTTTGAGGTTGTTTTTCTTCCTCCGGCCTCGTAATGGCGTGTCTTTTTCGAGGGGTTCTTTATGTTGTACAAAAAATGACTTTTTCCGCAAAAATCGCTTGCTTTTTGAGCTTTACCATGTTATGGTAAAACATATAAACTTGGGAGTAAAAAATAACGATGGGTAGTTTTTGGAAAAGCTTGTTTGGCGGCGGGCAAGATGAAGAAACCGAACAAAATGTTGTGGAAATAACGCGGAATCAGCCGGAAACCACGGCAGAAGAAAAGGTAGAAACCGCAACTCCGAGCGGTCCATATTTGCCATATGAACAGGATGGCAAAACATATAACCTTTATGAAATGCCGGACGGATTTGTGATAACAGGCAATGTGGTTTTGACTTCCAAATGTCTGACCGAATTGCCGGATTTATCAAACGTTACCGTAAAAGGCAATTTTTGGTGTGAGTACAATAATCTCACTACCTTAAAAGGGGCTCCGCAAAAAATCGGCGGAGGCTTTTATTGCGGCAATAATCAACTGACTACCTTAGAGGGAGCACCGCGAGAAGTCGGCGGAAATTTTTGGTGTCAGCGTAATAAATTAATATCTTTGGAGGGAGCACCGCAAAAAATCGCTGGCGAATTTAATTGCTTCGATAATCAACTGACTACCTTAGAGGGGATGCCTCAAGAACTCGGCGGAAATCTTTGGTGTAACCAAAATCCGCTGAAATCACTGGAATGGCTCCCACAGATGAAAGCAGGAGCGGAAATATTTTGTGATTATGGATTGGTAGCAAAATATGGTTTTGGCAGGAGTTCCGGCAACAGTTCCTGCAGCAGATTTAAGGCTGAAGAATTGTATCGCAATCCGAGATATATTGCGGAATTCGGCAACGAAGACAGAATAACGATGCTCAGGCAGAAAATCGCCGACGGCAATGAATTATCGCGAAGTGAAGAACAGGTGTTGGAGCAGGAAAAACATCGTTCCGGTTATGCGGCATTTAAAAAGCGCCTGGCCAAGAAAGAACGCGAGGAATAGGAGAGGCACGATGACAAGCTTGTTGGAACAAATAAAGAAAAAAACGGGCAGATATCTGCCGTTTGAGCAAGACGGCCAAACCTATAATCTGTACGACCTGCCTGATGGGTTTGTAATTAAGGTTGATTTGGATTTAAATCACAAGGGTTTGGAAAAACTGCCGGATTTGACCAAGGTTATCATCAAAGGAGGTCTTAACCTCTACGGTAATGAACTTACTTCGCTTAAAGGCTTGCCGCGGGAAATCGGCGGAGATTTTATTTGCTTCGGCAATAAACTCACGTCGCTCAAAGGTGCGCCGCGGAAGGTGGGCAGAGATTTTGATTGCGGCAACAATCAGCTGACAACGTTGGAGGGAGCGCCGCAGGATGTGGGCCGTAATTTCCGCTGTTTTGCCAATAAGTTGGTTAATTTGCAGGGAGCGCCGCGCAAGATTAACGGCGATTTCGATTGTATCGGCAGCGAGTTGACTTCACTCGAGGGAGGCCCGGAAGAAGTCAATGGAATCTTTTATTGTGTATCTAACAAGCTCACAAGCTTAAAGGGGGCGCCGCGCAAAGTCGACGGTAACTTTTGTTGCTACAAAAACGAGCTGACTTCGCTCGAAGGCGCGCCTAAGGAAGTCTGCGGAAGTTTTTTGTGCTACGATAATCAGCTGAAATCATTGTTCGGTATCAGCAAAGTAGGCGCCGATTGGAAAATCTTTTGCGATGATGATTTGGGCGAAAAATACGGGTTTGCCATGTCTAAAGATGCCGGCATAAATTACGAAGATTTGCTCGAAAGTCAGACCTATCAGAACGAAGTTGCACTGCACAGAATTGCTTGTAAAAGACACGGGCAAAATCGGGCCGAGGAAGATGCCAAGCGGCAGGCTAAACACAAGGCGGGATTTGCCGCTTTCAAGAAAAAAATCAATGAAGAACGCGAATAAAGGAGATTACGGTAATGGCTAATTTGTGGCAGCAAATAAAGAAGATGATGAAAGATGAGTCGGAGTTGGAACTCAGCGGGTCTGCCGGGAATTTTACCTTAAAGCAGGACGGAAAAACTTATGATTTGTATAATTTACCGGACGGCTTCGTAGTCAAAGGCAATTTGGATTTAAGCAATAAAGAGTTGGCTGAACTGCCGGATTTATCCAAAGTGGTGATTGAGGGAGATTTTCGCTGCAACGGCAATAACCTGACGTCGCTCAAAGGAGCGCCGAAAGAAGTAAGCGGAAGTTTTATTTGCTACGACAATGATCTGACTTCGCTCGAGGGGGCGCCGCAAAAAATCGGCGAGAGTTTCGAATGTTTCAGAAATCCTTTAAAATCGCTGGAGGGAGCACCGCAAGAGGTCGGTAAACATTTTATATGCAGCGGCAGTAAGCTGACGTCGCTTAAAGGTGCGCCTAAAGAAGTCGGCGGAAGTTTTGATTGCAGCAATAACGAGCTTACCACCCTGGAAGGCGGACCGCAAATCGTGGGTAAGAACTTTATCTGCACGGACAATGAACTGACCGATTTAAAAGGCGGACCGCAAAAAGTCGGCATAGATTTTGAATGTCAAAACAACAGCCTGACTTCGCTCGAAGGGATGCCGCAGGAAATTATGGGCGATTTTGATTGCAGTTTTAATCGGCTGACTTCGCTCAAAGGGGCTTCGCAAATTGTTTACGGGCATTTTGATTGCTGCCGGAACGGTATGACTTCGCTTGAGGGAGCACCTCGAGTGGTGGGCGGAAATTTCTATTGTCCGCATAATAAACTGACTTCGCTTGAAGGAGCGCCGCAAGAAGTAGGAGGACTTTTTACTTGCCATCATAATGAATTGATAACACTGGAAGGGTCGCCGCGAGAAGTCAAAGGAGATTTCGGTTGCACTCATAATCATCTGACCTCTTTAATAGGGGCACCGCAAGTGGTTGGCGGAAGTTTTGTTTGTCATTCAAATCCGGATTTAGCTTCTTTGTTCGGACTACCGAAAATGCAGGTGGACGGATTAATAGTATGCAGCAGAGGATTGATGGAAAAATATCATTGCCAGGTAAAGAAAGAGAGCGGTGTTTATTATAATATCATAGTCGGCAGCGCCAAATATAAAAGCGAGGAGGCCGCTCATAAAATTAGGCAGAAAAAACACGAGGAAAACAAAGTTACTCAGGCCAAATTCAAGGCCGGCTATGCCGCGTTCAAAAAGAAAAAAGAAGAAGAGCGCGAATAAGAACTTGGGTGAGATTTTAAGGCACAATCGGTTCGGCTGTCACGTTGCGGATAATTAGCGTTGACAAAAACCGATTTGTGTGTTATGCAGACTTTAATCCAAAATTTTTATGACTATGAGTATGGATATATTGAGAAAGGCCTTGTTAGGCGTGGTTTTGCTCGTGTTTGCAACGTTGTTAAACTGCGGGCTGATTATGATGGGGACTCCCGGATTGTTTCTGACGCTGGCGCTGATGGCAGCACTGTGTTTGTGGAGCTATTCCTTTGATTTCGGCTTTGCTCTGGACCGCTGTCTGCTGGCAATCGCCGTGGCGTGTTTCTACATCAGCAGCATCTGGTATCCGGATTTGTTGGCCGTATTGGTCAGCGGTGCCGCGTTGGCGGTAGAATTACTGAGGTTCCCGAGACGAGATCTGGCTCTGTATTTATCGGTTGCGGTGCTTTATGTCCTCTCAGCGGATATCGCCTTCTATTTTATGGGCGACCCGGTGTTGGAGTGGAGCGATGCGGCGCTTGTGTTGACAGCCGTCGTAATACCGGTGATGGGGCTTTACATCGATTACCAAGAAAAAAGGAGTGCTTAAAAGTACTCCTTTTTTTGTGCTTAATTTGAATTTACAAAAAAGACTTGCCAAACCCAAAAATCAGATATATACTTGGACAAAATTCAATTATCTAGATATATGAAAAAGCTATTATTTATCGCACTGAGTGCGATGTTCTGCGTTTCGGTGAATGCGCAGAACGAAGACGGTGTTGCTGTTGAAAATACCGCAACAAGTGTGTCATCAGCCAGTTCGCAGTTGGAAGAGCAGCTGAATGAGCTTGCGGCTCTGATTGAGGCGTATCGAGAGATGAGCCTGAAAGTGGATTCCGCTGCCGCCGACACGACTGCCGCCAAGGGCTACGTGCCTATCCGCGGTAAGAGTAAGTTTATGCGCAGAAATTTTTTCTACCAGACCCTGGATATCAGTACCTCATTGGCGACCGATAACGACCCGGACCTGCCCGAACAAACATCTAACGGCCAGGATATCGACGAGAACCAGCTGAATTCGCCGACCTCGTTTGCTTTGAACTTCGGTTGCTCGTGGACGTTTGTCCCCGGACACGAGGAGGGCGATATGCTGAAGTTGAATCCGCTGGGTTTTGCATACAGCTGCGGAGTTATGGCAATGTTCAGCAAACAGGATAAGTACGGCACGGTTTGCAGTTTCTTGCTCAAAGGCGGTATCGAAACGGGCAACGGTCATGCCATGGGTGTCGGAGCGGATATCATGGGCGGTTACGGTAAATCAACCGGTGATACCTACAAAATCGTGTATGAGGAACATGACGCTGATAGACTGGCTACTCCCTACACGGAATGGTGTTGGCAGTACGGTGCACAAATCTGGTTTAGAAATAACCTGCTCAGCACGGCGGTTAAAAATTCTGAAATGCTGATTTACGCGCGATTTGTTCGCTCGGTGAATCCTCACAGCACCAGCACCTACACTTCGGATACTCTTTCGTACGACGATTTCTGGAAGGGTGAGAACTGGAGTTTCGGTGTAACATTCAGGCACAGATTCTGAAATAAAAAAGGCGTTGCTCATGATAGGGCAACGCTTTTTTTTACTTGCTTTTCAAATTGAGTTTTGAAAACTTCAATTCATATACCGGGTATACGGCTTGCGGGACGGTGGCATATTCTTTTTGAACGGCTATTCGGTCCGGCATAAACACGGCAATGTTGGCGCTGACCGTATCGGCATCTTGGCCGATTTGGGCAGTTGTTGACAACCAAAATCCGCCGACGGCACCGGCTTCACGCAGCGCGGGAACGATTTGCGGCAGGTTGGGCTCAAGTGCCTTCAGCTCGTTTACGGTGAGCATAAAAGCCTGCAGCTTGTCAACAAAAGCGTCATTGTAATCAAGACAATATTGAGCCGCATCAACCGAAGCGCCAGGCACATCATCGGCCATCTGCCGGATGAAATGAGTTGCGTTCAAGCCGCTCAACAAGCCGACGGTGTCAATGTCAAAGCCTTGCGAACAGAAGGGGAGAAGAGCCTTGTGCAAGCACATCATCAGCATCGTTTCGCGATCCGGATATGTGGCAAGTACCAGAGCACTGCATTGTCCTTCGGTGTAAGTCGAGCTGACCTTACCGTCGTTATACAGAAACATTCCCGGCTCGATTTCCTTAAAGGAAGTAACGAACACGGTTTCCTTTTGTCTTTGTGCCAGAGCGGTCTGAATTTCCTTCAAATCAACCAGACCGTTGGCTACCCAGTCAATGACTACCTCCTGAGGTGTCATTTCCAACTTCTCCAAAAGAGAAGCAATCTTTTCCATTTTATTCTTCATAATTTCTAAATAATTCTACAAACGCTGAATATAATAGCATTATACCGCATTTGCTGTCAATCAAAAAAGTGCTTGACACGGCAATTTTTTGTGGTAATAAGGTAACGTGTTATTGAATAGTTTATATATTATTGTGTCGTGAGATACAAAGGTTCGCAGATTTTTAGTTGACAATGTCGTGAGACACTTTCCTCCTTTTGGGGCGGCAGTTGTGAAACTCCCGTTTTTAAAGGTTTGGTTTTTCATGGTATTAAAGTTTAAAGTGAGACTTAAAAGTATAGCGATACTTTAATCCCCGCGGTTTTTGTTTTTCGGCCGCGGGGATATTTCTTTTTAAAGGTCAAGTTGATTATACGACTTTATCAAATTCCTTTTTCAGCGGGCGTTCAAACAGGCTGCGGATGGTTGATTGAATATCGGCGCCCTCAAACACCACCTTGTATAAGGCCTGGCAAATCGGCATTTCCAAGTTCTCCCGGTCGGCAATGGCTTTAACCGCCTTCAGCGTGCCCACACCTTCGGCCGACTTTTGATAAGCTTCGCCTTTGGCCAACAATTCGCCATACATACGATTATGGCTGTTGCGCGAAAACAGCGTCGCTTCATAATCGCCCAAGTGGGCCAAACCGTAAACCGACGAAGGATTGCCACCCTTATGAGCAATTAATCTGCCGACTTCAATCGGAGCGCGTGTCATCAGAGCACCTTTTAAGCCGTACCAATTCAAGCCGTCCAAAATGCCGGCGGCAATGCCGATAACGTTTTTGAGAGCCGCACCGACCTGGTTGCCGATAATATCCGTACCGTAATAAAAACGAATCAGGTTGCTCGACATCAGCTTAATCACGCGGTCTTGCGTTTCCGGCTCGTAGCTGTCGATAACCGCGGCCGACGGCACGTTTTTCATATAATCTTCAACGTGTCCCGGGCCGCCCAAGGTTGCCACATGAACTTTCTGCTTCATTTCGGAGAGGAACACGTCAACCAAAATTTCCGCCGACGGTTCTTCCAGCCCCTTCATGGCCAGCAAAAAGGTTTTGCCCTCAACATTATATTCGCTGATTTGTTTGGCCAGGCCGCGCAAGCCTTGGCAGTTGATGGAGATGATGATGAAATCGTTTTGCAAGGTTTCGGCCATACTGGTAGTTAAATACATATTGTCGCTCAAGCTTAAATATTCGTTTTTACGCTCGCTCTTCAATTCTTCATAAGTGGGAGAATCGTTCAGTCCGTAAAGCAGAACCGACTCAACCGCAGTGCGATTGGCCATATACCAGCCCAAAAATGTTCCCCAACGACCGCAGCCGATAACCGAAATTTGCTTCATTTCACACCTCACAAAATAGTTTCTTTGTCTCATTATGAAATAAAAGCACGGGATAGACAACGGAAATTATAAAAAATTCACAGATTACTTTTTATGGAAAAAACTTTTATTATGCAACTGTCCGCGCACGGTTTGAATGTAGTTGTAATTGCAGAACGAAGCATAAGCTTTGTCGTAGCTGTCGGAACCGAAAGTATAGAAAACTTTGTTGGCAACGTTGCGAATGGCCGAATCGATGGTTTCAAACGCCGTATTATAATCGGCGTCGAAATTGTTGCGTTTTTTCTTTTGAACTATGTCGTGGTAGGCGGCAATCACTTCCAGAGTTTTGTTGGCAAAATCGTGGTCGCCTTTTTCCGCAAAGAAGTGCATTATCTTTACGGTTGTTTGGTAAAAGCATTTATTTATTAAAATATTTCTTTGTTTTGTATTATTACCGTCAACAATCATTTTAACCGAGTTTCTCCGTCAAAAATCGCTTAGAGAATAACATATCTTGAAACAAATATCAAGTGTTAAATTTTATAAAAACGACAGAGGGTAGCCAGAATTATTTGGTCTTTTTATTTTTGTTTTTCAGACGCCAAGACAAAGCGCGGTTCGGATTATTGGCAAGATTAGGTGCTTTTTTCGGTTGCGGTGTTTTATCAACCACCGTGATATTGCCGCGGCGTTCCTGATTCATTTTATCGAGCTGACGCGCCTTTTGCAACTCGGTCTGATTACTTAATTCGATGCCTTCCGCCGGTTTGAGCAAATCATCCATATATTGACGCAAACGAGGTAAATTCAAATGCGGAACGGTCAGATTATTGAACTTGTTTTTCTGCTCTTTGCGATAGTCAATCATCTGCTGTTGCGCCTTGATATTTTCCTGTAGCGTTTCTTTATCAAAAATAAAGCTGCGGAAATCAATCATCGCCTTAATTCCGGATTTAGCCATAATCGCAAAAGAAAGAGCACGTCCCATATAGCCGGAGATGCGGTTATTTTCGGTAATCAACAGGTGCTGCGGCACATATTTAGTGCGGTGCGTGATGTTTTGGTTCATCCGAATCTGACCGTTGCGATCAACGTTGTTTTCGTTCATGTGAATCAAATCGTGGAAATCTTTATTAATCAGCACGATATGCTTGTTGATTTCCGTAAACGGCTTGCCGGTAACTTTTTCAAAATAAGCGATGTTGCTCAGCGCAAAATTATGGTGACCGTTAAAGTCTCTGTTGGCGCGGCCGGCCCGCATATCGGCAATTACGCTTTCCGCAGCCGCTTCGGCTTCGGCAGCGACCTTCTTTTGAATTTTGACATCGCTTTTCTTTTGGGCAACACCGTCGTTTACCAGCTGCATGGTGAATTTTTGCTGATAATAACTTTGCAACGACTTGCGCAATTCCGCTTCGTTATTTGCCACCAGTTCTTTGAAGTAGCGGCATTTGTCGGACGGAACGGCCAGGCCTTCGTTATCGGCAAACGATTTGGTGCGGGAGGCAACGGAATGGTTCAGTAAATACGCAACGTCGGCATAGGTAAATTCGGCAACTTTTTGCGGCGGAATATCCATGGCGCAAATTTTCTTGGACAGGGTTTCTTCCAACTGCGCAAATTGCGGAACCTGCTTGCAGATATTCCAAACTTTGGATTGGGACAAATCATAATCTTCCGGTTTGTAATGCTTTGAGGTGTAATCGGCGATTTTCTGCTTCATTTCTTCCGAGGCATTCGGGTTGACAAGGTGTTCTCTTATCAGCAGAATCTCCTGCATAAACGGCGATAAACGCTTTTTCGGCTGGTTGGCAATCATACCGTCCCAGGCCGCCCGCATAACTCTGGATTTTACAAAATCGGTTTCTTGCAAATCAAGCGAAACGCGCTTGGCTTCGTCTATTGCCGCGGCCAATTTGCTCTTATCCGGCGCACTCAAAAAATCATCCATCTGCGCTTTTAAGGCAGCGGCTTCCGTCGGGTTAAATTCGTGCAGATTTTTGCACAAGTCCATAAATACCGGAAGTTTGGTATTATAAAAATTATCCGGAGTATTACCGAGGATATCCTGCTTCATCTCGTCCAAATGATTTACGAATTCGGATTCATACGGCGGCTCCTGATACCATACCACCTGCATGCCGTTACTGTCGAGAAAATCGCTGAATTCCTGTGTGCTCTTGGCAAACGAAACGTTTTTGTTTTTCTGGGTTTGCAAAACGTTTTCGATGTTGCGGATAAAGCCGTTGCGGAAGGTACGCGATTTTTCTTCGGTGGTGCGGAAGTCAAACACCTGGCGACCCTGCGCCTTGCGGGCAATAAAGAACTGCATTTTGCGAATAAAATCGAGCGAAATGCTTAAGTTGCGATTAATCAGGCTGTTACCGCCCTTGCTGGCCGCATCTTCCTTGTGCCTTTTTTCAATAAAGGCATCGATTTTTTGTAAAAAGGCATCCAGACGCCCGGCGTGTGCTTCATCCATGGTAAAAGAAAGCGGATTGATGATTTGGTTGGTTTCCATATTTTTGGTATCAATCTGGATGAAGTCGTCGTTGATGACGAAATTCGGTGCGGCGTCGGCCGGTTGCGGAAATTCGCTGTTCATAAAATAAGGGAAAATGTCGCGGATTTCCTGGCGCAGCCCCGCAACTTCGACATTATCTTCCAGCTTGTTGCGTTCGTTTTGCCATTGATTCAAATCGCGATATATCGAGTTAAGCGCGTAAACATACGAGATTTCGCGAGTCGGTCTGTCCGATTCGTTATAACTGGCGCCACCGTTAAGGGTGGTTTGGTTTTTCCAAGCCTCGTTCAAAACACCGGAATAATTGAGTAAAGCCGGCGAGCAGGCAAGATTAATCCCGGCCTCCGGCAAATCGTCAATAGTTTGATATCTCGTGTCAACTGCCATATTACGTTCCTTAATTTAGGACAGTATAACAGATATTTTTTGTAATGTCTACAATTTTGTCAAAAAAAACTCCCGTTTGAGCGGGAGTTTGGCAGGTATTTTGAAAAATTTGACCGATTATTCGGCAGCGCAAGCGCAATCTGCGGTGTTATAATCCAGATGCGATACGGCCTTTTCTTCGGTAAAGCACTTACGGGAGTAATATTCTGACTTTTTACCTTTATTGAATTCGGAAACCGGACGATGATAACCCATCACGCGCGTCCAAATTTCACACGGTTGGCGTTCGGCGTCGGTTAAAGCAATATCATTAAAGTTGATAACAGTCATTTTTATTCTCCTTATTTAAGTGTTAACATTGTTTTGCTGATTCTGATGTATACTATATATAGTGTTAACAAAAAGTAAATAAACAATATATAGTATTTAATATTTATGTGCATGAGTGAAAAATAATACTAAGATTCATATAGTTAGGAGAATAAAAAAATTTTATTTTTTTCGGGAGAGCAAATTTTCCGGAAGAGGCGAATCGGGCGGATTTTTATTTTTATACGGCTCGGGGGCGATAATACGGGGCTGCCGGACGGATTCGGTTAATTTTGTAATATTTTAACCGCTGCAGATTGCATTTGCAAAAATCGCTTCCTATATACTTTGGTATAAGGAGTGTGAGAAAAATGAATTTAGAAAAATATACAGACAGAAGTCGCGGCTTTTTGGAAGAAGCGCAAAAAACGGCGGTGCGGCACAATAACCCTTATCTGCTTCCGGCACACCTGCTTAAGGTAATGCTCGAAGACGAGGAGGGGATGGCAACGCACTTAATCGGGCAAGCCGGCGCCGATGTTAATGCGGTGCGGGCGGCGGTGGAGCAGGAGCTCGCCAAGCAACCGAGTGTTGAAGGGCAAAACGTGCAGCTTAACATGTCGCAGGATTTTATGCGAATGCTCGACTCGGCCGAACAAATGGCGCAGAAAGCCAAAGATGCCTTTGTCAGCGTCGAACGCTTATTGCAGGCGGCGCTGTTGCAAAAAAATTACGGAGTTGATCCGCAACGGCTTAATCAGGCAATAAATCAGTTGCGTCAGGGACGGACGGCCGATTCGGCCACGGCAGAGGATGGTTTTCAGGCTCTGAAACGCTTTGCCGTTGATTTTACCGAGCGGGCGGCACAGGGCAAGAACGACCCGATTGTCGGGCGTGATGAGGAAATCCGTCGCACCATTCAGGTATTGTCGCGGCGCACCAAAAACAACCCGATTCTCATCGGCGAGCCTGGTGTCGGTAAAACCGCCATTGTCGAGGGTTTGGCGCAACGTATTGTTAACGGCGATGTGCCGGATTCTTTGGCGCATAAGCGACTGATGGCGCTTGATATGGGCGCGCTGATTGCCGGTGCCAAGTTTCGCGGCGAGTTTGAGGAACGCTTAAAGTCGGTGTTGCAGGAAGTGCAGGCCGCCAACGGGCAGGTGATTTTGTTTATCGATGAAATGCATACGGTGGTCGGGGCCGGTGCGGCCGAGGGTTCGATGGATGCATCTAACCTTTTGAAGCCGGCATTGGCGCGCGGCGAGTTGCATTGTATCGGGGCGACAACCTTGAAAGAATATCAAAAATACATTGAAAAAGATGCGGCGTTTGCGCGGCGTTTTCAACCGGTGTATGTCGGCGAAACCGATGTGGAAGATACCGTTTCGATTTTGCGCGGCATTAAGGAAAAGTATGAATTGCACCACGGCGTGCGTATTGCCGATTCGGCTTTGGTGGCGGCGGCAGTGATGTCGAATCGCTATATTTCCGATCGTTTTCTGCCGGATAAAGCCATCGATTTGGTGGATGAGGCGGCGAGCAAGCTCAAAATGGCACTCGACTCCAAGCCGGAGGAACTTGATGAAATCGACCGCAAGCTGATTCAGCTTAAAATCGAGCGCGAGGCTTTGCGCAAAGAAACCGATGAGGCTTCGCAGGAGCGCTTGCAGAAGATTATGACTGATATTGCCGATTTGGAGAAGCAATCGGCGGAGAAAACCGAAGAATGGAACGCGCGCAAAAGCAGTTTGAACGAAACCAACGTTTTGCGCGAAAAGTTGGACAGCGCCCGTATTCAGATGGAGCAGGCGTTGCGCAACGGCGAATTTGAAAAAGCCGGCGAATTGCAATATAAGGAAATTCCGGACTTGGAAAAACGTCTGCAAAACATTCGCGAACAGAACAATATGCAGTCTTCGGTGGAAACGGTAACGCCGGATATGATTGCCTCGGTGGTTTCCAAATGGACCGGTATTCCGGTGGATAAACTGGTGGGGAGCGAACGCGATAAGTTGCTGAATTTGGAAAATAATTTAGCATTGCGTGTAGTCGGACAAGACCATGCCTTGAAAGCGGTGGCCGATGCCGTACGTCGTTCGCGTGCCGGCTTAAAAGATCCGAATCGGCCGATAGGTTCGTTTTTGTTCTTAGGTCCGACCGGTGTCGGCAAAACCGAGCTGGCAAAAGCTTTGGCCGAATTTTTGTTTGACGAGGACAATGCCTATATCCGGATTGATATGTCGGAATATATGGAAAAGCATTCGGTGGCGCGTTTAATCGGTGCTCCTCCGGGCTATGTCGGCTATGACGAAGGCGGAGTTTTGACCGAAGCGGTCAGACGTCGGCCTTATCAGGTGATTTTGTTTGATGAAGTGGAGAAGGCGCATCCGGACGTATTCAACCTGTTGTTGCAGGTATTGGATGAAGGCCGCCTGACCGATGGTAAGGGGCGCACGGTTGACTTCAAAAACACCTTTATTATCCTGACGTCTAACCTGATTACCGAGCCGACCGAGGACTATATGCCGATTTTGCGGCAGTATTTCAAGCCGGAGTTTTTGAACCGCTTGGATGAAATCTTGGTGTTTAATTCTCTTAAAAAAGAAGACATTCGCCGCATTTTGGATATTCAGATTGCGCGGTTGCAAAAGCGTTTGAGCGAGCGCCATATCACGATTGAACTTGATGACAAGGCGCATGATTGGTTCGCCGAAAACGGTTACAGCCCGGAATTCGGGGCGCGGCCGTTGAAGCGCACAATTGTACAGGAACTGGAAAATCCGCTGTCGATTATGTTGCTTGACGGCGAAATCGGCGATGGAGCCACGGTAAAAGTGACAACAGATGCCGATAATCACATTGTGCTGAAAAACACGCATAAGGATATTAAGTATAATTAAGCGTGTTGCCATAATAAAAAAGGCGGGAGAATAAATCTTCCGCCTTTTTTGTGGAACAGAATGCCTCAGCGAGACATTTTATTGCCTATCATTTGGTTCATCATGGCCTTCTGTTGATCTCTCTGGGCCAATGCTTTAGAAAAGGCGGAATCCGGATTGCCGTATTCTTTATTGGCGGAGATAACAGCCTCTTCAATATGCGGGTCGTTCATCTTTAAAACCTGTCCGTCCGGCATCATGGCATAAAAACTGAGATTGCCTTTTTCATCAACCACGCCGCTCATCTTTACCGAATCTGGCAACAAAACCGCTACGCCGTTATCGCCACAAACAATCGAGGAGCTTCCGTCGTTTTGCGGCATTTTCAAATCTCCGGTCAGACCCATAGCTTCCGCTTGTCCGAAAAGATAAGGGTCAAAGTCTTTGGTGCCGCCGGTATTGACCGTGTCGATACTTTGTACTTCAACGGTGTTACCGTGAGCGTGATCCACAAACTCATCGTATGCCGTATCCAATTTTTGCTGATACGCGGCATGGTCGTCGATAATCTGTTGCTTAGTCTCGTCATATCTGTCTTGTACGTTATCCGCAAACGATTCGTTACCGGCCTTAGCTTCGTTGCTGAACGAATCCATCTCGGCGTTTATATCGGCATTATTTGCACTGAAGTCCTGGTTGACCGTATTGACAAAGCTTTGATAATCATTACCCATTCTGGATTTAAGTTTATCACGCAAAGGTTCTTTTCCCATAGATTTACTCCTTATTTTCTGTTAATACGGTCATGATACAGCACTTTGGATATTTTGTCAAGTTTTGTTTCTCGTTTTATTAAAAGTGCGATAAATAATGTTCGGCTCTCTTAGAATTTATTTTTATCGATTTCCTTGAAGTAGGCTACCGTTTCGCTTTCGAGCTTGACGGTGGCGGCATCGTCGCAGGCGATAATGGCGTGCGGATGTTGCTGCAATATGCTTATCGGCCAAGCGTGAGTTATACCTCCTTCAATAGCATTTTTGAGCGCATTGGCTTTTTCGGCACCGGTCGCCATAATCATCACTTCTTCGGCATCCATCATGGTAGAAATACCGATGGTCAGCACCAGCGGCGGCACCTTGGAAATGTCGTTGTCAAAAAAGCGGGAGTTGGCTTTTAAGGTACTCGGAGTCAGCATTTTGGCACGGGTACGGGAACACAGCGAAGAATACGGCTCGTTAAAGGCAATATGGCCGTCAACGCCGACACCGCCGATAAACAGATTGACCCCGCCGTATTTTTTGATATTGGCTTCATAAGCGGCACATTCTTTGGCATAATCTTTGGTCAGGCCGTCCAAAAAATAAACGTGTTCTTTTTTGATGTTGATGTATTTGAGGAATTTATCCCATAAATAATATTGAAAACCGTGCTCGTCGCCGGCACCGATGCCGATATATTCGCCCATGCCGAAAAATACGACGTTTTCAAACGAAACTTTGCCTTCTTTATAATATTGCGCCAGATGTTTGAACATACCGAGCGGGGTTGAGCCCGACGGCAGACCCAGCACAAACAGCCGCTTCGGCGAAGGATGATGCTTGTTGATGCGATAGACCACATAATCGGCGGCCCAACGTGAAAGTTCTTCATAATCTTTTTTGATGACAACACGCATTTTGATTCTCCTTATTAATAGTGCGGCGGCGGGGTTTCTTCGGCCAAAGGCTTAACCACATCCTGGTTGATATTATTTTTCAGCCACTCGTTTTGTTTTTGCAAATGGCTGATTATTTTGCCCTGTTTAATCAGCATTTCGCTCAAATCGTCGATGGCTTTCTGTTGATTATCGAGAGCCATTTCAATAGCAACAAGGCGTTCCGTTATTTCTTGTTCGCTCATTATTTTTTCTCCGGGTTGGAAACAGACATTTTGTTGATGTATTCGGAAAGTTTATCTTCGCCGATTATGCCGATGTTTAAGGTTTTGAGGCGGTTGACAAGGTGTATTCTTTCGGCTTCGGAAAGTTCTTCTTTGTTGCCGTCGGCATCGGTACGCGTGAATTTTATGCCGTAGCCGTCCTCGGATACTTCCAAAGTGACGCGGCCGTTCTCATCGTATTCGCGATACTCGTTGCCGGACCAAGCACCGTTTTTGAGCATTTTCTCGGTTTTTTTATTGCCGTTGGGATAATACGTCGTCAGCAACCCGTTGATTTTATCGTTTTTGTAAAACATGGTAAAAGCGGTTTTGCCGTCTTCGTAATATCCGGTTACTTTGCCGTCGGCGACACCGTTGACGAAAGGTACTTGCATCAAGAGTTTTCCGTTGTCGTAATAGGTGGAAATCACGCCGTCTATCACTCCTTTGTCATACTTGGTTTGCGTAATGACACCGCCTTTTTCGTTATATTCTTTGTAAATGCCGTTATAAACGCCGTCCGCCATGGTTGTTTCAATATGAATATTGCCGCTTTGCGGATAATAGGTTTTCAGCGGTCCGCTCGGTTCGCCTTTAACGTAATTAAGCTCGGCCTGCAGCGAACCGTCCGGATTATAAACCGTAAGTTTTCCTGTCAGATTTTCCTTTACCGCTCTGCCGTCGGCATCATAATAAAGCTCTGAAGGCTGTTTGCCGGCGGTAGGGGTTTCCAAATTATATTTAACGTTGCCGGAAGGATAATAGCCGGTAACTTTTCCCTGATAAACACCGTCGCTGTACGCCACTTCCTGCATAATGTTGCCGGATTTATCCAAATCTTCAATAATTCCCGATATTTTGCCGTCGCGATACGGGATAATCGTGCCGACCTGCTTGCCGCCCTTTTGATAAAGACGCGCCGTGCCGTTGACGATATTTTCAAGGTATTGTGCCTCAAAAATTTTCATGCCGTTGCTGTCGTAGTTGACCACAAAATTGCTGAGTTGTCCGTCGGAGAAAACCATGGTGCGTTTGATTTTGCCGTTTTCGTAATATTCGGTGGCCGGTCCGTCCGGTTTGCCGTCGCGATACAAATAATCGTGTTTCGGACGGCCGTTTTTATAATATTCCATCTCATGGCCTTCAATCAGCCCGTCGACAAATTCTGCCTCGGCCATTCTTTCGCCGGTTTCGTAATAACGCACGGTTTTGCCGTTGATTTTACCGTCTTGATACGGAATTACTGCATAAGGTTTGCCGTTGGGATAATTGAGGGTGAGCGGGCCGTTGACAATATCGTTGACATAGGTGGCCGAAGTCAGCAAAACGCCTTTGTCGTTGAATTTTTTATATTCTCCCTGTTTAATGCCATCGACAAAGTTGTATTGTTCTCTGACTTTGCCGTTGGGCCAATAGGTGGTGGCAACGCCGTTTATTTTGCCTTTTTGATATTCGGCGCTGGCGAGCAATACACCCTGTTCGCTGTAAGTGCGTTGCGGGCCGTCCAACACGTCGTTTATATATTGCGAAGTTTGGAACAACTCGCCGTTTTCATAAAAGAGTTGCTCCAAGCCGTCTTCTTTGCCGTGAGAAAATGAGGTTTCGCGGCGAATCTTGCGGTTTTCGTAAAATTCCTGCATTTTGCCGTGCAGCCGGCCGTCTTCGTCAAAATAAAACTCGGCCTTTACTTTGCCGCTCGGGTAATAAGCGATTTCTTTTTCATGCTGTTTGTTGTTGACAAAGGTGGTTTCGCTGACCAAAATGCCGTTCTTGTCATAAGATTTGGCCGGTCCGTTCAGCATATCGTCGACATAGGTGTAGGTTTTTTCGAGCTGGCCGTTTTTGTAATAAGTTTTGGTTTCGCCCTCGCGTTTGCCGTGCACATAGTTTACTTCGGAATGCAACGAGCCGTCGGCATAATAGTAAAAAGCCTTGCCCTGGCGTTCTCCGTTAACATAATTGGTCTCGCTGCGAACCGCACCGTTGGAAAAATAGGTTTTCTCCAAGCCGTCGGTATGTTTGACGGTATAGCTGTTATTTACATCCACGGCTTCTTTTTGCAGTTGTTCGTGGTCAATTCGCGGATGCCAATCCGTTTTTACGACAATGAAAAACACCGCCATAACGGCTATCAATGTAAGCAGACGACCTTTGTTCATAATTTTTTCTCCGTTGCGAGTAATCGGTTTGTGATGAAGTTAGCACGAATTTTTATATTCTTCAAGCGCTTTGATGTAAATTAACAGC